>CACMLX010000001.1 GCA_902614655.1 uncultured Pelagibacteraceae bacterium
GACTGGTATGTTCAATCTCGCGGTTTGCAATATACAAAATTTAGAAGTATTACAGCTTTATCAAAAGGTCAGACTCCAGGCCCAGAGCTATCAATAAGCAAACTTGTTACAGCGTCAAAAATGCAAGATGTGTCAGCTTATGCGCTCGAACTGATGGATTCTTCAGGAATGGTACATCACGATCAAAACCCTGTATTAAAGAACTTATTTCAAAATGGATATTTTTTCTCTGCGGCAATGAGAATTGCTGGTGGCACAGATGAAGTTCTTCGTAATATTATTGCAGAGCGAGTTCTTGGGTTACCACAAGATGAAAGAGCGGATAAAAAAGTTCCATTTAACGAACTTCCTTCTGGCAAAAACTAAGCTCTAAGTGTTTACAACGATATTTAGCAATGTTGCCTCTGGCGACTTGCTATTTTCTGTAATGTTATTGGTTAGTACTGGTATTTTTGCTGGATTTATTGCAGGGCTTTTTGGAATTGGAGGAGGTGTAGTTGTTGTACCTGCTTTATACTATATCTATACACTAGCAGAAGTAGATGAGAGTATAAGAATGCACTTGGCTGTTGGAACTTCCCTTGCAAATATTGTTCCAATTTCAATTATATCAGCAATAAATCATCATAGAAGAGGTTCAGTCAATTTAGATTTTTTAAAATTTATTTTTTTGTCATTATTAATTGGAGTGATTTTTGGGTCGATAGCAGTATCCTTTCTTGAAGGTAGCAGCCTAATACTAATTTATTCTATAATCTTATTTTTTGTTGCTCTTCAATTTTTCTTTTGGAAAGATGAATGGAGATTTGCAGATAAATTTCCAAACAATTTAAAAGGTCATGGTTATGGATCAACAATTGGTTTTTTATCTGTAATAATAGGTGTTGGTGGTGGCTCAATAAGTATACCCATCTTAAAACTTTATAACTTCGATATACACCGTGCCATTGGAACCGCTGCTGGCATTGGAACAATAATTGCTGTTCCTGGTACAATTGGCTTCATTATAGCTGGAATTCAAAATAATGTATCTCTACCACTAACTTATGGATATGTAAGTTTAGTAGGTTTAATTTTAATAACGCCCATGACAATTATAGGCGCCCCTTTAGGAGTAAGATTTGCCCATTATCTCTCCAAAGGTAAATTAAGTTTTATTTTTGGTTTATTTATTTTATTTATGTCCATTCGATTCTTTATTGAATGGGCATCATTAACATCATAGTTTTTGGTCGTATTCTCCAACTTTACCAGTTTCATTTAAAAGTGTGTTAATGTATTTAAAAATCATTTTAACTTCTTCATTTGAAACAAGGCTTTCGATAACTATAACTAAAGATGGCTTATTTGATGACGCTCTGATTAATCCCCATGATCCATTGGATAAGCTAAATCTAATTCCATTTACTGTATTTGTTTGAACTATTTCACAATCAGCAACTTTTGTTTTATTTTTTTGGTCTTGAATTATTTTATTTATAATTTCATCTACGACCGCATATTTTTCTTCATCCTTACAGAAAGGCGCCATAGTAGGAGATTGATAGGAAGTATTTAAATTTGAATACAATTCAGACATACTCTTATTTTTATGGTGATCCAAATATTCAATCATCATAGAAGCTGATCTCAAACCATCGTCAAAGCCCAGTCCCAAGGGCTTACCAATGAAAAAATGACCACTTTTTTCAAAACCGCATAAAGCATTTATTTCTTTAACTCGCCTCTTCATATGTGAGTGACCAGTCATCCACATATCAACAGTGCAATTATTTTTCTTCAAAATCTCATTATTAAAAAATAAACCAGTCGACTTTACATCGATAACAAATTTTGAGCTTGAATATTTCTCAGATAAATACTCTGAAAGCATTAATCCTATTTTGTCAGAAAATATTTCATTACCTTCATTGTCCACAACCCCAAGACGATCGCCATCGCCATCAAAAGCAAATCCTACATCTGCATTATTATCTTTTACGCTTTTTGCAAGATCATTAAGCATTGTTAGATCTTCTGGATTAGGATTATAATTAGGAAATTTAAAATCTAAATTGCAATGCAATTCAATTACTTCACATCCAAGGCTTCTTAACAAATCAGGGGCAAATGCACCTGCTGTTCCATTACCACAAGCTAAAACAATTTTTAAATTTCTTTTTACTGATTGTGTGCCCTTTAGATATTTTAGATATGCTTCACGAATACCATTTTTAAACTCGTAACCGCCGTTATTTGACGCAATAAAATCATGACTATTTTCAGTAATAGTTTTTATTTTTTTTATATCATCAGGACCAAATGTAAGTGATTTTTCTATTCCACATTTTATCCCAGTCCAACCATTTGCATTATGGCTTGCAGTTACCATAGCAAGACTATCGGTATCTAAGTGATGTTGGGCAAAGTATACCATTGGCGATAAAGCTAAACCAACATCGATTACTTTGAGACCGCTTGTCAATAACCCTTTTGTTAGATGGTACTTTACCTCAGTGCTGTATGATCTATAATCTTGACCAATAACGATTGATGAGCCTTGACCTTTAGAATTGCTTATATATTTTCCAAGGCTGTAACCAAATATTTCTAATCCTTTTTTGCTTATTTCTTCCGGATAAAGCCAACGTGCATCGTACTCTCTAAACCCGTTTGGAGATATTTGAGCCTTGTCTAAACTTTCGTTAAAATCAAAAGAAAGAGGTTTTTGATTTTCAAAAATTTCCATTTTTTTCTTGCTTTGTAATTTCGAATATACAATAGTTTCAATGTTGGTTCACGTAAAGTGAATAACAGGGAATAAGGTTTAAAGCCTTAACTGTACCCGCAACTGTAACTCTGGAATTTAAGTACAGATACCACTGATTAATCGGGAAGGTGTGCTTAAGTAGTGATGGAGAAGTCAGGAGACCTACCAACAAAGCATAGTCATCCACAAGTGATCGGGATAATCATTTGGACATTATGTTTGCGGTGACTTCTAACTGGAGGCAAAGATGACTAAGATGACCAAAAGACTATTATTCTCAATAATTATATTTCTTACTTTTATTAATAATATAAGTGCTGAAACGCCGGAAATTCTCATAAACCCTAGCAGTGAAGAGTACACTCGACTTTCATCCGGCTTAGCTGGATCAAATATCACTATAATCTCAAAAGAAGAACTCAAATTATATCAAAACAAATCCTTGCCAAAAATAATAGAAAGCTATTCAGGTATTTCTACGAGAACAACGGCATCTGGATATGACGGAGTATACACCACATTAGACATGCGGGGTTTTGGAGAAACAGCGAAATCAAATACTCTGATTCTAATTAATGGTAGACGCCTCAATGACGTTGATATGTCAACCATAAACTCTCATATACCCACAGAGAGCATTGAAAGAATTGAGATAATAAGAGGAGGATCAGCTGCGACATTGTACGGTTCAGGTGCAGTCGGAGGTGCAATTAACATCGTTACAAACAATAAGGATATAATTAATTCTCTTAAAACCTCAATTGGTTCATATGGCAATAAAAGTGCGGATATATCATTATTCACTAAAATAAACGATCAGAGTTCTGTTGGTCTTTTTGGATCTCAAACTACAAACAGTAATTACCGAGATGCATCAGATTTTGATGAAAGTAATATTTTATTAAATATGAATCATAAAGTTGAAGATATAACTTTAAATATAGACGTGATGTCGATGGAAAATGAAAAAGATCTCCCAGGTGGAAGAATCAAAGGGGGTGAAGTTTATAATTACCATATTTGTAACCGCTACGAAGACAGCAAGACAGCAAGAAACATAGGTGGAAGCACATTAGAAAATGGAGACTCATGTAATACGGAACGACGAGTAGATTATGCTAATACTGAAATGGACTCAATTAACGCCAGTGTTGTTGTTCCTCTAAATGATATGAATAAGATTTTTATTAACACTGGCTACAGAGATAAAACAGATAAATCTTTTTTCGGAGCCAACGCAAATACAGCGTCTACCCCAAATAACAGTGATAGATATACAGTCACAACAATCGACGGAAATACTTTTAATTCCAGATACGAGACAAAGCAAGTTAATGAAACTCACTCTAATATCTTAAGCATAGGATATGACTTTGCACATTCTTTTTATGACTCAACAAAACACAGAAAAGAAGATGAGGCAATGGGACAACAAATTTTTGCCAATCTAAAGGTCAGATCATTATATTTTCAAAATACTGCATATGTAAATGAAAGTGACCTTACAATTTCATTGGGGTATAGAGATGAAAAAAGTATGTTTGGAGCTCGTGATGACATCGATAAAACAGCTCCTGGTTTTGCTGACGTTGACTACGGTGAGTATGGAATTTACCCAGTCATTTATGATATGACAACTCATAACGATACAACGAGCAATCAGGCATTCAATGTTGGTTTTGAAAAAAAATTAAATAGAGGTCTCTCTTTGTATGCAAGTTATGCCGAGTCTTTTCGAATTCCTAATATTGATGAAAGAGTTGGCTCTTCGAACCTTAAGACAACCTTTGATCTAAAACCTCAGGAGTCTGAGGGTTACGATATTGGAGTCAGATATTTCACAGATAAACTTAATTTAGATGTTAGTTATTATTCAATCGATACAACAAATGAAATACAATATAGAAATGGTATAAATACAAATGTAGATCCGATTGAGCGTAAGGGCTTTGATATTGATTTTGGATATAGTCTTGATCAATCTAATAAGTTAAAGGGATCGTTTAGTTATACTGTTGCTGAGTTTACTTCCGGAACACTTACGCCGGGAGTAAGTACTTATGGAGAAACATTTGCACCTAATACGTGGCAAAATCTCTTAGGTGGAGTTGATACATTAAATTTAAGAGGTAAATCAGTACCACTTATTTCACCAATACAATTTACTTTAGCTTATGAAACTGAAGTGAGAAACAATTTAACACTTGATTTAGAATTGAATTATTTAGATAAAAAATATGTTTCGAATGATGAAGAAAATATAGAGCCGCAGATACCAGATTATTATATTGTAAATTCGTACTTTAGTTTTGATGATAAAAACTACACACTTAATTTTGGCGTAAACAATTTATTTGATGAAGCGACATACGATTATGCAGTTTCAAGTACTTTTCATAATGACGCACATTACGGATTATCCAATGTATACCCATTACCAGAACGAAATTTATTCTTTAATTTTGGATATACTTTTTGATATAGAGGAGATATAAATTATTAAATGCAAATTAATAAAAAAATTATTTTTGGTATTTCAATAGTATTTGTATTGGCATTAAGCAGGGTACTGCCTCATCCTCCTAATTTTACGCCAATATTAGGAATGGCTTTTTTTGCAGGTGCCGTATTTGATAAAAAAGTATTGGCATATTTTATTCCAATTCTAGCAATGTTGGTTAGTGATTTATATTTAGGTTTTCATGCTGGTATGCCAATAATTTATTTTGCTATTTGTGTGTGTGTATTGATTGGTACTTTTTTTCACTCAAAGTTAAATCTAACTACTTCATTTTTAGGAATTAGCGCAGGTGTAATATCTTTTTATTTAATATCAAATTTTGCTGTTTGGTATGGATCAGGAATGTATGCTTCTGATTTGAATGGACTAATCACTTGCTACATAATGGCCCTGCCATTTTTGCAAAATACATTTTTATCAAGCATTTTCTATGGTATGGCCGCTTGTGTATTATATTTAATGGCTGATAAACATCTAAAATTTAGCGCAAAACAGGCCTAAAAGAATATTGAAAAGCTTTTTTTTTAACATTATATAATTATAAATACAATTTTAGGAGATTCTATGGATACCGCGTTTTCAAATGAAGATTTAAAGTTTCAAAGTGAAATAAGGGATTTTATTAAAACAAATTACCCACAAGAACTCAGAGATTCAATCAATTCAAAAAGAAAACTAGGTAAAGAACTCTCGAGAGAAGATCTTACGGCTTGGCATAAGATTTTAGGAAAGCACAATGGTTGGTCAGCACCAAGTTGGCCTAAACAGTATGGTGGGGCAGAATTTACTCCTACACAAAAATATATTTTCGAGCAAGAATGCGCAAAAGCTGAATGTCAATATATTATGCCATTTGGAATAAATATGGTCGGCCCAGTAATTTATACATTCGGAAATGAGGAGCAAAAAGCCCAACACTTGCCTGGAATTTTGAGTGGTGAAGTTTTTTGGTGTCAGGGTTATTCAGAACCTGGCTCAGGTTCGGATCTTGCTTCATTAAAAACGAGTGCCGTGAAAGAAGGTGACCATTATATCGTTAATGGACAAAAAACATGGACTACAATGGCACAGTATGCAGATTGGATCTTTTGTTTAGTAAGAACCAATCCTGATGCAGAAAAACCTCAACAAGGCATTTCATTCCTTTTGATTGATATGAAAACTCCCGGTGTAACAGTTAGACCTATCAGGCTTATGGATGGAACTCATGAGGTGAATGAAACTTGGTTTGATAATGTCAAAGTTCCAGTAGAAAATTTAATTGGTCAAGAAAATATGGGTTGGACGTATGCAAAATTTTTATTAGCTCATGAAAGATCAGGTATTGCCGGTGTTGCAAGATCAAAGAAAGCAATAGAAAGAATAAAACAGATTGCTAGTTCTGAAATGTCATACGGCGAACCTTTAATTCAAGACCCAGCATTTAAAGCAAAAATAGCAGCTGCAGAATTAGAGTTATCAGCACTTGAATACACAGAATTAAGAACGCTTGCAAAGGACTCTGCTGGTAAAGGTCCTGGGCCAGAGTCTTCTCTTTTGAAGATTAAGGGAACAGATATTCAGCAAGCTGTTACTGAGTTGGCTATGGAAGCTGTTGGATATTACGCAAATCCTCACCTTGGCACGACTTTGAGTAATGAATATGTCGGTCCAGATTATGCTACTAATCTATCAGGAACATACTTTAACTTTCGTAAGGCATCCATTTATGGAGGATCTAACGAAATTCAAAGAAATATCATAGCTAAAATGGTCCTAGGTCTTTAGTACCTTTTGACATCTTTACTGTCATAACTTATAACGCTTTTTTATGAATTTTGATTACACCGAGGAACAGACCTTGCTCGACAACATGGTTACTTCTTTTGTAAGAGATAATTATGATTGGGACACGCGTTGCAATATAGTTAAATCAGAAGAGGGATGGAAAGAAGAAAATTGGAAACAATTTGCGGAACTTGGTCTTCTAGGCGTTCCATTTGATGAAGCTTATGGAGGGCTTGGTGGCAAATCTGCTGATTTAATGATTGTAATGGAACAGTTTGGAAAAGGACTGGTTGTTGAACCATATTTACCAACAGTAATATTAGCTGGTGGGTTGATATCAAAACTTGGATCTGAGGAACAAAAGAATTCGATTATACCAGAAATAATCTCAGGCAATATAAGATGTGCGTTTGCATATGCAGAACCACAAAGTAGATTTGATTTAAATGATGTTAAAACGTCAGCAGTACTTAACGGAAATGACTATGTATTAAACGGTTTTAAGTCGGTGGTATTTGGAGCAGGCATGGCTTCACACTTAATAATTTCTGCTAGAACTGACTCAGAGCAAAGGTCTGAGTCTGGAATTACATTATTTATTGTTGATACAAAGTCTGAGGGACTTACACTGCAAAATTATCCAACAATTGATGAATACAGAGCCTCTGAAGTTATTATTGAGAATCTAAAAGTTTCAAAAGATAATGTTTTAGGAAAAGTTAATATGGCTTATGATGCCATTGAGGAAATTGTAGATATAAGCACTATTGCTGCATGCTCTGAAGCAGTTGGTATCTTGCAAGTTTTAAAAGACTCTACAACTGAATATTGCAAAAATAGGAAACAATTCGGACAGTCAATTGCTAAAAATCAGGTTATACAACACCGTCTTGTGGATATGATGATTGAGTATGAACAGGCAAAGTCAATTCTTTACATGGCAGTCACAGCAGATTTGACTAATTCAGATGAACGAAGAAGAACAGTGTCAGCTGCTAAAGCACGTATAGGTAAAGCAATAAAATTTGTAGGCGAAAGCGCTATTCAATTGCATGGCGGAATGGGCGTTGTTGATGAATATATGGTAAGCCACTATTTTAAAAGAGCGACAATGATTGGAGTACTATTTGGAAATACTGACTATCATATGAAAAGATATATGACACTTACCCAATCTGGCATTCCATCATCTGACGAAGTAATTTCAGTTAGTGTTACTTAAATAAAATTTATTCAGCGAGTTTTTTAAATATGTGAGCTGTATGTTCTGCTCCTGTTTTGAGCGCCTTACCATCATCCATATTCGATGCTTCAGCCCACTTTTCAGCTAACATATCCGCGTTAAGTTCATCGCCTTTGAGAGCGACACCTTGTGAATGAACTATTTCTGCAGAAGCAAATACACCAGCACCGGCTGATATCATCGCACCATTCGGTGCGTCTTCTGATGCCATAAACATAACTGCAGGTGAAACAGTTTCAGGTTTTAAACTATCGAAAACTGCATCTGGCATTCCTAAATTTTCTGTCATTCGTGTTGCCGCAACAGGAATTAGAGAATTTACTTTAATATTATATTTCATACCTTCAATTTTAAGAGTATTCATTAGTCCAACAACTCCCATTTTAGCTGCACCGTAATTTGATTGTCCAAAATTTCCAAATACACCAGAAGATGAAGATGTCATGATAATTCTTCCATAATTTTGTTCTGTCATAATTGGCCAAACCGCTTTTGTACAATAAACAGAACCCATCATATGAACGTTTACTACAAATTCGAAATCATCAAGTGTTACTTTTGCAAACGACTTGTCTCTTAGAACACCTGCATTATTTACTAAAATATCAACACGACCAAAGGCAGCCATTGTATCATCAACTAATTTTTTCACGCCTGCTTTGTCAGTTACACTTGATCCGTTAGAAATTGCCTCACCACCCATGGCTTTTATTTCATCAACTACATTATCAGCAGCTTCACTTGATCCACCAGTACCATCAACAGAACCACCTAAGTCATTTACTACAACTTTAGCTCCTCTTTTTGCAAATTCTAATGCGTGACATCTTCCAAGACCACCACCTGCGCCTGTGACTATTGCAACTTTATCGTTAAAACTAATTGTCATGTATAACTCCTATCGATTAATTCCGTTAATTGAGAAAAATTGTTTATAACTAAATCAGCATCATTGTAAATATTTTTATTATCAGTATATCCATAACCCACCAAAACAACCGGCATATTTGCATTGTGACCTGCAATTAAATCTGTTGCACTATCTCCAATCATTATTGACTCATTTTCACTTACACTTAATTTTTTACATATTTCAATCAATGGAAATGGGTCAGGCTTACTTTTTGCAAACGTATCTCCACCAACGAGATAGTCAAAGTAATGCAAGACTCCAAGTTTTTCCAATAACATATTGCTGAGTTTTTCCATTTTATTTGTACAAACTGCCAACTTTAATTTTTTAGATTTTATATGCTTTAATACCATTTCAACATTTTCAAATAATACACTATCGTCATCAATATTATGCGTATAGTGAAGCAGAAATATTTTTAACATCTCATTAATTTTATTATCATCATGAGGAATATTTTTAGTTACTACGGTTCTTCGAATTAATTCACGAGCCCCATAACCAACTAAATTCCTTATCTCCTCCAATGTGACTAGTGGTTCATTCAGCTCTGATAGCATATAATTCAGCGAATTTTTAAAATCTGGAGCTGTATCAACTAGAGTTCCATCCAGATCAAATATGAAGAGCTTCTTATTTTTTAAATTCATTTTTTTAGTAAATCTCTGAAATAAAATTTTACGATACAAATAATGGCATATTGGTTATTTTCTAAAAAAAATTCAATGAAAAATTTAGAAATCATAATACTTGCCGCTGGTAAAGGCACAAGAATGAAATCAAGTAAACCCAAAATACTTCATGAATTGGGTGGAAAGCAAATAATTGATTACGTGATTGATGCGTCAATTAGATTGAGGCCAAAAAAAATTCATCTTGTAGTCAATAACCAAATTAAAAAAAATTTTAAAAACTATAAAAATTTAAATATTGTCATACAAAATAAACAGAATGGCACAGGTGATGCAATGAAGTCTGCAATAAAAAGTCTTGGAAAAGATTCAGTTGCTCTAGTTCTATACGGTGACGTCCCTCTTATAAAACATAAAACTATTCTTAATGTTTCAAAAATCAAGACTAATAAAGTTAACCTATTATGTTTCAATAAAGAAGAAAGAAATAACTACGGTAAAGTTATATTAGGTACTGATGGTTTGATCAGTCAGGTGATTGAGCAAAAAGAGCTTAAGAAAAACGAAAATTACTACTTATGTAATTCAGGAATCTTTGCAATCGAGACAAAACTATTAAGTTCTTTGCTACCTAAATTAAATAATAATAATAAGAAGAAAGAATTTTATTTAACTGATATATTTAATTTGGCATTTAAAAAAGGTGTAAAAGTTAATCCGATAGAAACAGCTGAGACAGAAGTTATGGGTGTAAATGACAAAAATGATTTATCGATGGTTGAAAAAGAAATCCAAAATGAATTGAGACTCAAGCACCTTACTGCAGGGGTGACCATGAGAGATCCTGATACTGTATATTTATCGAAAGATACTAAAATTGGAAAAGATGTCACAATTCATCCATTTGTCATCATCGGCAAAAACGTTGTTATTGGTAATAATACTGAAATTCATGCATTCAGTCATATAGAAGATTGTAAGATCGGAAACGAAGTCAGTATTGGACCTTATGCCAGAATAAGACCAGGCACAAAAATAAATGATAATGCTAAAGTCGGTAATTTTGTAGAGATCAAAAATTCAAAAATAGATAAGGGGTCAAAAGTTAATCACTTGTCATATATAGGTGACGCAGAAATAGGTAGAAGAGTTAACGTGGGAGCTGGAACTATTACTTGCAATTACGATGGTGCCTCAAAATTTAAAACAGTTATCAAAGATAAAGCATTTATAGGCTCAAACTCATCTTTAGTGGCCCCGTTAATTGTAGGTAAGAATGCATATATTGGTTCTGGTTCAACTATAACTAAACATGTAATTGAGAACAGTCTTGCGGTTGAAAGATCGTCTCAAAAGACCGTAAAAAATTGGTCAAATAAAAAAGGGAAAAGGTAATGTGCGGTATCATTGGTATAACTTCTAAAGAGAATGTGTCTTCGAACATTATAAATGCATTAAGGAAATTAGAATATCGTGGTTATGACTCTGCTGGTATTGCAATAAATACTGCCAAGAAGATCAATCAAAGAAAAGTAAAAGGCAAGCTTGATAATTTGATTTACGCTCTTCAGAAAGATCAATTTGATGGCAATACGGGAATAGGTCACACTCGTTGGGCTACTCATGGGGAACCATCTGATAAAAATGCACACCCCCATTCATCAACCTCGGTATCGCTTGTACATAATGGAATAATTGAAAATGCTGCAGAATTGAAAAAATTAAAGGAATTAAAAGATTATAATTTTGAGTCAGATACTGACTCTGAGGTAATTACTGCGTTATTAACGTTTTATCTAAATGAGGGTCTGAGCCATCTTGAGAGTGTTCAAAAGACAATTTCTTCTCTAGAGGGATCATACGCACTAGCAATTATTTTTAGTGATAGTGAAGATACTATTTATGGCGCTAAGAATGGAAGTCCGCTTGTTGCAGGAACAAATGGAGTTGGCAATTCAATAGGATCTGACTCGATTGCACTAAGCTCAGTTGCCAATAAAGTGTGTTACTTGGAAGACGGGGATATAACAGTATTAAACAAAGAAAGTATAGAAATTTATAACCTGGAGGGCGAAAGAGCGAATAGAGAATTTGTAGAAATAGGAATAAACGAGTCAGAAGTTTCAAAAGGTCCTTATAAACATTTTATGGAGAAAGAAATACATGAACACCCTCATGCAGTAGGTGAAACATTTCGACAATTTATAGATTACGATAAGTGCACAATCGCAATTTCAAATATTAATTTAAATTTTGATAAAATTTCAAAGATTTATCTGATTGCCTGTGGAACTGCATATTATTCATGTTTGGTGGGCAAGTATTATTTTGAACAATATGCAAGGACACCTGTTGAATGTGATATGGCATCAGAGTTTCGTTATCGTGATCCAGTAATTGATCCAAATGCATTGTGTATATTTGTTTCTCAATCTGGTGAGACCGCTGATACTAAAGCTGCTTTGGATTATTGTAGAAAGCAAAAAATTCAGACATTGAGTATTGTAAATGTTAAAAATAGTTCAATAGCAAGAGATAGCGATCATTGTATTTATACTAAAGCAGGAGCAGAAATAGGGGTCGCTTCAACAAAGGCATTTACTGCTCAACTATCAGCACTTTTATCTCTCTCAATTCATTTAGCATCAGTAAAAAAATTCATTTCAATTGAGGAAAATAAAAAATTATGCAAGGAGGTTATGCAAGCCCCTCAATTGCTTGAACAATCAATAGAGAGATCTTATGCACTAAAAGATACAGCAAAAGCAATAATAAATGCTAAGGGTGTAATGTATCTTGGCCGCGGTACCGCGTTTCCATTGGCATTGGAAGGAGCATTAAAGTTTAAAGAAATATCATATATCCATGCAGAGGGATATCCTGCAGGTGAAATGAAACACGGTCCACTTGCTTTAATAGAAAAAGATTTGCCCGTTGTATGCATTGTCCCACCAGGTCTGTTATTTCATAAAACAATTTCAAACATACAAGAAGTTATTGCTCGTGGAGGTAAAATATTAATGATAACAGACGATGAAACATTGGAGTCAAATTCTGAAAATATTTGGGAAGTTTTTCGTTTACCAAAATGCCCCAAATCAATTGAAGCAATCGTTTATTCAGTTCCCATTCATATGCTTGCCTACTACACGGCAGTTGAGCTTGGTAATGATGTCGATCAGCCAAGAAATCTTGCTAAGTCCGTTACGGTAGAATAATTTATTGACACAAAAACTGACAACATACAATCTTTATTAAAATGTTGGAAAAGATAAGCATCCTTATTTTTTTATTGTTTTTTAATGCGATAAGTTTCATTCATGCATATGAAGTTTCACCTGGTGTTTTGAGAACGCCTGACACTCAATTTGAAAATCTTGAGGATTATCCGTTTGATCCAAATTATATTGAAATTGACGGTTTAAGAATTCACTACCTCGACGAAGGACCTAAAGATGGTGATCCAATTTTCCTTCTTCATGGCTTGCCAACTTGGAGTTATCTATTTCGAACAATGATACCGGTATTAGCTGACGCAGGTCACAGAGTTATTGTTCCAGATTTAGTAGGATTTGGAAAGTCAGATAAATTTATTTCTAAATATGATTACAGTTATGAGTTTCATATCAACACCATGAAGGCTTTGGTGGGACAACTTGATTTAAGAGAAGCAACATTCTTTGGACAAGATTGGGGAGGCATGATTGGACTTAGGGTTGTAGCTGAAATGCCCGATCGTTTTGCAAGAGTTGTTGTTTCAAATACAGGAATGGCTGCTAGAGATGGAATAACTGCATGGGTATTTGAGAATTTTGTAAAATTTATGGTCTGGTGGAATGGAGCGGTCACTTTTGAGGAACTTAGAACAGCTGCTGATAAAGCGTTAATGTTGGAAGAGCCATCACCGTTTGAAGGTATGAGAATGTTTTCAAAATGGATTGCACACTCGTATTACTCGGATGATATGGATATATCAGGGATTATTTCTACTTTCGGGAGCTTAGAGTTATCTGATGAGCAAATCAAAGCTTATGAAGCTCCGTATCCTTCAGGTCAATATAAAGCAGGAGCTCACGTCATGGCTTATTTTTTACCGACACAATTAATCCAAAATGAGAAATACTGGAAAGATGTTTATGAAAAATGGGATAAACCTTTTCTTGTGGCGTTTGGAGGTAATGAACGAATAACAATATCTATGAAGGAAGATTTTTTGACTAGGATACCAAACCCTACCGTCGTTACTTTGGAAGGAGTTGGACATTTCTGCCAAGAAGAGGCCGGTCCTGAACTAGCAAACTTAATAAATGATTTTATTCTAAAAAACTAGAAAATATAAAATTTATACCTATTATAAATTATACTTTTATTTAAGATTAAAAATATGACAGTAACTTTAAGATCAGATGGAGATGTTTCAATCATTCAAATGGATGATGGCAAAGTAAATGTATTCTCTCCTGATATGATAAAAAATTTTAGTAAGATATTAGAACAAGTTCCATCTGATAAAGGGTCTGTTTTAATAGCAGGTCGAGAAGGAATGTTTTCTGCTGGGTTTGATTTAAAAGTTATGATGTCTAGTCCAGAAAATGCTGCCGACATGGTTAAAAGTGGTTTTAACTTGTTATTAAAAATTTTTACTTTTCCAAGACCGATTGTTGCGGCTTGCAGCGGACACGCAATCGCGCTTGGTGCTTTTTTACTTTGTAGCTGTGATCATCGAATAGGAATTAAAGGTGACTTTAAAATTGGAGCCAACGAATTACGAAATAATATGATTATTCCAACACCAATACTTGAACTTGCAAAATTTAAATTGACAAAACCGCACAAGCAGAGAGCGCTATTAAATGCTGAAATGTATTCAATAGAAGATGCTATTGCTCCAGGTTATTTAGATGAAGTAACTGAACATGAAAAGTTAATGGAGCTTGCATTGGCTAAAGCAAAAGATTTAGCAACACTCGCTCATCCACAATATCAGCAAACCAAAAAACTCGACCAGGAAGATGTAGCAGCAAAAATAAGTGCTGGGATAGATACCTTAGGAGCAATAAACTAAGTAAAATCAATGTATTTTACTGAAACTCTAGTATTTTACTTTATTTAGTACTATAAAGCCCGCAAAACGATTATTTAAAAAATATGAAGAAATGGTCTGTTAACAGTTGGAGAAATTACGAGGCTAAGCATTTGCCAGAGTATCCAGATGTGAAGAAATTAGAAAAAACCGAGGATCAGTTAAGATCTTATCCGCCACTTGTTTTTGCAGGTGAAGCAAGAGATTTAAAAAGAAATCTTGCCAAAGTTTCAGAGGGTAAAGCATTTTTATTGCAAGGTGGTGATTGTGCGGAAAGTTTTGATGATTTCAATGCAGATTATATAAGAGATACATTTAAAGTATTATTGCAAATGTCAGTCACATTAACTGCTGCAGGTAATTGCCCTGTCGTAAAAGTTGGAAGAATGGCAGGTCAATTTGCAAAACCACGAAGTGCGCCTAAAGAAGAAATAAATGGTATTGAGTTAGATAGCTATAAGGGTGACATTATAAATGATATGGACTTTACTGAAGATGCGAGAGTTCCCGACCCTGATCGTATGATCAGAGCCTACACACAATCAGCTGCTACGCTTAATTTATTAAGAGCTTTTGCTAAAGGTGGATTTTCAGATTTGAATAAAGTTCATCAATGGAATATGGGATTTGTAGATGAAAGTTCTCAAGGAAAGAAATTTAGAGAACTAGCGAATAAAATCTCGGATACACTATCTTTTATGGAAGCTATTGGAATTTCTTCAAGAAACACAAAACGTTTAAGAAGTGTTGACTTCTTTACAAGTCACGAGGCTTTATTGCTTCCTTATGAAGAATGTCTGACGCGACTTGATAGTACATCAGGTGAAGTTTATGACACATCAGCTCACATGGTTTGGATTGGTGATCGAACCAGACAGCCTGATGGAGCACATGTAGAATTTTGCAGAGGGATTAAAAATCCAATTGGAATTAAATGTGGACCATCTTTAGATCCTGAGGAGTTAAAAAAGCTTCTTGATATTCTCAACCCTGAGAATGAGGCTGGAAAAATAACATTAATTTGTCGATTTGGTTCTGAGACTATAAATGAAAAGTTACCAAAGCTTATACAGCCGTTTTTAAATTCAGATCACAATTTAGTTTGGTCTTGTGATCCAATGCACGGCAATACCATGAAAGCTAATTCAGGTTTTAAAACAAGACCATTTGAAAGTGTTCTTAAAGAAGTTGAGACATTTTTTGATATTCATCATCAAATGGGAACATACCCAGGTGGAGTTCATTTAGAAATGACAGGTCAAAATGTAACTGAATGTATTGGTGGTGCTCAAGCCATTAAGGATGAAGATCTTTCAGCACGATATCATACCCACTGTGACCCAAGGCTGAATGCAAATCAAGCACTTGAACTTGCATTTTTAATATCTGATAAGCTCAGAGAGTCCCAAGAACCACATAATTCAAAGATTACGATTGCTAAGTAATTGCGACTAAATTATTTAGTTGTAAGATCAGTAAAATGACAGAAAAAACCTCCATATTAATTGTTCAGTCCAACCCAGAAGTGGGAAATATTGATAAGAATAAACAAATTGTGATTGATCATATTGAAAGCAATAAATCTGATCTCATAATTTTCTCTGAATTGATGCTTACAGGTTACCCTCCAGAAGATTTGGTTTTAAAACCAGCTTTTATGGAAAAAGTTAACAATGCAATTTCAGATATTTTGAATTGTTCTCAAAATAGTAATTCAACAATAATCATAGGCACTCCTTTTTTGGAAGAGAGCAAACTGTTCAACACAGCTCTAGTAATTAAAAAGGGTAAGATCTTACATAAACATCATAAAATGGCTTTGCCAAACTATGGAGTATTTGATGAAAAAAGAATTTTCTCAAATGGAGAGAAAGTCAGCATTATCGAATTCAATGGAATTAAATTAGGTCTATTTATTTGTGAGGACATATGGGTGAACGATACAATTGTTGAGATTGATAAAAATAAAATTGACTTGGCGGTATCATTAAACGCGTCCCCATTTGATATAAATAAAATTGAGGAAAGAGAAAAAAAGGCACTCAGTTTTGCAAACTCTATTGACGCTCCTTTAATTTATGTAAATCAAGTTGGAGGTCAAGATGAGATTGTTTTTGACGGATCTTCCTTCTTATGTGATCAAAAAAAGGTAATTTCTAAATTTAAATACTGCGTTGAAGAAAGCAGGGAATATAAATTCAACCTCAATACTAAGACTTTTGATATTGAAGAAGAGGTACCTCTCAGTAGTGATAAGCACGATGTTGTCTATTCCAATCTTATGCTTGGGCTAAGAGACTATGTTGAAAAAAATAAATTTCCAGGAGTTGTCATTGGCATTTCAGGAGGTATAGATAGTGCATTTAGCGCAGTTGTCGCAACCGATGCATTAGGACCTGAAAGAGTAAAAGGTATTTTAATGCCATCTCAGTTTACAAGCGAGGAAAGTAATGAGGATGCAAATCTGTTAGGAAAAAAATTAGGTATCGAGTTAATAAGTGTTTCTATAAAAGATATTGTGAACTCATACGATAGCACTCTTTCAAATTTATTCGCGGGTAAAGAAAAAGATATTACTGAAGAAAATATTCAATCAAGAACCAGAGGTGCAATATTGATGGCCTATTCAAACAAGTTTGGCCATATGTTAGTTACTAATGGCAATAAATCAGAAGTCTCAGTTGGATATTCAACTTTATACGGAGATATGTGTGGGGGGTTTTCAGTAGTTAAGGATATTTATAAATCTGATTTATATAAACTTTCCGAATGGAGAAACGAAAATCTTCCATCATTTTCAGCAATTAAAGCAAAGGATGTTATTCCTAAAAATATTATAACAAAAGAGCCCACTGCTGAACTTAAAGAGGATCAGAAAGATAGTGATTCCCTTCCGCCCTATGATGTCTTGGATAAAATTTTGTACTTACTTGTTGAAAAAGAAAGTTCAATTAACGAGATCATTTCGAAAGGTTATGAGCCAAGCTTGGTTACAAAAGTTCAGAATTTGCTCTATAATTCTGAATATAAAAGACGACAAGCAGCTCCGGGTGTAAAAATTTCAGAGAGAAATTTTGGATATGACAGACGATACCCAATAACAAATGCATTCAGAGATGAGGAAAAATAGATGACAACGATAACAAGATTTGCGCCTAGTCCAACAGGATTATTGCACTTGGGTAATATCAGAACAGCCCTAATAAATTGGTTGTATTCAAAAAATAGTGGTGGAAAATTTATTCTTCGAATTGATGATACCGATCGAGAGAGGTCAAAAGATGAATACATTTCTCAAATAAAATATGATTTGGAGTGGCTGGGAATAGACTACGACGAGACTTTTAATCAGTCTTCTAGATTTGAAAGATATAAAGAGCAATTCGAAAAATTAAAATCTGATGGCAGGATATATGCTTGCTATGAAACCCCTGAAGAACTTGAGAGAAAAAGAAAGCTTCAGATGGCTGCCGGTGGAAAGCAAGTGTATGACCGTTCTGCATTAAAATTAACGGAGCAACAAATTAAAGATTATGAGAATGATGGAAGAAAACCCCATTGGCGATTTCTTCTTCAAACAGAACGCATGAAATGGAATGATTTATTAAAAGGTGAAATTGATATTGATTTAACAAGCTTATCAGATCCTGTTTTATTTCGAGAAGATGGTGTTCCACTTTATACATTCACTTCAGCTGTAGATGATGTTGATTACAACATTACTAATGTAATTAGAGGAGATGATCACACTAGTAATACCGCTGTACAAATTGAAATCATAAATGCATTGGATGAAAATAAAATTTCATTTGCACATCATGCCCTTTTAAAGGCATCTACAGGAGACAAACTATCAAAAAGAGACAATGTAATATCAATCGATAGTTTCAGAAAAGATAATATTGAGCCTATCTCGATTCTCAGCTTACTAGCAACGATTGGAACTTCAAATTCAATTGAACTAAAGAGTGGAATAGATCAAATCATTGAAGAGTTTAAACTTGAGACAATTTCAACATCACCAGGACGCGTCGAAATTGATGTCCTAAAGGCGCTTAACAAAAAACAAGTCCAAAAATTTGATTATGAGGAAATTCAATCAAGACTTTCTGAGATTGATGAAAATGTTGATAAAAAGTTTTGGGATACCATAAAAGGTAATTTGGAAACTGTTGAAGAAATATCTTCTTGGGCTGATATTGTATTTAACAGTAAGCCTGCTGAGTCTGATGATAAAGATTATATAAAATTAGCATTAGAGTTAATGCCAGAGGAACCGTGGGATGATGATACTTGGACTACTTGGACGAATGCCAT
Source organism: uncultured Pelagibacteraceae bacterium (assembly GCA_902614655.1). GTDB lineage: Bacteria > Pseudomonadota > Alphaproteobacteria > Pelagibacterales > AG-422-B15 > CACNXQ01. The sequence continues at coordinate 19,226 of CACMLX010000001.1, forward strand.
AAAAGAAAAAACAGGACGCAAGGGCAAAGAATTGTTTCTTCCATTGCGAGTAGCATTCACAGGACTGACACATGGTCCGGAAATGAAGCTTCTCATACAACTAATTGGTAGAGACAAAATTGTTGAGAGGATTCAGACTTAAATGGACTTGATGCTTTACGATACATTTACCAATTCAAAAAAGAAGTTTGAACCAATTGATCCAAATAATGTACGAATGTACGTATGTGGGCCAACCGTATACGATTATGCGCATGTAGGCAATGCTCGACCAGTTATAGTGTTTGATATTTTATTTCGATTACTCCAAAAAATTTATGGCAGCAAAAATGTAACTTATGTAAGAAATATCACTGACGTTGATGATAAAATTATACACGCAGCAAATGATCAAAATGAAGACATTGGAATACTTACAGAAAAGACAATTAATTATTTTCATGACGATGCAAAATATATTGGTGCTTTAAAACCTACATTTGAGCCAAGAGCAACCGAACATATACCTGAGATGATCGAGTTAATTGAAAAACTCATATCAAAAGAGTTTGCATATGTAGCGGATGGTAATGTTCTTTTTTCTTCAAATAAATTTAAAGAATATGGAAAACTCTCTGGTAAGAATTTAGATGAAATGGTTGCTGGTTCACGTGTGGGTGTAGAAAGTTATAAAAAAGAAGAGTCTGATTTTGTATTATGGAAACCTTCAAAAGAAGATGAGCCCAGTTGGAAAAGTCCATGGGGAGATGGGAGACCTGGCTGGCACATTGAATGCTCTGCAATGAGTGAAAAACTTTTAGGGGAAAATTTTGATATTCATGGAGGAGGCCAAGATTTAATATTTCCACATCATGAGAATGAAATTGCTCAAAGTGAGTGTGCAAATAATAACAAATTTGCAAATTATTGGGTTCACAATGGCTTTGTTACTGTTGAGGGTAATAAAATGTCAAAGTCTGATGGTAATTTTGTAACTGTAAATGAGTTAAAAGACAGTTTCCAAGGGGAAGTTATTAGGCTTACCATGATATCAACTCACTACAGACAACCTCTCAATTGGACCAAGGATAACCTCAATGAAAGTAAAAAAACATTAGATAAATGGTACACATTCTTGAGCAATTTTAATGGTGATGAATTAAAAGATGCAAATAATGATAATGGAATTATGGAAACATTATTGGATGATATGAATACACCTAAAGCTATTACCGTGCTTCATCAAAAATTTAAAGACTGCCAATCAGGGGATAAAGGCTTAGTAAGCAATTTTTTATATTCAGCAAATATACTTGGACTTTTAAATGAAAAACCATCTGAATGGCTTTCCTGGAAAAAGGAAAATTTAAATATTAATACCGCTCAAGTTGAGTTGCTTATTGCTCAAAGAAATGAGGCACGATCAAATAAGAACTTTGATGATGCTGATAGGATCCGAAATGAATTAGACAAAATGGGAGTCATACTTGAAGACCAAGGTGGCGAAACAACTTGGAAAGTTAAGTAAGTGAAAGAAAAATTATACATATTTGATACGACTCTTAGAGACGGAGCTCAAACTTACGGTGTTGATTTTAATGTTGATGAAAAAAAACTTCTCGCAAAAAAATTAGATGAGCTTGGTGTTGACTATATTGAGGGTGGATGGCCAGGTGCAAACTCAACTGATACTAAGTTTTTTAATGAAGATTTAAAATTTAAAAACTCAATGTTTACTGCGTTTGGCATGACTAAAAAATCTGGTCGCAGCGCAGAAAATGATCCTGGTTTGGCTGCAATGATAAATATTAATGCGCCTTCAGCGTGTGTAGTTGGAAAATCATGGGATTTCCATGTTGATCTTGCACTGGGAATTACTAATGAGGAAAATTTAGAAAATATTGGAGAGTCAGTAAAATTTTTAGCAAAAACGAAAAAAGAAGTGCATTTCGATGCTGAACATTTTTTTGATGGTTACAAATCTAATCCAAATTATGCAATTGAATGTCTTAAAGCTGCAAAGTCAAATGGGGCACGTTGGCTTGTTCTTTGTGACACGAATGGTGGAACCCTTCCGCATGAAGTTGAAAATATCGTATCAAAAGTTTCTAAAGAAATTTCAGGAGATCATCTTGGAATTCATGCACATAATGACACAGGTAATGCAGTCGCCAATACTCTTGCTGCTGTAAGAGCAGGTGCAAGACAGGTTCAGGGTACGATAAATGGTTTAGGTGAAAGATGTGGAAATGCTAATCTAATTTCACTATTGCCAACATTTGCTTTTAAAAATGAATTTGAAAACAAATTTGACTTATCTATTAATAGAGAACGACTTAATCTTTTAACCGAGCTTTCAAGGCTTCTTGATGAAATCCTAAACAGAATCCCAAATCGTACAGCGCCTTATGTTGGCTCTTCTGCTTTTGCGCATAAGGGTGGATTACATGTTTCTGCGGTTAACAAAGATCCAAAGACTTACGAACACATCAATCCTGAACTTGTAGGCAATCTAAGGCAAATTATCATTTCTGAACAATCAGGAAAATCTAATATTTTATCAAAATTAAAATCAGCAGGAATAGAAGTCGATGAAGACGATAAGACAATTCAAAAAATCTTAGATAGAGTAAAAGAAAGAGAATTTAATGGTTATTCTTACGATGGCGCTGATGCTTCTTTTGAAATTCTTGTTAATAAAGTACTTAGCAAAATGCCAGAATATTTTGAAGTAATCAGTTTTAATGTGAATGTACAGAATTCAGGTGGAGAGGGGCAGACCATGTCAGAAGCTTCTGTGAAATTAAAAATTGATAATAATGAAATTATTGGTACCGGTAAAGGAGTTGGTCCAGTCAATGCATTGGATAATGCTCTTCGAAATAATTTTAAGTCAAGCCGTTATGCTGAGTACATAAACGATTTATCATTAATTGATTATAAGGTTCGAATTCTCAATACGGGTACCGATGCAATAACTCGAGTTTCAATTGAAAGTTCTGATGCAAATAAGAAAAGTTGGTACACGATCGGCGTTTCAGAAAATATTATTGAAGCATCTTTTAGAGCGCTTATTGATAGTGTTGAATTTAAATTAATGAAAGAAAAAGTAAAAGTTTAAATTCAAATGAATTTTGATAAAATTTCAATTATTCTTGTTGATACACAATTACCTGAAAACGTCGGTCTTGTTGCTCGCTCTATGTACAATTTTGGTTTCAATAATTTAAAACTAGTATCACCTGAACTAGAATGGCCATCAGAAAAAGCACTTGCTGTAGCTGTAGACGCTAAGAGCATAGTTGAAAACATCAAAGTATATAGCTCCCTTCGAGAGGCGTTGAGTGATACCAATTATTCAATTGGCTACACAGCACGTCTAAGAGATATGAGCAAACAATTTAGCGACAATTCTAAAATTATCGGTGAAATAAAAGAACAGAAAATTAATGATAGTATCGGTGTTGTTTTTGGCGGCGAAGCTTCTGGACTTACAAATGATCATTTGTCACTTATAACAAAATGTGTGACTATTGATACGCATAAAAATTTTTCATCTCTTAATTTATCTCATGCAGTCAATGTATTTTGTTATTCATTATTTTCTAAAGTATTTAAAACGGATCAGTTAGTTGATAAGAATTCTGAGCCTCATGGAAGTCAGAATGATCTGATGTATTTTTTTGATCATTTAGAAGAAGAGCTTGAATCTAGAGGTTTTTTTCAACCTGAAGAAAAAATGCCAAAAATGAAGCAAAACCTAAGAAATATCTTTCATCGTGCTGATCTCAGTGAACGTGAGATAGCAACACTTAGAGGGGTTGTAACAGTGCTTACAGAATATAGAAAAACTGAGGAAATTTAGCTTTCAGGTTTGACATTGGCGAGGAAACCAGTATAAACCACGGATCATCAAATATGACAAAAAGAGTTGCACAAAAACATAAAATAGATAGACGTCTGAGTGTTAACCTATGGGGCAGACCAAAAAGCCCATTCAACCTAAGAAAATACAGACCCGGTCAGCATGGACAAAAGCATACGGGTAAATTGTCTGATTATGGTGTTCAGTTAAATGCTAAACAAAAGCTGAAAGGTTATTATGGAAACCTCAACGAAAGACAATTCCGTAATTGTTATAAAGAAGCTATTAGACAAAAAGGTGACTCAGGTGAAAACCTAATTGCTATTTTAGAACGCAGACTTGATACTATTGTTTATCGATCAAAGTTTGTGCCAACTGTTTTTGCAGCTAGACAATTTATTAATCATGGACATGTCAAAGTTAATGGAAAAAGAGTTAATATTGCAAGCTGTCTTCTTAAAGAAGGTGATGTTGTTGAAGTCAAAGATAAATCTAAAGAGATGGCATTAGTAGTTGAATCAATGAAAAGTCAGGAAAGAGATATTCCAGGATACATCACAGTTGATGAAAAAAAATGTTCTTCAACTTTTGTAAGGACACCTCAGTTTGCTGAGGTTCCATATGCAACTCAAATGGATCCGAAACTAGTAATCGAGTATTACTCTCGATAAAATTAAAATGAGTGCATCGCACTGGTTTTCCAAATCTTATACTGAAGCTAAGAAAAGATTTCATGAATCTGTTAATCAACTAGAGTCACTGGGTCATCTAGTTCAACGAGACAGCTTATCATTAGATTTAGTAGGTCCTGATGGAGAGGATCTCACAATAGATATTGCAATTCTTGGATCTTTAACAAGTAATAAATTATTGTTATATACCTCTGGTATACACGGCGTTGAAGGTTTTGCCGGTTCAGCTATACAACTTTCAGTCATTGATATGTTGAAAAATCAAAAGCTAATTGAGGATTATTGCATAATCTTCGTACATATCATTAATCCTTTTGGTATGGCTTGGCACCGAAGAGTTAATGAAAACAATGTCGATATGAATAGAAATTTTATTAACACGCATAGCGGTGAGCCCGATGGCTACAAAAAAATAGATAAATTTTTGAATCCAAACACAATACCAAAAAAATTTGAATTATCCTTTTATATAGATGGAATAAAATTAATTTTGAAATATGGTTTCACTAATTTCAAGCAATGGTTTGCTCAAGGTCAGTACACAAGGCCATCCAGCCTGCAGTATGGAGGTGATAAACTCCAAAAAGGTCCTAAATTATTAATTGATTGGTTGAGAAATAACTTAAAAGAAACTCAAATGATATTTGGTATCGATTTGCACACTGGGCTTGGTAAATCTGGTTACGATACTATTTTAATTTCAGACCAAATTGGTGAAGCTGATTATGAATTGCTGCAAAATTTATATGGAAGTCATATAGCACCGTTGGATCCAAATAAGGGGGTTGGCTATCATGTAACAGGCGACATTCACTCTGGAATTTCAGCTGAATTTCCATCTATTAAGTGGCTTACAATTACACAAGAATTTGGAACTTATGGACCTGTAACAGTTTTTAAAAATTTAAGAGCTGAAAATAGATGGACACAAAATAATAAACTCAATGATCCGCTGGATATTATGAAACATTGGAGTAGAAATAATTTATTACGTACGTTTAATCCAGACAGTAGGAAATGGCATGAAAGTTTAATTGTGCGAGGAAAGATTGTATTTAATAGAGCAGTCGAATATCTTATTTCAATAGACTAATCGTGCGTAATACCTTTTGTATCAAAAACTGATGCTAATTCTCCACTTTTATGCATGTCTAAAATAATATCGCATCCTCCTATAAACTCGCCCTTAATATAAAGTTGTGGAATTGTAGGCCAGTTAGTGAAATCTTTAATACCTTGTCTTAGTTCGTCACTTTCCAAAATATTTACATCTTTATAATTTACGTTCATAAAAGAAAGAGTATTTACAACAGCATTCGAAAAGCCGCATTGAGGCTGGTCCTTTGTTCCTTTCATGAAGAGAACTACATCGTTTTGATCAACAATGTTTTTTATTTCATCATGCACATTATTAGTCATGAATGAAGAATTAACTGCTTTTTATAATTATTCAATAATAATTTTGAGCCCTTTTGGTCAAAATTCATTGAACCATTTTGTATGGTGGTCAATTAAGCTTGATAATTCAACCTCTCCAATTGAATTGATTGAGATAGATGTTCCTCCAATTTCTCCAATTCTTTCTATTTTGACAGCACTCTTGCCTGCATCAACTTCTAGTTGTTCAAGCTTATTTTGTGAGACCTCAACTAGGTACCTAGCTTGATCCTCTCCATAAAAGTAACCGTGAAGAAAGTCTTTTGTTATATCAATTTTTATGCCTTTCTCACCTGAGACGCACATTTCAGCAATTGCAATAAGAACACCACCTTCACCAACATCATGAACAGATTTTAGTAATTTCTTAGCGACGCAATCTAGAATGAATTTTCCATTTTTTAATTCATCATCCAAATTAATTGACGGGGTACCGCCGTCTTCTCTATTTTGTATGATTGAGAGATAATGACTATTGCCTAAATGATTGTTACTTTCCCCAATGAGGCATAAAACATTACCCTCATTTTTAAGATCTATTGTCATTGTATTAGATAAATCTCTAATTAGTCCAACTCCACCAATAGCGGGAGTAGGATAAATCCCTTCACCGTTAGTTTCATTATAGAGTGATACATTTCCTGAAATGACAGGATAATTAAGCTTACTGCAAGCATCCCCCATGCCACGAATGCATTCTACAAATTGTCCCATGATTTCTGGCTTTTCAGGATTTCCAAAATTCATACAATCTGTAATTGCAATTGGTTCAGCTCCGGATGCAACAATATTACGCCAAGTTTCAACAACCGCATGCTTTCCTCCTTCATAGGGATTATGTCTGCAGTATGTGGGTGAACAGTCTGTACTGATCGCTATTCCTTTGTTGGTTCCATGCACTCTGACAACTGCTGCATCAGAACCAGGTCGTACAACTGTATCTGCCATAACCATGTGATCGTATTGTTCCCATATCCATTTTCTGCTGCATAAATTTGGATGGCTTATCATTTTTAATAAATCGCTTAAGATATCTTTATCTTCAAAATCCTTACTTTCGAAACTGATTAGGGGAGAAGGGTCATTGATAATATAATCTCGCTGATACTCTGGCGCATCCTCTACCAAAATATTAATTGGTATACTTGCCTGCTCTTCACCATCCATATGCAATATTAATTTTTTTGTATCTGTAACTTCACCAATTACTTCAAATTCAAGATCCCATTTTTTAAAAATGCATCGAGCAAGTTCCTCTTTTTTGGGCTGAATAACCATTAGCATTCTTTCCTGACTTTCTGAAAGCATCAGCTCGTAGGCAGTCATGTTAGCCGCTCGCATAGGAACCTTAGATAAATTTATATCAATTCCTACATTTCCTTTGGATGCCATCTCAATTGATGATGAAGTTAAACCTGCAGCTCCCATATCTTGAATTGCTATAATTGCATCCTCTTTCATGAGTTCCAGACAAGCCTCAAGTAATAGTTTTTCAGTAAAAGGATCGCCTACTTGAACAGTGGGTTTTTTTTCTTCAGAGTCATCAGCAAATTCAGCTGATGCCATTGTTGCACCATGAATACCATCTCTACCTGTTTTTGAACCAACATACACTACTGAATTTCCTATTCCTGCAGCCGCGGAATAGAAAATTTTATCTTTTTTTGCGATACCAACTGTCATAGCATTAACCAATATATTGCCGTTGTACGATGGATGAAAATTTACTTCACCTCCAACAGTTGGAATTCCAATACAATTTCCGTAACCACCAATACCACCAACAACACCTGAGACTAAATGCTTTGTTTTTGGATGATTGGGATCTCCAAATCTAAGCGCATTCATATTTGCTACAGGTCTTGCGCCCATAGTAAATACATCTCTTAAAATACCCCCTACACCAGTTGCAGCTCCTTGGTAAGGCTCTAAAAATGAAGGATGATTATGACTTTCCATTTTGAAAACCGCAACATCTCCATCATCGATATCAATAACACCTGCGTTTTCACCTGGCCCTTGAATGACTCTTTCCCCTGATATTGGTAATTTTTTTAGCCAATATTTAGACGATTTATAGGAGCAATGCTCATTCCACATTGCACTAAATATTCCAAGTTCAGTAAGATTGGGTTCACGCCCAAGACCCTCAACAATTTTTTCAAACTCATCAAGCTTAAGACCGTGACTTTCTACAAGTGATTTTTCTGTATCAAAATGCCAATTGGATGAAGTCATTAACTTAAGAGACTTTCAAAAATATTTCTTCCATCATCACACCCATGAATGCTTTCAGCTGCTCTTTCGGGGTGGGGCATCATACCTAGTACATTTTTGCTTTTGTTGAACACTCCAGCAATATTATTTATTGAACCATTTGGATTTGAATGGGCATTGATATCTCCGTTTTCGTCACAGTATTGGAAGGCAATTTGATCGTTGTCTTCTATTTCTTTTATTTGATTACTGTTAGCAAAGTAATTTCCCTCGTTGTGAGCTATTGGCATTTTCGAAATTGTGGATTTATTAGTAAATATGGTTTTTGTATTTGTTGGTTTAATTATTATGTCGCGACATATAAAACTTAAACTACTATTTCTTATTAGCGCTCCTTGAAGAAGACCACTTTCAATTAAAATTTGAAATCCATTACAAATTCCCATTACTGGCACACCTTTATTTGCATTTTCAATCACACTTTTCATGATAGGTGATGTTGATGCCATCGCGCCACATCGTAAATAATCACCATAAGAAAATCCACCTGGAACAACAATCAAATCTGATTGATTTATTGCCGAGTCTTTATGCCAAACCATTTCAGGCGAAGAGCCAATAATATTTTGAATTGCAACAGCTACATCTCTGTCGCAGTTCGAACCTGGGAAAATTATTACATGTGTCTTCATTTAATTTTCAATTTCTACTGAGTAGTCTTCAATAACTAAGTTAGCTAATAGTTTCTCACACATATCTTTACACTGTTTTTCAGCTTCCTCTTTACTGTTACTGTTGATTTCGAGTTCTATGAATTTTCCCTGTCTGACGTCATTAATGTTGTCGAATCCTAGTGATTTTAGGGAATTTGCAATAACTGAGCCTTGAGGATCAAGTACATCTTTTTTTAATGTGATATGAATTTTGGCTAGCATCAGACTTTAATGCACGATTCCTAATCTTGAGGCAACCTCCTCATATGCACTTAATAAACTGCCGAGGTTTCTTCTGAAAACATCCTTATCAAGTTTCTTATTAGTTTTTTTATCCCATAATCGACAAGAATCAGGACTTATTTCATCAGCTAAAACAATTTTTTTGGGGTTTGATGAGAGTCTGCCGAATTCAATTTTAAAATCTACAAGAATGATATTCTTTTTGAGAAAAAGATTTCTTAGGTGCTTATTAATTTGAAGAGACATTTTATCTATTTTTTTTAGCTCAGAGTTTGTTGCCCAGCCAAAAGTGATAAGGTGATCTCTTGAAATCATTGGATCATCCAAACTGTCTTCTTTGTAATAATATTCTAGTAAAGGTTTTTTAAGTTTTAATCCTTCTTTAATCCCTAATTTTTTAGCAATTGAACCAGCAGTGATGTTTCTAACAACAAATTCAATCGGAATAATTTCACATTTTTTTATAAGTTGCTCACGGTCATTAAGTTTTTCTTCAAAATGTGTTGGGATGCGTTTTGACTTGAGGTACTGCATTATGTGTGCAGAAATATGATTGTTTAGTACGCCTTTGCCTTTAAAAATTTTATGTTTCTTTTTATTATAGGCTGTAGCATCGTCTTTGAAAATTTGAATGAGTGTATTTTTTCTAGGCCCTTTAATAATTTTTTTAGCCTTACCTTCATATAAAGTTTTAGATGATCTCATTGCAGGTAATAAAAATATTTGTTAAGATATGAACCTAAATTAAATTAAATTTATTCAAAAGTACAAAAAATCATGAAAAAACTTGATGAGAGAAAAAAAGGTTTCGAGGGTAAGTTTGCTCGTGACCAGGAACTAGAGTTTAAAATATTAGCTCGTAGAAATAAGTATTTAGGTGTGTGGGCAGCTGAAAAATTAGGCATATCAGGCCCGGCTGTTGAAGAGTATTTTGCAGAGGTTGTAAAATCAGATCTTGAAGAAGACGGGGATATGGATGTGTTCAGAAAGGTCAGAAAAGATTTTGATGATAAAGGTATTACGATTTCAGACGATGAACTGAGACAAAGTATGGATCAATTTTTACTTCAAGCAAAAGAAGAGATTATTGGAAAAGACAATATATAAGGGTTTGTAATGAAGTATCAATTTGCCCAGAAAAAGAAAAAATCCGTAAAAAAGAAAGTAACCAAAAAAAAGAAGCAAGTTACTAAAAAAAGGATTGTAAAGAAATCAACGAAGAAAAAATCAACTAATAAAAAGAAAGCATCTTTAGTGGATATGATTGATGGTTCTAATTATGTCGTATTTTACTATGCAGGAGCTTATGCCCTTATTTTTGGTTTATTTGCAGTTGCAATTTACTATTCAAATTAAATTAATTAAAAACTTTTTTGAAAATATAGTCAGTTCTTCGAGCGGCGTGTTTCAAATCTAATATTTTTGATATTTCTTTTTTGCTTAGGTATTTTTTTAATTCTTCATCTTTGTTGAGTATTACCTCAAAATCTGTATTCGTTTTCCAAACTTCCATGGCATTACGTTGAACAATTTTGTACGCATCTTCTCGCGATAAACCTTTTTGTGTCATTGCGAGCATTAAACCCTCAGACATTGGCAATTTTTTTAATCTATCTAAATTATTTTTCATATTTTTTGGATATACAACAAGATTTGATATCACATTATTCATTCGTGAGAGTGCAAAGTCGATTATAATATTTGCATCTGGTGCCATTATTCTCTCTACACTTGAATGAGATATATCTCTTTCATGCCAAAGAGTGATATTTTCTAAAGCAGGTACCGTGTAACCTCTTACGAGTCTTGCCAGTCCAGTTAAATTTTCAGTCAGAACCGGGTTTCTTTTATGAGGCATTGCTGATGACCCTTTTTGTCCTTTTGAAAAAAATTCTTCAACTTCTAGAACTTCAGTTCTTTGTAAATGTCTTATCTCGGTAGCTAAACGTTCAATTGAACTTGCAATTACCGCAAGAGTATTAAAATATACTGCGTGACGATCTCTTGGAATTACTTGAGTTGAAATCGTCTCCGCTTTCATGCCTAACCTTTTTGCGACGTGCTGTTCAACACGTGGATCAATATTTGCATAATTGCCAACTGCACCTGAAATCGCACATATATTTATTTCTTCGATTGCTTTTAAAAAACGCTTATGGTTCCTTTGGAATTCTGCATAAAAAGATGCCATTTTAACTCCAAAGGTTGTGGGTTCGGCATGAATCCCATGACTTCTTCCAATGCAAGGTGTGTTTTTATGTTTTATTGCAATCTTTTTTAATGATTTTAGTAAATTTAATATTTCCTTCTTAATAATGACTGAGGACTGTTTTAGTTGAACATTAAAAGCCGTATCTAAAATATCTGAAGAAGTTAGACCTTGGTGAAGAAATCTTGCAGGTGGACCAGCGTATTCAGAAATTGTTGTTAAAAAAGCAATTACATCGTGTTTCACTTTTTTTTCAATTTGATCAATTCTCTTTTCATTAATCTTTGCTTTTGATCTAATTTTTTTACTTGTTCCCTTTGGAACAGTTCCCAATTTCTCCATGGCTTCGCAAGCAAAGAGCTCAATATCAAGCCATATTTTAAATTTAGAATTAGAGCTCCAAACGTCAGTCATCTCGGCTCTAGAATAACGAGGGATCATATAAATATGTTTTTAATCTTTAATTTACGGTTTATCAAGCCCAGCAGGCGATTTTGTAAAAATTTCTACACCATCGTTGGTAATGCCAATACTATGCTCAAATTGTGCCGACAAACTTTTATCTTTTGTAACAGCCGTCCAACCATCGCCTAACATTCTGATATCGTATTTTCCAAAATTTATCATCGGCTCCACTGTAAAAAACATTCCTGTTTCAATTTTATCACCTTTACCTTTATCCCCGTAGTGAAGAATATTTGGAAACTCATGGAAAACTTTTCCTAGCCCATGACCACAAAAATCACGAACAACACTGTAGTTTTGTTTTTCTGCATATGTTTGAATGGCATTGCCAATATCACCTAATGTAGCATCAGGTTGAGCAGCATTGATGCCTTCATGCATTGCATGAAAAGTGCAATCAATTAATTTTTGTGCTTTGGCATTAATTTTTCCAACAGGAAACATGCGGCTTGTATCGCCATGCCAGCCATCAACAATCACTGTTACATCAATATTAACAATATCTCCATTTTCTAAAATTCTTGATGACGGAATCCCATGACATATTACGTGATTAATTGAAGTACAAACTGACTTAGGATATCCCTTATAAAATAAAGGGGCAATAAGGCCTCCATGACGAACTATATAGTCAAATGCAATATTATCTAACTCTTCAGTGGAAACACCAGGCTTTACTTTTTCAACAAGAAGATCCAATGTAGTTGCTGCAAGATTACCTGCTTTTCGCATCCCTTCAAAATCATCAGAGCTATGAATTGTGTTATTCAATTTAATATCTTTATTTTTTTATTAACACTTATACCATTTCTACCAAAAGAACAGTCATAACATAAAGGCTCAACACCCATTTTTTTAACCTTCTTAAAAGTATCTGCATATTTAGTATCAATATCTGCAGCGATCTTAAATTTACTGCAATCATTTCGTTGGACTAAGAAAAGCATAACCGCTCTAATAGATCTGGTTGGAAGAGCAGAAAGCTCAATTAAATGTTTTAGTCCTCTTTCAGTGACCGCATCAGGAAATTCTGCGGTTGATTTTTCTCTAGATAAAGTAACATTTTTAACTTCTACATATATTTCTTCATTTTTTTTTTGAACTAAGAAGTCAATTCTAGAATTGTGTCCGTACTTAACTTCTCTTTTGAATGATACAATTTTTCCTAGCTCTGAAATTTTGCCATTGCTTATTGCTTCTTCAACAATTCGATTAGCTCGATGTGTATTTACTCCAACCATTGCTCCGTTTGATTGAATTGCTTCTAAAGTAAACTTTAGTTTTCGGTTAGGATCATCGGCTTCTGTTAAATAGACTAAATTATCTTTTTCAAGCAGTCCCATCATAGAGCCTGTATTAGGACAATGTGCTGTGATAATTTTTTTACTATCAAGTTGAACATCTACAAAAAATCTCTTATATCTCTTTATGAATTTACCAGTGAGGAAATTTTTCGAATTGTTTGGCATAATATTATGAAAGCATCATTAATAATTATAGGTAATGAAATTTTATCAGGTCGTACACAAGATAAGAATCTATCATATCTTGCAAATTGGTTGAACGAAATAGGTATTCAATTAACAGAAGTCAGGGTAATTCGTGACGAAGAGGATGTAATTGTTGAGACAGTTAACAATTTAAGAAAAACATATGACTATGTGTTCACCACTGGTGGTATTGGACCAACTCACGACGACATCACATCAGAGTCAATCGCTAGAGCATTTTCTGTTGATTTGGAAATAAATCAGGGAGCACTCTCAATATTAAAAGAGTATTATAAAGATGGGGAGCTCACAGAAGCTCGTATGAAGATGACAAAAATGCCTGTTGGCTCAGAGCTCATTGAAAATCCAGTCAGTAGAGCGCCAGGATTTAAAATGGGCAATGTATTTGTTTTGGCAGGTATACCAGGAATTATGCAAGGCATGTTGGAAGGAGCTCGTCAATTCCTTAAGAAAGGGGATGTTGTAAAATCTAAATCAGTCGACATTTTTACCCCCGAAAGTAATGTGGCCGAGATATTGACTAACCTTCAGGCAAAATATAGCTCTGTTGAAATAGGCAGTTATCCATTTAGCAAGGAGAATAGATTTGGAACATCAATTGTTATGCGATCAACGAGCGATGATCAGCTTTCAAAATGTGATACAGAATTGAAGGAATTAGTTAAAAATTATGATACAAAATATTAATAATTTTTATCCACAAATCTCTAAGTAATTGATTTAATTGATTTTTATTATTTTTATATTTACTTAAGTAGGATTCTCAATAATAATTGCCTAATTTTATAAAATTAAGGGGAAAATAAACATGAAAGTATTAATGCTAAATCCCGGAGATCAAGTAGCCATTTCGTTTTGGTTGATCTCTATGGCCATGGTTGCCGCTACTGCTTTCTTCTTTCTTGAAAGAGATCGTGTAGCTGCCAAATGGAAAACGTCCCTCACAGTTGCTGGTTTGGTTACTGGTGTGGCGGCGTGGCACTATTTCTACATGAGAGATGTATGGGTAGCTACAGGTGATTCACCAACAGTCCTTCGTTATATTGACTGGTTGATTACTGTGCCTCTACAAATCGTAGAATTCTATGTAATTCTTGCAGCGATGACTGCTGTTGCTTCAAGCCTTTTCTGGAGACTACTAATTGCATCAATTATTATGCTTGTCTTCGGTTATCTCGGTGAAACCGGAGCGATGAATGTAACTCTAGCCTTTGTTATTGGTATGGCTGGATGGTTATATATCATCTATGAGGTTTTTGCAGGTGAAGCGAGCAAGGCAAGTGCTGGTAGTGGAAACGCTGCCGGTCAGACTGCATTTAACGCATTGAGATTAATTGTTACAGTCGGATGGGCAATTTATCCAATTGGTTATGCTGTTGGTTATTTCGGTGGCGGCGTAGACGCTGGTGCATTGAACTTAATCTATAACCTTGCAGACTTTGTTAATAAAATTGCATTTGGTATGGCTATTTATGTAGCTGCAGTATCAGACAGCAACTAATTAACTGCAAAGTGAATAATAAAGAAGGGGCCCTCGGGCCCCTTTTTTTTTAGCCATTGTTAAAGTTCTGGAACTTAATCACACATAGAGTTATAAATTATCGTATTGGCCTCATGGCGGAATTGGTAGACGCAAAGGACTTAAAATCCTTTGGGATTTATTCCCGTCCCGGTTCGAGTCCGGGTGAGGCCACCAAAAAACCACATATTTTTTATTCGTGTTAAAAGCGTTTATTTTTGATATGATTTAATTCACTATGAATCTTAGGGCTTATATTTATTCAATCTTTAGTATCTTTTTGCTAATTGGTATTTCAAATGCCTCTAGTTTAGAAAACAGAGTTACCTCATATTTTAATGGTCTAGCTAATAGCTTGGGTACAAGTGTCTCTTCATTATTAGGAGAAAATGGTAGAGTGAAGTATCTTGATTTAAATTTGGGTGTACAAGAGCATTTTAAGCCAACAATCTCACTTACTAATGTGAACATGATTTCTGAGTATGGTAATAGTGCAATATTTAATCAAAACTCTCTAAACCTTCATAACAATGACCAAACAATCAATGTAGGCATTGGTCACAGAACTCTGTTAAATGACGACAAAGTTATATTTGGATTAAATTTATTTTTTGATTATGCATTTGATGACTCGCACCAGAGAAATGGAGCGGGCTTGGAAGTTATAAGTAGTGTATTCGATTTGAGATCTAATATCTATGACGCCACTTCTGGTATTGAAACAGTTTTGACAGGTAAAGATGAAGAGGCAATGGATGGATGGGATATGCGTCTTGATTATCATTTACCAATTAAAGCAAATGCAAGACTATTTGCAGGATTATTTGAATTTGAAAATGAAGCCGGTTCTTATGAATTAGAAGGAGAGAAGTACGGTCTTAATGTAATAGGAAACAACCTCGATTTAGAAATTGGATATATTGACGACAATAAAACAGGGGATGGTTCATTTGCAAACTTAAGCTATGTTATTCCTCTTGGTAATAGTGGTACTTTTTCGAATGATACATCTAATTATTTTGAATATGTCTCAGTTGCTGAAAGATTATATGAGCCAGTAAAAAGGGAAAATAAAATAAAAGTTGTAACAACAACATTAAATGTAAAAGCGAGTGGATTTTAAATTATGGCAAGGTTATTTATAAAACATTTATATTTAATTTTAGTAATGAGCCTCTCAGCCACATATTTTTCAAATGCTGATAGCCACGTTGATAGTTGCACAATCACAGGGGGTATATATGACAAGACTGAAGTGATTGACGATAATTATTGTGCAAGTGCACCAGCTGCATATGAAATTATTGCATATGAATTGTATTTATGCACTAGTGAACCAGCTGCTCCTACTACAACAGCAGTGATGGACTTATCGAATTGTTACAAAAATTGGGAACTAAGTTCAGGGGCTACTCTTTCAGTTCAACAGAACGCTACTGTAGATGTTCCAGGCACAATGACTCGACCTCCAAATGGTACTTACACACATGGAGTTATGTTGATAGATAACTCATTTGGAATAACTGCATCTCTACAATTTAACGAAGCGGTCACAGATCAGGACGGCAATTCTGGTGTTTATTGTGGAACAAAAAGTGGATCTGGAACATATGGCACAGGAGCAGTCCCATCGGGTACTTCTGAGTGTGGAGCCTCAGAAATAACTGCAGGAAAATTTACTGAACTGTTAACTAGTTTTGATAGTGAGTCTTTTGAAGGAACCGCAGAAGGAGAAAACCTAAATGGAACCTCAGCAAGTATTAAGGGCTATTTAATAGATACGAATTCTTATTTAGCAGAAAATGATGCGGATGTTGATAAACTTATTGGTGCAGCCACCTTTGCATCGCCAGTAAATTTTACAGAGTCTACAACTACGATTACAATGTCGTTCAATGTAGGGGAAGGTATGTCAATGTATAACAATGGTGCAGATAGAATTGTTTTTGGCAGTGGTCCTTTTCAGGCAGTTATATCTACAGATTAAAACTTAAATTGTTCATTTAGTATTCGTTCATCAAAAGAATGGTCCTCATCAAATAGGAGCTCTACAACTTGATCTTTACTTTGATGTACTTCAACCATACTGATATCTCTAAACTCTGTACTATCCGCGACAACACTTACAGGTCTTTTTTTATTTTCAATAATCTCAAATTTAACATTTGACTCATTATTCAATATCGCACCTTTCCATCTTCTTGGTCTGAAAGCACTTATAGGAGTTAATGCAAGAACATCAGCATTTATTGGAAGTATTGGACCATGAGCAGATAGGTTATAAGCAGTACTACCAGATGGTGTTGAAATTAATACACCATCACAAATTAGTTCGTCTAATCTTACTTTGCCATCAACTGAAATTTTTATCTTTGACGCTTGATGTGTTTCTCTAAGTAATGATACTTCGTTAATAGCAATCGCCTCATGAATTGAGCCATCCACACTCGTAGCTTTCATTATTAACGGAGATATTTTAATTGATTGAGATTGGTTAATTCTGTTTATCAAATCGTTTTCATTTGAAGAGTTCATCAAAAATCCAACGCTACCATAATTTAAACCAAATATTGGCAAGTGCTTATCCATGTGGGATTTTATAGCTTCAAGCATAAATCCATCACCGCCCAGGACTACTATTACATCAGCATTATCTAAGTCAGCATTACCATACTTATCTTCTAAGATCTTTTTTTGAGAACTTGCCTCATCACTGCTGGAAGCCAAAAAAACTGGTTTATTCAAATTCATTGTTTTTTACCTACAAAAAAGTATTCCTTTATCCTAAAATCCCCTCTAATTGAACATAATTAATTAATTATTCTTATCTTATGTCTTTAGATGGGTATTTACTCTCAATAGATCAAGGCACAACCAGTTCACGGGCCTTAATTTCGGATATTCAAGGAAATATTATTAGTCAAAAAAACTTCGAATTTAAACAGTATTTCCCAAATGATGGCTGGGTTGAGCATGATCCAATAGAAATTTTAAAAACAACACAAGACGCTATTAACTATGTAATTAAAGAAACAAACATTAGCCCAAAAGATATTAATATTGCAGGTATAACAAATCAAAGAGAGACGGTTGTTGCATGGAACAAAATAACAGGAAAGCCAGTCTACAATGCTATTGTGTGGCAGGACAGGCGAACAGAAAACTTTTGTGAGACATTAAGAGAAAATAATTTAACAAAACTAATTCAATTAAAGACTGGTCTCATAATAGATCCTTACTTTTCAGCAACAAAAATTAAATGGATTCTTGAAAATATTGAAGAAGCAAAAAAAACAATTCATGAAAATCATTTGTTAGTTGGAACTATTGACTCCTGGCTCATTTGGAATTTTACAAAAGGTGAATGCCATTATACTGATGTTACAAATGCATCAAGAACAATGCTTTATAATATAAATGAAGATTGTTGGGATGATGAATTATTAAATATTTTTAATATTAACAAATATATTTTGCCTGATGTTAAAAATTGCGTTGATGATTTTGGAGAAATAGATAGCAGTTTTTTTGGTGAAAAAATTCCAATAGGTGGCGTAGCTGGCGATCAACAGGCAGCAACTATTGGACAGGCCTGTTTCAAAGAAGGAATGGTTAAATCAACTTATGGTACAGGTTGCTTTTTATTAATGAATACTGGAAATAAATTTATAGAGTCAGAATCTAAATTGTTGTCTACCAAAGCTTATAATATATTCGATAAAAAAGATTTTGCTTTAGAGGGCAGTATCTTCAATGCGGGCACTGTTGTTCAATGGATGCGTGATGAAATGAATTTTATTAACGATGCAAGCAAGATCGAAGAGCTTGCAAATAACAGCAAGAACACAATACAATTCATCCCTGCTTTTACTGGTTTGGGTGCTCCATATTGGAACTCTGATGTAAGGGGTCAAATTACAGGAATTACTCGAGATACCTCTAAGGCTGATATTGCCATGGCAGCACTAAAATCAATATGTTATCAAACAAGAGACCTTCTAGAGTGCCTTCTTAACGATACAAAACTAAAGAGAAGTGATTTTACTATTCGAGTTGATGGAGGCATGTCTAAAAATAATCTTATGATGCAATTGTTATCGGATATCACTCAAGTGAGAATTGAAAGGCCTTTGAGTCAAGAATCAACAGCTATGGGCGCAGCTTACTTAGCCGGAATGAAATCCGGTGTTTACAAAGATGTTGCAGAGGTCGAGAAATTATGGAAGACTGACCGCAATTTTGAACCCTCTATTACATTGGATGAAGCAGATCAACAATATAATAGATGGTTAAAAACGGTAAGAGGACTGATTAATAATGGTTGATGTAAAAAATAGTGTTTCAAAAGAAGAATGGGAAACAAGACAAGACTTGGCTGCATTCTATAGAACAATTCCTTATTTTGGTTGGGACGATTTAATTTTCACACATATCTCTGCTAAAGTACCTGGGGCTGATGATGAATTCCTAATTAACCCTTATGGTTTTTTATTTGATGAAATAACTGCTTCAAATTTGGTGAAAGTTAACTTAAAGGGAAAAATACTTAGCGACACAAATAATTTTATAAATCCTGCAGGTTTTACCATTCATAGTGCAATACATGAGTCAAGAGAGGATGCACATTGTATTGTACATCTTCACTCAAATGACGGCGTGGCAGTAGCCTCACTAAAAGATGGTTTATTACCTTTATCTCAAACTGGAATGTTAGTTAGAAGTCAAATAGCATACCACGACTATGAAGGCGTTGCCCTTTTTGAAGAAGAAAAAGAAAGATTGGTAAAGGATCTTGGTGAAGCGCGTCTAATGATACTTAGGAATCATGGAACATTGGCTTTAGGTAAAAATGTTGCAGAAGCATTTACCAATATATATTTCTTAGAGAAAGCGTGCTCTTATCAAGTGAGAGCTCTTTCTGGAAATCTTGAATTGAACTACCCCTCAGAGGAATCAATTGAAACAACAAGACAGCAAGGTGAGGGAAGAGAAATGGCTGCAGCTTTGCTATGGCCTGCAGTTAAAAGAAAGATGGAGCGACTAGACTCATCTTTTCTTAATTAATCAAAATAAGTAAGGAGTTTAAGATGAAAGTATTGTGTATTTTATACGATGATCCAAAAGGTGGAATGCCGTCAAGTTATCCTGTGGGAACTTTGCCAAAAATTGAAAAGTATCCGGATGGACAGACATTACCAACGCCAAAAGGTATCGATTTTAATCCAGGAGAATTGCTTGGATGTGTTTCTGGTGAACTAGGCCTGAGAAAATTTCTTGAAGATGCAGGTCATACATTAGTGGTTACTAATGATAAAGATGCTCCTGGATGTGTAGCAGAAAAAGAACTTGTTGATGCTGATGTAGTAATTTCTCAACCTTTCTTTCCATTTTATTTAACAAAAGAACGTATTGCTATGGCTAAAAATTTAAAAATGGCAATAACTGCTGGTATCGGTTCAGATCATGTTGATTTACAGGCTGCTATGGATAATAAAATTGATGTTATGGAAGTTACTTTCTGTAATTCAAGGTCCGTGGCTGAACATATTGTAATGATGATTTTATCTTTGGTGAGAGATTATCATAACCAATATAGAATTATTAATGAGGGCGGATGGAATATTGCAGATGCAGTACAAAGATCATACGACCTTGAGGGTATGCACGTAGGCACAGTTGCAGCCGGAAGAATAGGCTTAGATGCGTTAAGAAAACTAAAACATTTTGACGTTCACATGCATTATTTTGACAGACACAGATTACCAGAGTCAGTAGAAAAAGAATTGAATTTGACTTTTCATGATTCTGTTGAGTCAATGGTTGCAGTGTGTGACGTTGTAACAATTAATTGTCCACTTCACCCTGAAACTGAAAATCTCTTTGACGACGAGATGATCGGAAAAATGAAAAAGGGAGCATATATTGTAAATACTGCACGTGGTAAAATTTGTAATCGAGATGCAATTGCCCGCGCATTAAAGTCAGGTCAATTAAGTGGTTATGCTGGCGATGTATGGTTTCCACAACCCGCTCCAAATGATCATGTATGGAGAACAATGCCGAATCATGGAATGACTCCGCACACCTCAGGAACTTCGCTATCAGCACAAGCAAGATATGCAGCTGGTGTAAGGGAAATTCTTGAATGCTTCTTTGCTGGAGAGGTTCAAAGAACAGAATATACAATTGTTAAAGACGGCGCACTTGCTGGAACAGGTGCTCACTCTTATAGCGAAGGTTCTGCTACAAGTGGTTCAGAAGAAGCAGCAAAATACGAGAGAAAATAGTCTAAATTTTATATTGGGACGGAGTAAAATCCGTCCTATATAATATGTTTATGTTAAGTGTATTTAAAAACTATTTTTCTCACTCCACCATCTATGGCTTCTTCATAATGGCAATTGTTGGAGTGTACTATATTGTTTCAAACGGATTGTTGTCTGAATATTTATTTTGGTTTTTTATACCAATTATTCTAGCCCCCTTTTATGAATGGTATGTTCATAAGTATCAACTGCATAGAGAGCTTACAAAAAAAGAAGGTTGGTATAGAAGATATCAAATTGTATTACATCACGGACATCATAAAGATCCTGATAATATCAAACTTCAATTTGCGCCTTGGAGATACCTAATCTATACATATGGGCAAGTATATTTGCTCTATTCACTTATACTTTGGAGCTTTCCGGCAGCAATGGTGCCTTTTACAGGGCATCTAGTTTATCACTTATGGTACGAATGGATTCATTTGGCTCATCATTCTAAAGAGTATAAACCAGTTTCAGTTATTGGAAAAAAATTAAGAGATGCTCATATGAGTCATCATTTTCATAATGAGAATTACAACTGGGGTATTACAAATATGATCGGTGATTATTTCTTTGGTACTTTAAAAGATAACAAAACTATAAAAAAAAGTACTACTGCGAAGTCGATAGCGGGTTATACAGATTAAATTATTAGCGCCCATACATAAAGTTGGCGCTCAAACCAATTGATTATAAATCAATTGGTCGATATAATATCTAGTTATTAAAAAATATGGAGTAATAAATGTTTGTATCTTTTACCGATTGGGAATTCGACGGAAATATTGAAAATGCTGTTGAAAATATGAAGGGTTTTTGGCCTGAGATGAAAAAGCATGGAGCAACTAATATGCGCGCAACAGTCACGGGCGAAAAAACACTTAGAACGATGACTATTTGGACTAGCGAAGAACAAATGAAAGCTAATATCGATGAAATTAGAGCAGCGGCTGCTAAAGCTGTAGGCATGACCACAACAAATGGAATGATGGGTACTATCGCAGTCGAGCTTGAATGATTAATTAATGAGAAGCAGTTTTTATAATTAAGTGGTGCCCCCACACGGACTTGAACCGCGAACCTATTGATTACAAATCAATTGCTCTACCAATTGAGCTATAGGGGCAACTATTAAAACTTTTAAATTTTTAAGTTTTAATTGTCTATAATTATTTGTAAAATGCGAGTATGAAAAAATTCTTAGATTTTATTGGTGGCCAAATTGCTCTAGCTTATTTAGTTGTATTCTTTATTTTAGTTATCTCAATGATAGCTTTAGCTTTTTAAGTTTATACTTGAAACATAGAACATAATTATAGCTGCTGTATTTGATACATTTAAGCTCTCAAGGTTATCACTCATATTAATCTTAAGACCTTCGTCACAGAGCGAGTCAGTGATTTTCCTCATACCCTTACTCTCTGATCCTAAAATAAAAACGATTTTTTCTGGAAATGTTGTTTCCGTTATTGATCTTTCAGCTTTCATATCTAGGCCATAAATCCAATAACCACTATCTTTTAATATTTTGATACAAGAGCTTATATTTTGGATTTTTATAAATGGCACTTTATCTAGGGCACTAGACGCAGTTTTCGCTAGAAATGAATTCTCGGTTACTGAATTGGTATTTGTTAATATTATGCCATCAATATTAAACGCGAGAGCGGATCTAAAAATTGCACCAACATTTTGTGGATCATCTAGTTGGTCCAATAATAAAATAATAGACCTCTCCTCATTTAAGTTATTAATAAAATCTGAAAGTTTGGGTGTTTGTAATTTTTCAACTCTCAAACAAATACCCTGATGATTTGAGATACCCTTTAAGAGCAAGTCAATTTCGTCTCTAGTTTTTTTAACTGATATGACATTTATATTTTCTAGTTTTATTTCATTTTTGAGTTTTTTTTCAGCTTCTGAGGTGAAATAAACTTCATATTTAACTCTATTCTCATTCATTAAAGCTCCAACCACAGCATGATGGCCGTATATCCAGTAATCAGAATTTTGCCTTTTTTTTGGGAGTTTTTTTGATCTCTTGCTCATTACGTTAATAATTTAACATTAATAATATATTTAGGTTCAAAAATATTAATATTTATTGATTTAGGGTCTTTTTTTCCATATAAGTCACCCCTTAAGGTTCTATAGACTAAGTCTAGGGAAACTTATCTTGAGATGTTGAAAACTATCTCGGGAGGGGTGCCCGAGTGGTTAAAGGGGACGGGCTGTAAACCCGTTAGCTATGCTTACGTTGGTTCGAATCCAACCCCCTCCACCACGTTAAGGTACCTTAGGGTAGCTTGAAGGAATAAGCGGGTGTAGCTTAGTGGTAAAGCTCCAGCCTTCCAAGCTGATTACGAGGGTTCGATTCCCTTCACCCGCTCCAAAACAACGAAGACTAAAAACTGAGAGGAACAAAAAATGGCTAAAGAAAAATTCGATCGAAGTAAACCACACTGTAACGTTGGAACTATCGGTCACGTGGATCATGGTAAAACAACTTTGACCGCGGCAATTACTAAAGTATTATCAGAATCAGGTGGAGCAGAATTTACCGCATATGATGCAATCGATAAGGCGCCGGAAGAAAAAGAACGTGGAATTACAATCTCAACAGCTCACGTTGAATACACAACAGATGCAAGACATTATGCACACGTTGACTGTCCAGGACACGCTGACTATGTAAAAAATATGATTACAGGTGCTGCACAAATGGATGGAGCAATATTAGTTGTAAACGCTGCTGATGGACCAATGCCGCAAACTAGAGAACATATACTTCTTGCGCGTCAGGTTGGAGTTCCTGCAATTGTTGTTTACTTAAATAAAGTTGATCAAGTTGATGATGCAGAATTATTAGAGCTTGTTGAAGTTGAGATCAGAGACATTCTTAATGAATATGAGTTTCCAGGAGATACTACTCCAATAGTTAAAGGTTCAGCATTAGCAGCAGTTGAGAGTAGAGACGATGAAATTGGAAAAAATTCAATTGTGGAACTTATGAAAGCTGTAGATGACCACATACCTCAACCAGAACGAGATAAGGATAAGCCATTCCTTATGCCAATTGAGGATGTATTTTCAATATCTGGACGCGGTACTGTTTGCACAGGAAGAGTTGAAAGCGGTATAGTTAAAGTAGGTGAAGAGCTTGAAATTGTTGGGATTAAAGAAACCCAAAAAACAACTTGTACTGGAGTAGAGATGTTCCGAAAACTTCTAGATACGGGTGAAGCAGGTGATAATATTGGTGCACTTTTAAGAGGCATCGAGAGAGACCAAGTTGAAAGAGGTCAAGTACTTGCACACGTTGGCTCTATCACACCACATACTAAATTTAAATGTGAAGCTTATGTTTTGAAGAAAGAAGAGGGTGGAAGACATACTCCTTTCTTTACAAATTATCGTCCGCAGTTTTATTTTAGAACTACTGACGTTACGGGAGTATGTAAGCTTCCTGATGGAACCGAGATGGTTATGCCTGGCGACAACATTGCAATGGAAATAGAGCTTATAGCTCCAATTGCCATGGATAAAGGTGTACGTTTTGCAATAAGAGAAGGTGGACGTACAGTTGGATCGGGTGTTGTAACAGAAATTATCTCATAACTGGAGGAGTGTAGCTCAACTGGTAGAGCACCGGTCTCCAAAACCGGGGGTTGGGGGTTCGAGTCCCTTCGCTCCTGCCAATAAAGGTAAATTTTATGAAGCCATTTAAGTTTATACAAGAAGTCAGAAGAGAAGGAAGTAAAGTCACATGGCCTACTTCTAGAGAAACACTAACTGGCTCTGTTATGGTTGTACTGATTACTGCTTTTGCAGCAGTTTTTTTTCTAATAATCGATCAGATATTTAGTTTTGGTTTAGATAAACTTATCGGAGTTGCTGTTTAGAAAATGTCTCATAAATGGTACATAGTACATGCATACTCTGGTTTTGAAAAAAAGGTTGCAGCAGCGATTTTTGAAAAAGCAAAAACAAAAAATATTGAGTCTGCCTTCAGCGAAATCATTGTTCCAACTGAAGAGGTTGTTGAAGTAAAAAAAGGAAAAAAGAGAAATGCTGAGAGAAAATTTTTCCCTGGATACGTATTAACTAAAATGGAAATGACTGATGAAACTTATCACATGGTAAAGTCTTTACCTAAAGTAAGCGGCTTTCTTGGTCACACCCAAGGAAAACCATCAGCAGTTTCTGAGAGCGAGATAAATAAGATTTTACAAGATATTGAAGAAGGTGTAACTAGTCCTAAACCATCAATTACATTTGAAGTTGGAGAGCAAGTAAGAGTAAGCGATGGACCTTTCGCCTCTTTTAATGGCTTAATTGAAGAAATAGACGAAGAAAGGGCAAGAGTAAAAGTATCTGTGTCTATATTTGGCAGATCGACACCTGTAGAATTGGAGTATACACAAGTAGAGAAAGCATAATGGCAAAAGAGATAGAAGGCACATTAAAATTACAAGTACCTGCAGGACAGGCAAACCCTTCACCACCAGTCGGACCTGCACTTGGACAAAGAGGAATTAATATCATGGACTTTTGTAAAATGTTTAATGACAAAAGTAAAAGTGAGCAACCAGGCGTTATGCTGCCTGTTGTAGTCACTTATTTTACTGACAAGAGTTTCACAATGGACATAAAACTTCCACCTGCATCTTTTTTTATTAAAGAGGCTTTAAAAATAAAAAAAGGATCTAAGGAACCTGGAAGGGATATAATTAAAACTATTTCTATTAAACAATGTGAGGAAATAGCTGAGAAGAAATTAAAAGATTTGAACGCTAATACTGTAGATCAGGGAGTTAAGATAATCGTAGGATCCGCAAAGTCCATGGGTATTGAGGTAACACAATAATGGGCAAAAGATCAAAACATATTATGGCTGAAAATGATTTTTCAAAAAGTTACTCTCTTGAAGATGCAGTAGATATCGCCATCAAAACAGCAACAACTAAGTTTAATGAAACTATTGATATTTGTATGAATTTAAATATTGATCCTAAAAATGGTGAGCAAAATGTTCGAGGCAAGCTTAAGCTACCAAAAAGTTTAGGAAAAGATATAAAAGTTTGTGTATTCGCATCAGATGATAAGCAACAAGAAGCTAAAGATGCTGGTGCTGATATTGTAGGATCAGATGAACTCGTAGAAAAAGTAGAAAATGGGTTTGTTGATTTTGATAGATGTATATCTACCCCTGACATGATGTCCAAAGTTGGTAAATTGGGAAAAGTTCTCGGACCTCGTAATCTAATGCCTAATCCAAAATTAGGTAGTGTAACAAATGATTTAAAACAAGCAGTCGAGGATGCTAAAGCTGGTGAACTGGAATTTAAAAATAGTGATACGTTAGTTCAGGCAGGGATTGCAAAATCTGATTTTCAAAAAAGTGATGTAGTAAATAATATAAAATTCTTTTATGAAACTATTTCAAAAGAAAGACCTTCAGGAATTAAAGGGAATTTTGTAAAAAAAGTTTCCATAAGCCCCACAATGGGACCAGGAATAAACATTAATTTAGAGTCCTTTGGAGCATAAATTATGAAAAGAGAACAAAAAGAAATATTTATTAGTAATTTGAAAAATATTTTAAGTGAGAATAGTCTTGTATTGGTTTTTCATTATAGAGGAATGTCAATGACTGATATGACTGATTTAAGAGTTCAGTCTTTCAATTCAGGCTGTAATATAAAAGTTACCAAAAACAGACTAACAAAATTAGCCCTTGAGGGTACTGATAAATCTGAGCTATCCAACCTTTTCGACGGGCCAACCGCTATAGCCTACTCAAATGACCCCGTGCAATTGACCAAGCTGTTAACAAATTTCGCTAAAAATAACAGTAATTTAGTTATTCTTGGTGGCATAATGGACAATGAAATTTTAACTGTTGAAAAAATCGAAATTTTATCTAAATTGCCATCTCTCGAGGAAATAAGGGCACAATTAATAGGTTTGATAAGTACACCTGCGCAGAAAATTGCTTCAGTTTTAACTGCACCATCAGGTGGTTTAGCAAGAATATTGAAAGCATATAGTACAAAGTAAATTAATTAAGAAAGGGAATAAACATGGCTGACCTCCAACAAATAGTTGATCAACTATCCGACTTAACAGTTATAGAAGCTGCTGAGTTATCAAAAATGCTTGAAGATAAATGGGGCGTATCTGCTGCTGCACCCGTAGCTGTAGCCGCTGCAGGAGCTGCACCTTCAGGTGATGCCGCTGCTACAGAAGAAAAAGATGAGTTTACTATTGTATTAGCTGCTGCAGGCGATAAAAAAATTAACGTTATTAAAGAAGTAAGAACAATCACTGGACTAGGTTTAAAGGAAGCGAAAGATCTTGTTGAGGGTGCACCTAAGGAATTAAAAACTGGCGTCTCTAAAGATGAAGCTAACAGCTTTAAAGAGAAGTTAGAAGCTGCTGGTGCAACTGTAGAACTTAAATAATTTTATTAAATATTTTTCAATCAATAGTTTGTTCCGCATACTATTGTTTACAGGGCGAATATATATTAATGGCTAATACACTTTCATTTACTGAACGAAAAAGAGTTCGTAAAAACTTTGGTAAGTTAAAAGAAGTATCCAAATTCCCTAATCTTATTGAAATACAAAAAAAATCTTATGAAGATTTTTTACTTCAAGAAGGAAATCCATCTGAAAGGCCAGATAAGGGTCTTCAGAAAGTTTTCAAAAGTGTGTTTCCTTTAGAAGATTTTTCTGGATCAGCAAGAATTGAGTACATAGAGTATGATTTTCAATCTCCTAAATTTGATGTAGATGAATGCCGTCAAAGAGATAAAACCTATGCCGCACCGTTAAATGTAAAATTGAGACTCATTGTATTTGATATTGATGAAGAAACAGAGTCGAGAACTGTAAAAGACATAAAGGAGCAAGAGATTTATTTATGTGATCTGCCTCTAATGACTCAAAAGGGAACATTTATTACAAATGGAACTGAGAGAGTTGTAGTTAGTCAGATGCATAGAAGCCCTGGTGTATTTTTTGATCATGATAACGGAAAGACACATTCAAGTGGAAAATTATTATTTGGAGCGAGAGTAATCCCTTATAGAGGCTCATGGCTTGATATTGAGTTTGATCACAAAGATATTATTCACTGTAGAATTGATAGAAAAAAGAAAATACCGATTACAACATTTTTAATGGCAATGGGCATAAAACGTGATGAGATATTATCTTTATTTTACAATACAGAAACTTACTCTTTAAATACAAAGGATGGAAAATGGAAAGTAGGCTTTAACCCTAAAAATATTAAGACAGGAAAGCTGCAGAAAAGTTTAGTAAATGCAGCTGATGGTAAAGTAGCTGTTAAACAAGGAACAAAAATAAATCCTGCTTTAGCAAAGAAACTCTTTAATGACGGTCTTAAAAACTTGTTGCTAGAAGATGATGAGCTTATTGGTAAGTTTATTGCTGATGATATTATAAATGAAAAAACAGGTGAAATTTACTTTGAGTCATCTGATGAGATTGTGCCCGAAACAATTGAAAAAATTAAGGAACTTAAAATTTCAAAAATACCTGTATTAGAAATCGATGGTATTAACATAGGTTCATTTATACGCGATACCTTAAGAGTTGATAAAAACTTAAGTCCTGAGGAAGCAGTAGTTGAAATATATAAAGTACTGAGACCTGGCGAACCACCTAACCTTGAAACTGCATTTGAAGTATTTAATTCGCTTTTTTTCAAATCAGAAAAATATGACCTCTCTGATGTTGGTAGGGTTAAAATGAATTATAGGCTAAACTTGGAATGTTCTGATACGGTTACAGTACTCAGAAGTGAGGATGTTATCGAAGTTATAAAAACTGTTATGGATTTAAGAACTGGAAAAGGTGAAGTAGATGATATTGATCATTTAGGTAACAGAAGAGTTAGATCCGTTGGTGAATTAGTTGAAAACCAATTTAGAATGGGACTTATCCGAATGGAGAGATCAATCAAAGAAAGAATGAATTCTCTTGAAGTCGACGCTGCTACTCCTCAAGATATTATTAATGCTAAGCCACTGGTGGCATCTCTCAAAGAGTTTTTTGGAACTTCACAATTATCTCAATTTATGGATCAAACTAACCCTTTAGCTGAAATTACTCATAAAAGAAGATTATCAGCTCTAGGTCCAGGAGGCCTAAGTAGAGAGAGAGCTGGTTTTGAAGTTAGAGATGTACATCCAACTCATTATGGTAGGATTTGTCCGATTGAAACCCCTGAGGGCCCAAATATTGGTTTGATTAATAGCTTGGCATCTCATGCACGAGTAAATCAATACGGTTTTATTGAAAGCCCATACAGAAAAGTTATAAAAGGAAAGGTTAGCAATGAAGTCGAATATCTGCCAGCAATGGAGGAAGCAGACTATACCATTGCCCAGGCCAACAGTGAACTTGATGATAGAGGTAGTTTTGTAACTAAATTGGTTTCTTGCCGTAGAAATGGGGATTTTGTTATGACTGTCCCTGAGGAAATTGACTATATGGATGTTTCACCAAAGCAAGTAGTTTCTTGTGCGGCCTCCCTAATACCATTTCTTGAAAATGATGATGCAAACAGAGCCCTTATGGGATCAAACATGATGAGACAGGCAGTTCCTCTAATACAAGCTGAGTCTCCATTAGTAGGAACAGGAGTAGAAAAAGTAGTTGCTGTAGACTCTGGTGTAACAATTGTAGCTAATAGAGACGGTATTGTAGACAAGATCGATGGAAAAAGAATTGTTGTTAGAGTAACAGAAAAAATTAAAACTACGGAGTCTGGTGTTGACATTTACACACTACAAAAATTTCAAAGATCAAATCAAAGTACATGTATTAACCAGAGACCTCTGGTAAAAGTTGGCGATAAGGTGTCAAAGGGCGATATTATTGCAGACGGACCTTCAACGCATTTCGGAGAACTTGGTTTAGGACGAAATGTGGTTGTAGCCTTCATGCCATGGAGAGGGTATAACTTTGAAGACTCTATTTTAATTTCAGAAAAAATTGTTCAAGAAGATAAATTTACTTCTATCCATATTGAGGAATTTGAAGTTATGTCAAGAGATACCAAATTAGGGTCAGAGGAAATTACTAGAGATATTCCAAATGCTGGTGACGAGGTCTTACGCAATCTTGATGAAGCAGGGATTGTTTATGTTGGAGCTGATGTTAACCCTGGCGATATTCTCGTTGGAAAAGTTACACCAAAGGGCGAAAGCCCTGTAACTCCCGAAGAAAAACTATTAAGAGCAATATTTGGAGAAAAAGCTACTGATGTTAAAGATACTTCTTTAAGACTTCCGCCTGGTTCAAGCGGGATAGTGGTAGATGTTAAAGTATTTAATAGATATGGGATAGAAAAAGATGATCGAGCTTTATCTATTGAAAGAGATGAAATTGAAAAACTTGCCAAAGATAGAGAAGCCGAGCTGGGTATTCTGAAC
The DNA here is from genome assembly GCA_902614655.1 of uncultured Pelagibacteraceae bacterium. Classification (GTDB taxonomy): domain Bacteria; phylum Pseudomonadota; class Alphaproteobacteria; order Pelagibacterales; family AG-422-B15; genus CACNXQ01. The sequence continues at coordinate 49,856 of CACMLX010000001.1, forward strand.
AGAAATATAAAAGAGAGACTTGTCTCACTAATTAGCGGAAAGTCTATTAATGAGACTCCTGATGATATCGAAAGGCAAAATAACTATGATAAGGCTACCTTGTTAGATGTAAAATTGGATTCTCTTTGGAAAATGACGTTACAAAGCTCAAGTGATCAGAATGAAATAGATAATCTCAAAAAGCAGTATGATATTGCTCGATCTGCAATTCAAACACGCTTTGACAATAAAGTAGATAAAGTTCAAAGAGGTGACGAACTTTTACCTGGTGTAATGAAAATGGTTAAAGTATTTGTTGCTGTTAAAAGAAAATTACAACCTGGCGATAAAATGGCTGGAAGGCATGGCAACAAAGGAGTAATAAGCAAAATTGCTCCAGTTGAGGATATGCCATATCTTGAGGATGGAAGAACGGTTGATATTGTATTAAATCCTCTCGGAGTTCCTAGCCGAATGAATGTAGGCCAAATATTAGAAACGCATTTAGGCTGGGCTTGTGCTGGTATAGGAGAAATAATAAACAAATCCCTCTCGCAGTATAAAGTATCGAATGATCATTCATTAATTGGACAATCCCTTGAAAAAGTTTACGGCAAGGATCAATATAAAAATGAGATTTCATCATTAAGTAAAGAAGAACAAAAAGAATTAGCGATGAATATTTCTAGTGGAGTTCCTATTAAAACACCCGTTTTTGACGGAGCGTCTGAAGCTGAAATATCAGAAATGCTGGGTGAGGCAGGATTTGATAAAAGTGGTCAAACTCAATTGTGGGATGGTTTAACAGGTGAGAAGTTTGAGAGAAAAGTGACCGTAGGTTATATATACATGCTTAAGTTGCACCATTTAGTTGATGATAAAATTCATGCTCGATCCATTGGACCGTATAGTCTAGTAACACAACAGCCTCTTGGAGGTAAGGCCCAATTTGGTGGGCAGAGATTTGGTGAAATGGAAGTTTGGGCACTTGAGGCATACGGAGCAGCTTACACTCTTCAAGAAATTTTAACGGTAAAATCTGATGATGTTGCAGGTAGAACTAAAGTTTACGAAACGATTATCAGGGGTGAAGATGTGTTCCAATCTGGAACACCTGAATCGTTTAATGTGTTGATTAAAGAAATCAGGTCACTAGGACTTAATATTGAACTTTCAAATTTGAATTAGGAAAAGCTATGAGTCAATCGTTAATGAATATTTTCAATCCAGCCGCATCAAGAGATGATTTCAATCAAGTAAAAATTTCAATTGCAAGCCCAGAGAGAATACTCTCATGGTCTTATGGTGAAATAAAAAAGCCCGAAACAATAAATTACAGAACTTTTAAACCTGAAAGGGACGGCCTCTTCTGTGCAAGAATTTTTGGACCAATAAAAGATTATGAATGTCTCTGTGGAAAGTACAAAAGAATGAAATTTAAGGGCATCATTTGTGAGAAGTGTGGTGTCGAGGTAACAAAAAAAGATGTAAGAAGAGAGAGAATGGGCCATATTCAATTAGCCGCTCCAGTTGCTCATATATGGTTCTTAAAATCGCTACCAAGCCGTATAGCTCTCATGATGGATATGAAACTTAAAGATCTTGAGAAGGTTCTTTATTTTGAGAAATTTATGGTCACTGAACCAGGATTAACCCCCTTAATTCAAAATCAGCTTCTTGATGAAGATGAATTAGAGAATGCCAAAGAAGAACATGGAGAAGATTCCTTTTCTGCTGGTATAGGAGCAGAAGCAGTTAGAAAAGTTCTTGAAAGAATTGAACTTGAACCTGAGCTTGAGGCTTTACGCACAAAACTTGCTGATACAAAAGCTGTAGCTCTATCAGAGAAGCTCGTAAAAAGAATTAAAATTTTTGAAGCCTTTATATCATCTGGAAACAGACCTGAGTGGATGATTTTAACTTCTGTACCTGTTATCCCGCCTGAATTAAGACCCCTAGTTCCTCTTGATGGAGGTAGATTTGCATCAAGTGATTTAAACGACCTATATAGAAGAGTTATAAATAGAAATAATAGATTATCTAGATTAATTGAATTAAGAGCACCAGATATAATTATTAGAAATGAAAAAAGAATGCTCCAAGAATCTGTTGACGCGTTGTTTGACAATGGAAGAAGAGGAAGAGTAATTACTGGAACAAACAAAAGACCTCTAAAATCGCTTGCAGAAATGCTTAAAGGTAAACAGGGTCGATTTAGGCAGAATTTGTTAGGAAAAAGGGTAGATTATTCTGGAAGGTCTGTAATCGTCGTTGGTCCTGAACTAAAATTGCATCAATGCGGTCTGCCAAAAAAAATGGCTATAGAGCTATTTAAACCATTTATATACGCAAGATTAGAGTCATTAGGTTTAGCTACTACTCTTAAGCAAGCCAAGAAAATGGTTGAAAAAGAACGTCCAGAAGTTTGGGATGTATTAGACCGTGTGATTAGGGAGCATCCAGTAATACTAAACAGAGCACCGACATTGCATAGACTTGGCGTACAGGCTTTTGAGCCAGTTTTAATTGAAGGTAAGGCAATTCAGCTTCATCCTTTGGTCTGCACTGCATTCAATGCTGACTTCGATGGTGATCAGATGGCAGTTCACGTTCCTCTTAGCTTAGAAGCTCAACTTGAGGCTAGAGTTCTTATGATGTCAACAAACAACATACTTAATCCTGCAAATGGCAAACCAGTAATTGTTCCAAGTCAGGATATTGTTTTAGGCATATATTATCTATCGCAAGAAAAAGAAAATGAGCCAGGCCAAGGAGCTGTGTTTAAAGATATTTATGAAGTACAACAAGCCCTTGAAAATAATGCAACAACTGTCCATGCACAAGTTGAAGCAAGGATCAATTTTATTGACAAGGAAGGCAACAAAAAACAAAAAAGAATTAAGACAACGCCTGGAAGAATGTTGCTTTGGAATCTAGTCCCGCAACATAAAGACCTTGATCCTAAATTAGTAAATAGGCTTTTGGGTAAAAAAGAAATATCAGGTCTCATTGACACGGTATATAGATACTGTGGTCAAAAAGATACAGTAATATTTGCTGATCAATTAATGGCTTTGGGTTTTCATTATGCATACAAGGCGGGTATTTCTTTTGGAAAAGACGATATGATAATTCCAGAGACAAAAGAGAAACTTGTTTCTGAAACAGCCGGTCAAATTGAAAAATATGAAAAGCAGTACAATGATGGATTGATCACCAACAGGGAGAAGTATAACAAAGTAATCGATGCATGGGCCAAGTGTACCGATCGTGTTGCTCAGGAAATGATGAATGAGATATCTTCTAAGAAATTTGATGACGAAACCAAGAGGGAAATGCCAATTAATTCAATTTATATGATGGCAAACTCAGGAGCTCGTGGTTCAGCCGCACAAATGAAGCAATTATCTGGTATGAGAGGTCTTATGGCTAAGCCATCAGGCGACATAATTGAAACGCCCATTATATCAAATTTTAAGGAGGGATTGAATGTATTAGAATACTTCAATTCAACTCATGGTGCGAGAAAAGGACTAGCTGATACAGCCTTAAAAACTGCAAACTCTGGTTATTTAACAAGGCGACTTTGTGATGTTGCTCAAGACTGCACTATCTCAGAACCTGACTGTGGTACAGATAATGGAGTATGGATTTCAGATGTTGTTGAGGGTGGAGAGGTAATAATTTCTATAGCAGATAGAGTATTAGGAAGATACTTGCAAAATGACGTTAATCATCCGATTTCAGGCGAAAACATTGCGAAAAAAGATGATTATGTGGATGAGATTGTTGCAGAGAAAATCGAAACTGCAGGTATTCAAAGCGTTTATATCCGATCTCCACTAACATGTGATAGTAAACGAGGTATATGTGTCAAGTGTTATGGCCGTGATTTAGCAAGAGGTTTCCTTGTTAATGAGGGAGAAGCGGTTGGAATGATAGCCGCACAATCAATAGGTGAGCCTGGTACTCAACTTACTATGAGAACTTTCCATATTGGAGGAGCCGCTCAGATTAATGATCAATCTTTCATTGAGATTAATACCGATGGAATATTTAAAATTCTAAATAAAAATACTGTTGAAGACAGTAATAATGATTTGATTGTGATGGGTCGAAATTGTCAACTTGCAATACAAGATGAGAACGGTAGAGAGCTTGCAAATTATAAGGTTCCTTATGGTACAAAAATATTAGTAGAAGAAGACTCTAAAGTGAATAGTGGTACAAAAATTTGTGAATGGGATCCATTTACAAATCCAGTTATATCAGAGAAATCAGGAACTGCTAACTATGTGGATATGGAAGAAGGAATTTCTCTTATTGAGGAAACAGAGGAAAAAACTGGATTAACCTACACTAAGGTTAAGGACTGGAAGTCTGATCCAAAAGGAAATGAGTTAAAACCAAGAATAACATTAAGAGATAAAAAAGGTGATGTTATACTTCTTGCAAACGGCAATGAAGCTAGATACTTTTTGCCACCTGACTCAATTCTTTCTGTCGCAGATGGCGCAGAAGTTCATGCAGGTGACGTACTTGCAAGGACTCCAAAGGCGGCTTCAAAAACAAAAGATATTACTGGAGGTTTACCGAGAGTTGCAGAGTTATTTGAAGCAAGAAAACCAAAAGATCATGCAATAATTTCTGAGACCTCTGGAGTTATTTCTTTTGGTAAAGATATAAGAGGAAAACAAAAAGTCATTATTACGCCTGAAAAGGATGGTGATCCTGTAGAAGTATTAATTCCAAAAGGAAAGCATATTGCATATCAAGAAGGTGAAACTATTCAGAAGGGAGACTACTTACTAGATGGCAATCCAGATCCGCATGATATTTTAGAGATTTTAGGAATTGAAGCTTTAGCTGATTATTTGATAAATGAAGTTCAAGAAGTTTACAGGTTACAAGGCGTTTTAATTAACGATAAGCACATTGAAGTACTATGCAGGCAGATGTTGCAGAAAGTACATATTACTGAAATTGGGGATAGTTCATTTATTAAAGGTGAAGAAATAGATAGGTTTGAATTCTTGACTACAAACGAACAGCTAGAGAATGAAGGTAAGAAACCTGCTATAGCTAAACCTGTATTGCTAGGCATTACAAAAGCATCTCTACAAACAAGATCTTTCATTTCAGCCGCATCTTTCCAAGAAACAACAAGAATTCTTACTGATGCTTCAATAAAAGGAAAAATGGATCGGCTTGAGGGTCTCAAAGAAAACGTAATTGTTGGAAGATTAATTCCAGCAGGAACAGGTCGGACCTTCAATCAAATTGAGAATAAGGCAAAATTGCTCGATAAAGAGGCAAAAGTTGAGATTGAGGCAATTCAGGCAAAAAAAGAGCAAGAATCAGCTGAAATACAGGAGAATTCCTGATAAATTTTGTTGACCTGCATAAACTATTAAGTATTATTCGGCATTCTTAAATAGTAGGCGGTAGAGAAATCTAAACGCTACTTTTTATTAATTTTTTTAAAAATAGCTAACCTTTAAGTTGTAAAAACTGGAGATATTTTATGCCGACTATAAGTCAGCTGATTAGAAAACCTAGAACCAAAGTTCAAAAAAGAAATAAGGTTCCAGCATTAAAAGCAAACCCTCAAAAGCGAGGTGTTTGCACTAGAGTTTATACAACTACGCCTAAAAAACCTAACTCTGCATTACGAAAAGTTGCGAGAGTTAGACTTACAAATGGATTTGAAGTTACTAGTTATATTGGTGGTGAGGGTCATAATTTGCAGGAACACTCAGTAATATTAATTAGAGGCGGACGTGTAAAAGATTTGCCAGGAGTTCGTTATCACACGGTAAGAGGAGTTTTAGATACCCAAGGTGTTGGTGAGAGAAAACAACGTCGTTCATTATATGGAACGAAGAAACCTAAGTAGATGTCTAGAAGAAGAAAAGCCCAGATTAGAGAAGTACTGCCAGATCCAGTTCATGGAAGTAAAGTTCTTACAAAATTTACAAATGCTATTATGTTTGATGGTAAGAAAACTGTTGCAGAGTCTATAATTAATAAATCATTCACAAATATTGAAAGTAAAACTGGTGAACCACCAATGAATGTTTTCAACAAAGCAATAGAAAATGTAAGACCACTTGTTGAGGTAAGATCACGTCGAGTTGGCGGTGCAACTTACCAAGTCCCAGTTGAGGTCAAAAGTAATAGGTCGCAAGCTCTAGCAATTAGATGGATTGTTAATGCAATAAGAAACCGTAAGGAGAAAAGCTTGGTTAATAAACTAAGCTCTGAACTAATCGATGCTGCTGAAAATAAAGGTTCAGCAATTAAAAAAAGAGAAGATACTCATAAAATGGCAGAAGCAAATAAAGCTTTTGCACACTTTAGGTGGTAATATGACAAGAGAATACGCACTGCAGAAATATAGAAACATAGGAATTATGGCTCACATTGATGCAGGGAAAACTACTACTACAGAAAGAATTCTTTATTACACCGGTAAAAGTCACAAAATCGGAGAAGTTCATGATGGCGCAGCTACTATGGACTGGATGGAACAAGAGCAAGAAAGAGGAATTACAATTACTTCAGCAGCAACTACATGTTTTTGGAATGATCATAGAATTAATATAATTGATACTCCGGGCCACGTTGACTTTACTATTGAAGTTGAGAGATCACTTAGAGTTCTTGACGGTGCTGTCGCAGTATTTGATGGTGTTGCTGGTGTTGAACCCCAGACAGAAACTGTATGGAGACAGGCGAATAGATACAAGGTTCCAAGAATGTGCTTTGTTAACAAAATGGATCGTACCGGAGCTGATTTCTATAAATGTCTTGATATGATTAAAGACAGACTTCAAGCAAATGCTTTAGTTTTACAAATTCCCTATGGAAGTGAATCTGATCTTAAGGGTGTTATTGATCTTGTAAAAAATAAAGCAATTGTTTGGGCAAATGAAGACCTTGGAGCTAAATATGAGTACGCAGAGATTCCAGAAGAATTAAAAGAGACTGCTGAAAAGTATCGATCTGAAATGGTTGAGATGGCAGTTGAGCAGGATGAAGAGGTTTTAGAAAAATATTTAGATGGTGAAGAGCCTGATGAAGAAACGCTCAACCGTTGTATAAGAAAAGGCACTATCAATTTTGAGTTTGTTCCAATTTTAACAGGTAGTGCATTTAAAAATAAAGGTGTACAACCACTTTTAGACGCCATTGTAAACTTTATGCCGGATCCTAGTGAGGTACAACAGGCTACTGGCAACATACCCGGCAAAGAAGAAGAAATAAGAAAAGCATCAGATGATGAGCCTTTTTCTGCATTAGCATTTAAAGTTGCTAACGATCCTTTTGTAGGTTCTCTCACGTTTACAAGAATTTATTCAGGAAAGTTAGAAGCTGGTTCAACAATCATGAACTCCGTTAAAGGTGATAAGGAAAGAATTGGAAGAATGTTACTCATGCATGCAAATAATAGAGAAGATATTAAAACTGCGTACGCTGGTGATATTGTAGCGATAGCAGGATTGAAAGATACCATAACTGGTGAAACTTTATGCGACTCTCAAAAGCCAATCATCTTGGAGTCAATGGATTTTCCAGATCCAGTGATTGAAATTGCAGTTGAACCAAAAACAAAAGCTGACCAAGAAAAAATGGGTGAAGCGCTTGCTCGACTTGCTAAAGAAGACCCTTCATTTAGAGTAACCTCTGATGATGAGTCTGGACAAACCGTTATCAAAGGAATGGGTGAACTTCATTTAGATATTATTGTTGACCGAATGAAACGTGAATTCAAGGTTGAAGCTAATGTAGGAGCTCCACAGGTTGCATACCGAGAAACAATATCAAAAGAAGTTGAAGTTACATATACACATAAAAAACAAAGTGGAGGAGCCGGTCAGTTCGCTGAAGTAAAGATCATTGTTGAAGGATGTGAACCGGGTACAGGAAGATTATTTGAAGACAAGATTAAGGGAGGTAATATACCTAAAGAGTATATTCCAGGAGTTGAAAAGGGAATTGAAGGTGTTGCTGATACTGGTGTCATAGCCGGATTTCCCATAATTGATTATAAAGTAACACTAATCGATGGAAAATATCACGATGTAGACTCTAGTAGTTTAGCTTTTGAGATAGCTGGAAGGATGGCATTTAAAGACGCTTGTCAAAAGGCAGGCCCAAAACTTCTTGAGCCTGTTATGAGAGTTGAGGTGGTTACGCCTGAAGAGTTTATGGGGGATGTTATAGGCGATTTAAGTAGTCGAAGGGGTCAGGTTAGTGGAAGTGAAGCTAGAGGCAATACAACAGCAATTAGTTCAATGGTACCTCTTGCCAATATGTTTGGCTATGTTAACACATTACGGTCTATGACTCAGGGAAGAGCTCAGTATTCAATGTTTTTTGATCATTATGAGCAAGTACCTCAAAACGTTCAAGATGAGGTAAAAGCAAAGTTTGCATAAGGAATAAAAATGGAAAATCAAAATATCAAAATTAGATTGAAAGCCTTTGACCATGGTGTACTTGATAAATCGTCAGTAGAAATTGTTGATACAGCTAAAAGAACTGGGGCAATGGTTAAAGGTCCAATACCATTACCCACTAATAATGAGAAGTTTACAGTTCTTCGATCTCCCCATGTTAACAAAAAAAGTAGAGAGCAATTCGAGATCAGGACACATAAAAGATTAATAGAGATAGTTGACCCAACGCCACAAACAGTCGATGCACTAATGAAATTAGATTTAGCTTCAGGAGTTGATGTAGAAATCAAATTATAAGTTATGAGATCAGGTATTATAGCAAAAAAGATTGGAATGAGTAATTTGTACACACAAAGTGGAACAAATATTCCTGTTACTGTACTTCATGTTGAAAATTGTAAAATTATTGACCGCGTTACATCGGAAAATGAACACTCTGATAAGGTACTGGTTGGCGCCTGTAAGTTAAAAAAAACCAAAAAGTCCCAGAAAGGCTTCTTTGATAAGAAAAAAACAGACGCTTATAAATATCTTAGAGAATTTGAAATAAGTAAAGATCAAGAAATTAAAAGTGGAGATGAATTGAAAGCAAGTCATTTTAAGGAAGGTCAATTTATTGACGTATCTGGTTACACGAAAGGCAAAGGGTTTGCTGGAGTAATGAAACGTCATAATTTCTCAGGTTTGAGAGCCTCTCATGGTGTTTCAGTTTCACATCGAAGCCATGGATCTACTGGCCAGTGCCAAGACCCTGGTAAAGTTTTCAAAGGAAAAAAGATGGCTGGACAATACGGAGATGTTCACAAAACTCTTCAAAGCTTACAGGTTGTAAAAGTTGATGAACAAAAAAATCTAATCTGTGTAAAAGGAGCTACGCCTGGCTCGAGGGGAACTTGGTTAGTTGTTGAGGACTCGATAAAAAAAGATGGCATCAAAGAAATCGAAGCCACATCCGCAAAATCAGAAAAAGAAGGTAAGAAGGAAAAATAAGTATATGCAAATTGACATGCATAAAATAGATGGAAAAAAGGGTGGGTCTGTCAATTTGAAAGATCAACTATTCAATAGTAAGTCCGATTTAAGTGTTGTTGGCTCTTTAGTCAGATGGAGTGAATCTAACCAGAAACCTCTAAGAGCTAGGACTAAAAACAGATCTGAAGTAAAAGGAACAACACAAAAGCTAGGAAGACAAAAGGGAAGCGGAGGAGCTAGACACGGTTCCAAAAAGGCAAACATATTTAGAAGTGGAGGAATGGCTCATAACTTAAGAGGAGTTCGTTCATTAAAAAAGATGCCAAAACGCACTAGGCAGGAGGCTTTGAAACACATTCTTGCTGATAAACTCAAGAATAACAATTTGATAATTGTTGAAGAACTCAAAATTGCAGAGCCAAAGACAAAAATATTAGTTAAAAGCCTCTCAGATTTAAATGCTCACTCTGCGCTCATATTAGAAGGCGAAAAACCTGATAATAATTTTGTATTAGCTTCAAGAAACTTAAAAAATATAAAGTACTCAAGCATAAATAATTTTAATGCACTCGACTTACTTGGATTTGAAAAATTAATTATGAGTAAGAATGCTTTAGAAATACTTGAGAACAGGATTAATTAAGATGGTTACAATTAAAGATTTTAAAACAATAATCAAACCTATTATTACAGAGAAGTCCTCAATGGGTTCAGAGTATAATCAAGTTACATTCCAGGTTCAGAAAACAAGTTCTAAGAAAGAAATTAAATTAGCAATTGAAAATATTTTTAAAGTTAAAGTAAAAAAAGTAAATACTTCAATCGTCAAGGGCAAGCTTAAGTCATTCAGGGGTTCTCTTGGTAAAAGGTCGGATTACAAGAAGGCATTCGTTACCCTCGAAGATGGTCAAACAATTGATATTAATGCGGGAGTATAAATAAATGGCACTTAAAAAATTCAGACCCAACACGCCCGGAACTAGAGGACTTACTCTAGTTGATAAAAAAGGATTATGGAATGGTAAACCAGTAAAATCACTTACTACTGGCATCTCTAAAAAAGGTGGACGTAATAATACAGGCAGGATCACTATGAGAAGAAAAGGTGGAGGGCATAAATCAAAATATAGAATAATTGATTTCAAAAGAAATAAAGTAGATGTGAGCGCGACTGTGGAAAGAATAGAATACGATCCAAATAGATCCTCATATATAGCATTGATTAAATATGATGACGGCATTCAAAGCTATATATTGTCTCCAAAAGATATAAAGGTTGGAGATAAAGTTGTTTCTGGATCAAAAAAAGAAATCAGAAACGGAAATTGTATGCCCATGTCTGATATACCTGTAGGTATTGATATACATAATATCGAATTAAAACCAGGAAGCGGTGCACAATTAGCAAGGTCTGCAGGCACATCAACCCAAATAGTTGGAAAATCTAATGGTTATGTCGCTATTAAGTTACCCTCAGGAGAACAAAGAAAAATTAGAGAAGAATGTCGTGCTACGATAGGTATTTTGTCAAATATTGATAAAAAAAACCAAAAGCTTGGCAAGGCTGGGAGAAACAGGTGGCTTGGTATAAGACCATCTGTGAGAGGAGTTGCGATGAATCCTATCGATCATCCACACGGTGGTGGTGAAGGTAAAACGTCTGGTGGAAGAGACCCTGTAACTCCATGGGGTAAACCGACAAAGGGAAAGAAGACAAGAAATAATAAAAGAACTGATAAATTTATTATTAAAAGAAAAACGGATAAGAAAGCAAGAATAGAGGTATAAATGACAAGATCTGTTTGGAAGGGACCATTTGTTGATAGCCATTTATTAAAAAAAGTAAAAGCGGCATCTGATTCTGGTGGCAATAGCGTCATTAAGACTTGGTCTAGAAGATCAACTATACTGCCTGAATTTGTGGGTGTAAATTTTGCGGTTCACAATGGCAAAAGATTTATACCTGTAAACGTAACTGAAGACATGGTTGGTCATAAACTTGGAGAGTTTTCTCCTACAAGAACTTTTAATGGCCACACAGGCGATAAGAAAACGAAATAAATATGAGACAACTTGTAAGAAAAGATAACGAAGCATATGCAATTCAAAGGAACATGAGAGTGAGTCCTTCAAAAGCTAATGCAGTTCTTGAAATGATTAGAGGCAAAAAGGCATCTGAAGCGCTTAACTTACTAAAGTTTTCATCCAGAGGAATTGCTAAAAATATTTCTAAAGTTTTAAATAGTGCAATTGCTAATGCTGAAAACAATCACCAGTTGGATATTGATATATTAAAAGTTACTGAAGCATATTGTGGTAAAGGTATGGTAATGAAAAGGTGGAGAGCAAGAGCAAAGGGAAGACCGGGTAGAATTAATAAATTTCTGACTAACGTCACAATAAAAGTTTCTGAAGATCAAGTTAAGGAAGTAAAGAAAGAGAAGGCAAAATAGTATATGGGTCAAAAAGTCAATCCAATTGGACTTAGATTAATTCTTAATAAGAAGTGGCAATCTAGATGGTATGCTGGAAAGAAAGAATTTGGATCGTTCTTACAGGAAGATTTAAAGATCAGAGCTTATCTTGAGAAAAAACTTAAAAATTGTGCTGTAGCAAAAATTCAGATTGAAAGGCCAGCAAAGAAAGCACAGATTACAATATATTCAGCGCGTCCAGGTCTTATTATTGGAAAAAAAGGTAGTGATATTGAGAAATTGAAGAAAAAAATTTCTGAATTCACTTCTGATGAAGTTTCTATAAATCTTGTGGAAATTAGAAAACCAGAAGTAGAAGCACAATTAATTGCTGATGGCATAGCTGAACAATTAGAAAGACGCGTTTCATTCCGAAGAGCGATGAAACGTTCAGTTCAGTCAGCAATGCGATTAGGAGCAGACGGAATTAGAGTAAATTGTGGAGGTAGACTTGGGGGAACTGAAATAGCAAGAACTGAGTGGTATAGGGAAGGTAGAGTGCCTTTGCATACTTTCAGAGCAAATGTAGATTACGCTGTCGCAACAGCACAAACTACATATGGTTCATGCGGAATAAAAGTTTGGATCTATAAGGGTGATATAGATGATAATGCGCCTCATGAATTAGATAACAACCCAAATAAATTAGGATAGATATGTTACAGCCAAAGAAAACAAAATATAGAAAAGCACATAAGGGTAGAATTAAGGGTATTGCAACGTCAGCGACAACTCTTAATTATGGGACATATGGTTTAAAAGCTTTAGAAGCTGAAAGAGTCACAGCTCGTCAAATTGAGGCTGCCCGTGTTGCAATGACAAGATTCATGAAAAGAGCTGGAAGAGTGTGGGTGAGAATATTTCCTGATGTTCCAGTTTCAAAAAAACCAACAGAAGTAAGAATGGGTAAAGGCAAAGGATCACCAGAATATTGGGCGTGTAGAGTTAAACCAGGAAAAATTTTATTTGAAGTTGATGGCGTTTCACAAGCAATTGCAACAGAAGCGTTTGGACGTGCTTCATCAAAGCTTCCTATTAAAACCAAGGTAGTTGAACAGTTAATTAAGTAGAGACTTTATGAAAGCAGAAGAAATAAGAAAAAAAACAACAGATCAACTCAAGACTGAGCTACAAAATTTGTACAAGGAGTCATTCAACTTGAGATTTCAAAAGTCCTCGGGTCAGCTAGAGAATACATCTCGAATCTTTAAGGTGAGGAAGCTGATTGCAAGAATAAAAACAATAATGAAGGAAAAAACGGTTAACTAATATGCCAAAAAAAATATTACAAGGAACTGTTATTAGCGACAAACAAGATAAAACAATAACAGTTTTAGTTGAAAGAAAGTTTAAACACCCTGTATTAAAAAAAGTAATTAGAAGATCAAAAAAATACAGCGCACATGATCCTGATAACCAATTTAATACTGGTGATAAGGTAAGAATTATGGAGTCGAAACCAATTTCTAAATTAAAAAGATGGGTTGCAATTATTTAAATGATACAAGTTGAGTCACGATTAAACGTAGCAGATAACTCAGGAGCTAAGGAGGTATTGTGTGTTAAAGTACTTGGTGGATCAAAACGTCGTTTTGCATCTGTAGGAGATATAATTGTAGTAACCGTTAAAGATGCAATACCTAAAGGGAAGGTAAAGAAAGGAACTGTTCACAAAGCTGTAATAGTAAGAACGAGAAAAGAGTTGAAAAGGATCGATGGAAGTACAATTAAGTTTGATACAAACGCCGCTGTGTTAATTAACAATCAGGGTGAACCCGTGGGTACAAGAATCTTTGGCCCTGTCTGTAGAGAGCTACGTTCAAAAAAACAAATGAAAATTATTTCACTGGCACCGGAGGTCTTATAATGAGCATGAGATTAAAAAAGGGTGATCAAGTTGCTGTTAATACAGGCAAAGATAAGGGAAAAATCGGTGAAGTAATGAAAATATTAGGTATGAAAGCAATTGTTAAAGGTGTGAACATCTCAAAGAAGCATCAAAAACAAGATCAGAAAAACGAAGGCGGAGTTTTAAATAAGGAGATGCCAATTATGCTCTCTAATTTAATGCCAATTGATAAAAAAACCAATAAGGGCGTTAGAGTTGGTTATAAATACCTGAAAGACAATAAAAAAGTGAGAATTAATGCTAAAACGGGAGATCAAATTGATGGATAATTATACTCCACGTTTAAAAGAAATGTATGTAAATACTATAGTACCAAAGTTAAGGAATGATCTTTCAATAAAGAATGATCTCGCATTACCTAGATTGGTAAAAGTTTCACTAAACATGGGCCTTGGAGAAGCAGTAAATGACTCTAAAGTAATACAACTGGCTTCTGATCAATTGGCTTCAATAGCAGGTCAACTGCCCTTAGTCACAAAAGCAAGAAAATCAATCGCTACATTTAAAATCAGATCTGGAATGCCTTTAGGTGTAAAGGTTACCTTAAGAGGTAATAAAATGTATGAGTTTGTTGATAGGCTCGTAACTATTGCCCTTCCACGTATTAGAGATTTTAGAGGATTGAAAAAAAATTGTTTTGATGGAAGAGGTAACTACTCTTTTGGAATTAAGGAATGTACAATTTTCCCAGAAATAAACGTTGATAAAATTGATAAAGTACGTGGGTTAGATGTTACAATAAATACAACCGCTACAAATGATGAGCAAGCATTGTTGTTATTAAAATCTCTAAATTTTCCAATTAATGATTAGGTAAAAATATGGCTAAAAAAAGTTCGATAGAAAAAAATAAAAGAAGAATTAAGATGGCTGAAAAGGATCTGCAAAAGAGAAGCAAATTAAAATCTTTAATTATGGATAAAAAGACCTCTATTGATGATAGGTTTCAAGCTCAATTAAAACTTTCTAAACTAAGAAGGAATGGTGCAAGAACAAGAGTTCGAAACAGGTGTGAATTAACAGGCCGTCCAAGAGGTTATCACAAAAGAGTTAGATTATCTAGAATTGCCTTAAGGGATCTTGCATCCAAAGGTCAAATCCCTGGAATGAATAAATCAAGTTGGTAGAAAGGAAACAATATGTCATTACAAGATCCATTGTCAGATTTATTTAGTAGAATTCGAAATGCACAGATGAGAAATAAACCTATCGTTAGTTCACCTGTATCTAAGTTAAGAGAAAATATATTAGAGGTGCTAAAAAATGAAGGTTATATAAGAGGATATGCTAGAACAAAACACTCATCTGGCAGAGAAGAACTTGATATTGAATTGAAATATGATGAAAAAGGGCCAGTAATTTCAGAAATAACAAGAATTTCAAAACCAGGTAGACGTGTTTATTCTGGAGCTGGAAGAATACCATATGTACATAATGGCCTTGGAATTTCAATAATTTCAACTTCCAAAGGCGTAATGACTGACGCCGATGCAAGAGACCAAAAAGTAGGTGGGGAAATTATTTGTAAAGTATTTTAATTATGTCTAGAGTTGGATCAAAAGTAATAAATATACCAGAAAGCGTAAAAATTAATCTTCAAGATGGATTAATTTCAGCAGAGGGCCCATTAGGCAAGCTAGAGTCAAGGTTAAACTCTCAAATCGAAGTAATTGTTGAGGGTCAAAAAATTACAATGAAGCCTAAATCTGACGACAAAACCTTAGTTTCATACTGGGGATTGCAAAGAAATTTAGTTAATAATTTAATTATTGGTGTAAGCGAGGGTTTCACAAAAAAATTAGAGATGAATGGTGTTGGATATAGAGCAGCTTTAAAGGGTAAAACTCTTGAATTATTACTTGGGTATAGTCATCCAATAAACTACAATATTCCTGAAAATATTACTGTCACAGTTGATAAGCAAAATAATATTGAGATAAAGGGCCCTGATAAGCAACTTGTTGGACAAACTGCTGCTGAAATTAGAAATTTTAGAGGACCTGAACCCTATAAAGGCAAGGGTATCAAGTATGCTGATGAATATATAAATAGAAAGGAGGGTAAGAAGAAATAATGTTGTCTCAAAATAAACAAAAAAGATCGAGCAGGGTCAGATTTAAGCTTAAGAAAAATAATAAATCACGCATGAGACTTACGCTCTATAAGTCATCACAGCATTTGTATGCTCAAATCATTGATGATAATAAAGGTATTACCATTTGCAGCGCTTCAACTCTAAAATCAGAAAAAAATAAAAATTCATGTAATATTAAAAATGCAAAAATTTTAGGTATTGAACTTGCAAAGTCAGCAGCTGAGAAGGGTATTAAAGATGTATACTTGGATCGTGGTTCAAATTTATATCATGGAATAGTAAGAACGGTTACTGAAGAGGTTAGATCAGGGGGTATAAACTTATAGGAAATATTATGGTGAAAGAAAATAAGAATAAAGATCAAAACGGTGTTGATATTAAAGACAAACTTGTAGCAATTAATCGTGTTACAAAAGTTGTTAAAGGAGGAAGGCGTTTTGGATTTGCAGCTTTAGTTGTTGCAGGCGATGAGTCAGGAAAAGTGGGTTTTGGTCATGGTAAAGCAAAAGAGGTTCCCGAAGCTATTAAAAAAGCAACAGACTCAGCAAAAAAAAGCTTGATTAAAATTCCACTCAGAGAAGGCAGAACCTTACATCATGACATAGTTGGGATACATGGTTCATCACGAGTTGTAATGAGATCCGCGCCTTCAGGTACAGGTATTATCGCTGGAGGATCAGTTAGGGCAGTATTTGAATTGTTAGGTATACAAGACATTGTTGCAAAGTCCGTTGGTAGCTCAAATCCTTATAATATTATTAGAGCGGCAGTAGACGGACTTAAGCAACAAAAATCACCGAAGATTATTGCAGCAAGAAGATCCAAAAAAGTCGGTAACATTACTTCAGCGAGAGAAACGGCATGACACAAAGATTAAAAATTACATTGAAAAAAAGTACCATTGGTTCTCAAAAGGAACAAATAGCAACAGTAAAAGGTCTAGGACTTAAAAAAATTAATAGCAGCGTCATAAGAGAAGCAACACCTGAAACACTAGGAATGATTAAAAAAATAAATCATTTAGTAATTACGGAAAATAGTTAAATGAAATTAAATCAAATTGATAAAAATAAGACTTATAAATCAAAAAAGAGAATTGGTAGAGGTATAGGCTCAGGCAAAGGTAAAACCTCAGGAAGTGGTCATAAAGGACAAAAAGCTCGTTCTGGTGTTGCTATTCATGGCTTTGAAGGTGGACAGATGCCCTTGCATAGAAGATTACCTAAATTTGGCTTCTCAAATTTTACAAAGAAACAATATTTTGAATTAAACCTAGCTACACTACAAAAATTAATTGATAAAAACTCTATTAATGAATCTGAGATTATAAATATCGCACTCTTAAAAAAGTTACGTATTTTAAAAAATAAAGATAAAAAACATTTAAAAATTCTTGGTGCTGGTGAATTAAAATCAAAAAATATTATTGAATGCAGTAAAGTAACTAAGTCTGCAGAAGAAAAACTTCAAAAACTTGGCGTTAAGTTAAAAATAAGTAAAGCAATCTAGTAAAATGGCTTCAGCAGCTGAAAAATTAGCATCAAACTTTAACTTTAGTGTCTTTTCCAAGGCTACTGAATTAAAGAAGAGGATTTGGTTTACTTTAGGTGCTTTAATAATTTACAGATTTGGAACATATATCCCTTTGCCTGGAATAGACATTGAACAGTTAAAACTTCTTGTTGAGACTAATCAAAGCGGAATTCTTGGAATGTTTGATGTTTTTGCAGGTGGAGCTATTAGCCGAATGGCTATTTTTGCATTAGGTATCATGCCATACATATCTTCATCAATTATTATGCAACTTATGACAAGTGTATCTCCTCATTTGGCGAGCTTAAAGAAAGAGGGAGAGCCTGGGAGAAGAAAAATCACTCAATATACAAGGTATGGAACAGTTTTGCTTGCGTTGTTACAAGGATATGGGATTTCTGTTGGTTTGGAGTCTGCTGGTAAAGTGGTAACAGATCCAGGACTATTTTTCAGGCTATCAACAACCATCACCTTAACTGGTGGAACAGTCTTCTTAATGTGGCTTGGGGAACAAATAACCAGCAGAGGTATAGGAAATGGAATATCACTCATCATTTTTTCTGGTATTGTTGCTGAAATACCTAGCGCATTAATTAATACATTAACCTTGGGTCGTCAGGGAACAATTTCAACCCTTACACTTGTATTGCTCTTATTAATGATTGTTGCTGTAGTTATCTTTATAGTTTTTATGGAGAGAGCTCAAAGAAGATTAATAGTTCAGTACCCAAAAAGACAGATGGGAAATAAGATGTTTGCTGGAGATAGCACGCATCTACCTCTTAAACTTAACACCGCAGGTGTTATACCAGCAATATTTGCATCATCTATTTTATTGCTACCAATTACAATTGCTAATTTCAATGTGTCTGCTGAGCCTGGTTTGTTAAATGACATTTCAGCACTTCTTGGTAGAGGTCAGCCTGCATATATGCTGATGTATGCAGCTGCGATTATATTTTTTGCATTCTTTTATACTTCAATTGTATTTAATCCAGTTGAAACTGCTGATAATCTAAAAAGACAAGGTGGATTTATCCCAGGGATTAGACCAGGTGAAAAAACTGCTGAGTATATTGATTTTGTTTTATCCAGAATTACAACTATTGGGGCATTATATCTAGCATTTGTTTGCATACTTCCAGAAATTTTAATCGCGCAATACTCAATTCCATTTTATTTAGGAGGTACGTCACTGCTGATTGTTGTCGTTGTGGGTATGGATACTGTTGGACAAATTCAAAGCCATTTATTTGCTTACCAATATGAAGCACTGATAAAAAAATCTCGCCTAAGAGGCACAAGAAGGTGAATTTAGTTTTATTGGGGCCTCCAGGAGCTGGAAAAGGTACTCAGGCAAATTTGATCTGTGAAAAGTATTATTTAAGCCACCTATCTACTGGTGAGCTACTGAGGGCGGAAATAGCTAATAAAAGCGAGATAGGAGTTAAAGCTAAAAAAATCATTGACGAGGGAAAACTTGTTTCTAATGATATTATTATCAATGTTATAAAATCATTCATAAATAATAACAAAAATTCAAACGGATACTTACTTGATGGCTTTCCTAGAAATACGGAGCAGGCAAAACTTCTGGATGAATTGATGTTGGAACTTGAAGACAAGTTATCTTGCGTAATCCAATTAGATGTTGAGGAGAAACATTTAAAGGACAGAATATTATCTAGAGGTAAAGAAGAGGGACGATCAGATGATAATGAGGAAACTCTTCTTAAAAGACTTGATACATATTTCAACGAAACGATGCCTTTAATAAAATATTATGATGAAGCAAAACTGATAAAAAAAGTCAGCGGTGTAGGTGAAATTATGCATATAAATCAATCAATTAACTCAATTATAGATCACCTTTAATATGCTTGACCAATTGACTAATAATCATATAATCCCGCAATCTCTCAAACCAAAAATGTTAGGTCTAAATTAATGGCTCGTATTGCTGGAGTGAACATTCCAACCCAAAAGAAATTAGGAGTTGCTCTAACTTATGTTTATGGGATTGGAAGTAAAATTTCAAAAGATGTTTGTTTTCAGGCAAATGTAGATGCCAATACAAGAGTCCAGGATTTATCTGAAGCAGAAATAAAAAATGTTAGTGACGTTATTTCTTCATCATTTTTAGTTGAAGGTGATCTAAGAAGAGAGGTTTCTGGAAATATCAAAAGATTGAAAGATCTCGGTACATATAGAGGTGCAAGACATAGAAAAAATTTACCTTGTAGGGGTCAGCGTACTCATACAAATGCTAGAACAAAAAAAGGAAAAGCTATTGCAATAGCTGGAAAGAAAAAGGTTACTAAGTAAATATGGCTGAAGCTAAGACTGTAAAAAAGAAAAAACAAAAGAAAAATATTATTTCTGGACTAGCGTATATTAATGCAACATTTAACAACACAATGATTACTATAACTGATGAACAAGGCAATAGTATTGCATGGTCGTCTGCTGGAGTAAAAGGTTTTAAAGGATCAAGAAAATCCACACCGTATGCCGCACAAATTGCAGCCGAGGATGCTGGCACTAAAGCTAAAGAATTTGGATTAAAAAATCTGCAAGTCTTTGTGAAAGGACCTGGTGGTGGTAGAGAATCAGCATTACGTGCACTTCAAGCAGTTGGTTTTTATATAACTTCTATTAAAGACACAACACCAATTCCTCACAACGGTTGTCGTCCACCAAAAAAAAGAAGAGTTTAAATTTATTAAAGGAAATAAATATGAGTATTATTAATAATTGGCAAGCACTAATAAAACCATCTAAATTAAAGATGATTAGTGATGATAGCACTCAAAGCAAAGCGACGTTAATAGCTGAACCACTTGAAAGAGGTTTTGGATTAACTCTCGGTAACGCGTTAAGAAGAGTTCTGTTATCATCTTTACAAGGAACTGCTGTAACAGCAATTAGGATTGATAATGTACTTCATGAATTTTCATCTATTGATGGCGTCAGAGAGGATGTAACAGACATAGTATTAAATATTAAATCGTTGTCTTTAAACATGCATTCTGAAGGTGTTAGAAAAATGAGTCTCAACGTGACTGGTCCGGGTGAGATTACTGCAGGCATGATAAATACACCGTCCGAAATTGACATTATTAACCCGGAGCTGGTTATTTGTAACCTAGATGATAATACTGAATTCAACATGGAACTTACTGTAGCAAAAGGTAAAGGTTATGTTGCAGCAGAACATAATAAACCAGAAGACTCTGCGATAGGTTTGATACCAATCGACTCTATATTTAGTCCTGTAAAACAGGTTTCTTACAGCATAGAAAATACGAGAGAAGGAAAAGTTCTGGACTATGACAAGTTAACAATGTCTATTGAAACAAATGGATCAGTATCTCCTGAGGATGCAATTGCTTTTGCGGCACGTATAATTCAAGACCAATTACAATCATTTATTAATTTTGAAGAGCCAGAGGACGTACAAGAAGAACCTGATGCATTAGAACCACAATTCAATAAAAATCTTTTAAGGAAAGTAGAGGAACTTGAGCTCTCAGTAAGATCAATGAACTGCCTAAGAAATGATAATATTATTTACATTGGAGACCTTGTGCAAAAAAGTGAAATCGAAATGTTGCGTACACCCAATTTTGGTCGTAAGTCTCTAAATGAAATAAAAGAAGTACTAGGCACTATGTCACTTTATTTAGGCATGGAAGTACCTAATTGGCCACCTGAAAATATCGAGGAAATGGCAAGAAAGATTGAAGATCCATATAACTAAAAATGAGACACGGAATTGCAAAAAGAAAGTTAAATAGGACATCATCGCATCGGATAGCGATGCTTGAGAACATGGCTGTTTCTCTAATCAAAAATGAGACTATTAAAACCACACTTCCAAAAGCAAAGGAATTAAGACCATTTGTTGAAAAGATTATCACTCTAGGTAAAAAGAATAAAAGTTCATCTAGGGCAAATGCTTTTAACTCGCTTAGAGATAAAGAAGCAGTAACAAAAGTTTTCGGAGATTTATCTGAAAGATTCAAAGATAGAAGCGGTGGCTATTGTAGAATTGTAAAAGCCGGTTATCGATCAGGTGATAATGCGCCTATGGCTTACATCCAAATTCTTGATCAAGAAAAATAATATCTAATTAATAATAAGTTGATTTATCTAAACATATAAATTTAGATGAAATCCAAAAAAACTATAATTGTTGAAAGTGCTTCTAACGGGGTGAGATTAGACAAGTTTTTAAAAGAAAGATTAAATATTCCTTTTTCATTACTTCACAAAGAGCTCAGAAAAAAATCAATCGAGGTAAATAATAAAAAAAAACTTGGAAGTTATAGAGTTAAACAAGATGATATTGTTGATATTTTCAAGGAATTCAAATTAATTCATAAAAAAAAACCTGCAATTAAAATACCCAACATACTCAAGAGAAAAATTAAAAGTTCAATAGTTTTTCAATCTGACAACTTTATTATTATTAATAAATGGGCTGGAATACCATGCCAGCGTGGATCAAAAATTAATCTATCAATTGATGATCTACTTCAATTTTTTAATACTAAAGATGGCCATCCTAAGCTAGTACATCGGCTTGATAAAGACACAACTGGTCTATTGATAATTGCAAAAAATTCTGACTCAGCAAGGTACTTTCATAAAATTCTGTCTAGCCATAAAATAAAGAAAACATATTATGCAATAGTTGAAAAAAAACCAAAAAATAGAGAGGGAATACTTAATGACATGCTTCCCAAAAATAAAAAAAATGTTTCTGCTGAAACTAAATATCAAATAATAAAAAAACTGCCTGGAGATTATTTTCTTTTAAAATTAAATCCTCAATCAGGTAGAAAACATCAAATCAGGCAACATTGTTTTATGAATGGCTTCCCAATTCTTGGTGATAAAAAATATTATATTGAACGCAATCAAATAAAATTTTCTAATTTATTTCTACATGCTGGCGCTTTAGAATTCATTGATATGAATAATAAAAAAGTCAAAATAGAGACTGAACTCCCAAATCACTTTAGAAAATACTTATAAATTGATAATTCAGAAATATTATATAATATAGTTACTTCATGAGTGATATCATCAAATTATTAGAAAAAAAGCGCGAAGAGGCTAAACTGGGTGGAGGAAAAAGAAGAATTGACTCTCAGCACGCAAAAGGCAAATTAACAGCAAGAGAACGAATAGAGGTACTTTTAGATCAAGACACTTTTGAAGAGTACGATATGTACGTGGAACACCGCACTAATGACTTTGGTATGGCCGATCAGAAGTATGCGGGTGATGGAGTGGTTACCGGTAGTGGAAAAATAAATGGAAAATTAGTATACGTTTTCAGTCAAGACTTTACAGTTTTTGGGGGCTCATTATCTGAAGCTCATGCAGAAAAAATATGCAAGATAATGGATATGGCAATGAAAGTTGGAGCTCCTATTATTGGCATAAATGATTCTGGTGGCGCACGTATTCAGGAGGGCGTTGCTTCTTTAGCGGGTTATGCAGAGGTGTTTCAACGAAATGTTCTTGCCTCTGGAGTTGTTCCTCAAATTTCAGTAATTATGGGCCCATGTGCTGGTGGAGCCGTGTATTCACCCGCAATGACAGATTTCATATTTATGGTTAAAAATACCTCATTCATGTTTGTGACTGGCCCAGATGTTGTAAAGACCGTGACACAAGAAACTGTTACGCAAGAGGAATTGGGAGGAGCTAAAACACATACTTCAAAGTCTTCTGTAGCTGATGGAGCATTCAATAATGACATTGAAACACTTCAGGAAGTAAAAAGTCTTATTGACTTGCTGCCTTCAAGCAATCGGGAAAAATCTAAAAATATTAAAGATAGTTTTCAAGACCTAAGTCCAGATTACTCTTTAGATACCCTTGTTCCTGAAAACGCAAATAAACCCTATGATATGAAGGAACTAATCAATAAAGTAGTTGATAATAACTATTTTTTTGAAATTCAGCCTGACTTTGCAAAAAATATAATCACTGGTTTTGGTAGAATTGAGGGAAGAACAGTCGGATTTGTGGCAAACCAACCTTTAGTTTTGGCGGGATGTCTTGATATAGATTCTGGTAAAAAAGGAGGCAGGTTTGTAAGATTTTGCGATTGTTTTAATATACCAATTGTAACTTTTGTTGACGTGCCAGGTTTCTTGCCAGGAGTATCTCAGGAACACAATGGTATAATTAAAAATGGCGCTAAGCTTTTATACGCTTATGCTGAAGCAACCGTTCCTAAAATTACAATAATAACTCGTAAGGCTTACGGAGGTGCGTATGTCGTAATGGCTTCAAAGCATTTGCGGGGCGATATTAATTATGCATGGCCAAGCGCAGAAATTGCAGTTATGGGTGCAAAGGGAGCTACTGAAATTTTGTTCAGAAATGAAATTAAGGATAAAAAGAAAATTGATAAGAGAACACAAGAATATACAGATCAGTTTGTAAATCCATTTATTGCTTCAAAGAGAGGATTTATAGACGATGTAATAAGACCACATTCAACACGTCGTCGTATAGCAACAGCACTTGAAAATCTTAAAGATAAAGAATTATCTTCTCCCTTAAAAAAACACGATAATATACCATTATAATTAATGATTAAAAAAATTCTAATTGCGAATAGAGGAGAAATTGCGTGCAGAGTTATACGTACAGCAAGAAAGTTGAATATCAACACGGTAGCTGTTTATTCTGATGCTGATAAAGATTCTTTGTTTGTGAAACAGGCAGATGAGTCTTACCATATAGGAGGCTCTCAGCCAGTTGAGTCTTATTTAGATATTAATAAAATCATTAATATTGCAAAAAAATCAAAGGCTGACGCAATTCATCCAGGATACGGATTTTTATCTGAAAATGCAGCTTTTGTTAAAAGACTGGCTAAAGAGAAAATAAAATTTATTGGACCCAATCCTAATGCTATAAAAAAAATGGGAGACAAAATTGAGTCAAAAAATCTTGCAATAAAACTTAAACTAAACGTAATACCTGGTCATACCGCTCCAGTAAAAAACTCAAAAGAAGCATTAAAAATCTCAAATAAAATTGGATACCCGGTCTTGCTAAAAGCATCAGCTGGAGGTGGCGGTAAAGGAATGAGAATAGTAAGAAAAAATAGTGAATTAGAAGAAAATTTTAATGCCGCAAAGAGTGAGTCAAAGAAAAGCTTTGGGGATGATCGAGTGTTTATTGAAAAATATATAGAGCAACCAAGACATATTGAGATACAAATTCTTTGTGACAAACATGGAAATCAAGTTCATTTAGGTGAGAGAGAATGCTCAATTCAAAGGAGATATCAAAAAGTCATTGAGGAGTGTCCGTCGCCATTTGTAAATGAAGCAATGAGAAATGAAATGGCTGCACAAGCTTTAACCCTTGCAAAGGAAGTTAAATACGACTCAGCGGGGACCGTAGAATTTGTAGTAGATGCTCACAAAAATTTTTATTTTCTCGAGATGAACACAAGACTTCAAGTTGAACATCCTGTTTCTGAGCTTGTTACAGGCGTAGATCTGGTTGAACAAATGATTTATTGCGCAGATAATAAAAAATTAAATATATCACAAAAAGATATTAACCTTAAAGGCTGGTCAGTTGAGTCTCGTATTTATGCCGAAGATCCAACTAAAGATTTTTTACCCTCAATTGGTAGAGTGACTGAATACATAGAGCCATCAAAAATCGAGGGTAAAGATCAAACTATTAGAAACGATACAGGAATAAACCCTGGATCTGAAGTTTCTTTATTTTATGATCCTATGATATCAAAGCTGGCGGTTCATAGTAAGGATAGAGCAACTGCAATAGACTTAATGATCAATTCACTGCAAAATTATTACTTATCAGGAGTTGAAAATAATATTGAATTTCTGATTTCAATTTTAGATGACAAAAAATTTAAAAACGGCAAAATAAGTACAAATTTTATCAAAGAAAAATTCCCTAAGGGTTACTATTCTAATCATAATTTAAGTGAATATAAGAAACACAGAATCGCAATTTTTGCCCAGGTTTTATTTATATTCCAATTACAAAGTAAAACACTAAGTTTAAATGATTCTGTGATAAAGGTAGGAGAAGATTTTCTTAACCTCAAAGTTACAGAATCTAAGTTTGAAAAAGAAAGATTTTATGGAACCTTTAAAATTGAAAAAAAAGAGTATGAGATTGAAACGTCTATAAAGCTAAACGAGAGGTTATGTCAGGTAAGTATAAATCAGCAAATAGAGTATTTTAAATTAAATAAACTTATAAACCTTAACACTTCGGATGTCAGTTACTATGATTGTAGATGTCAGACCATAGTTGTAAGTAAGCAACATGAAACTTACATAAGGCTTATGCCAAAAATAAAATTAGAAGATTTATCAAAAAAATTAATTTCTCCAATGCCTGGTCTAATCAAATCAATAGACGTATCTGAGGGACAAAAAGTCAAAAGTGGCGATCAATTGCTTATCATTGAAGCAATGAAAATGGAAAATATTTTAAAAAGTGAAAAAGACTGCGTAATTGACAAAGTTCTGATAAAGCCAGGTGATAGCGTAGGCGCTGATGAGGAGCTTATTCTTTTTTCTAAATAGCCAAAGTTTTTAATTTGCTCTGAAAAATATCTCTATCCATGTAGCCTTGTCTAAAGTAGCGACGATTTTTAGTATCTTTATATGCACCTCTCCCATGTAAGACACGATAATTATCTAAAATTAACATGTCGCCTGGTCTTTGTTTAATGCGAACATTATTATTTTTATCCTTAATTAAATCCCATAACTTTCTTCTTGCATCAATATAATCGTCTATTTTTTCATTTTTATCGAATGGAATTAATTCGGTTCTATTGTTGTACCTTACTTGTATTACATTGTTCATATCATCCAACTCGATCAGCTTACATTTATTTTCTAACCAGGCGTTTTCATCTTTATATCTAAAAAAGGTATTGAAAGTTGTAAGCGTATTAAAGAATTTTTTATGACTATCTCGCAAAATTTTTGCAACATTAAAGCCGTCAACTATTGTATTTTCTCCACCTATTGAAGCGTTTTCTATGCAGTGCAAAAAAATATAACCTTGTGTAGGGAAGCGATATGGATTGTCAGTATGGTTCTCTAGTGCTCTTGTAGTCATAGTTAAGTCATAGGCTTTTTTTATGTTTTTAACGTCAGCAATACCACCCCAATTTGTTTTTTTAACTGGCCCAATAAGTTTCATTAGTTCATTTAAACCATTCTTAGTTTTTGGAATATTTCTGACTAAGCAAAAACCAAATGTTTCAACAGATAATAAAATGTCAGATAACATTTTTTTATTTATTAGCAGAAAGTTAAATTTAGGAATTTTAATACTTCCTTTATTCCATAAAAATTTTTTGGACTTGAATTCTTCAGATTCTAGTTGATTGTGGAGATAGCCAAATTGATACGAATGTTTTGAATTATCTGAAAATTGAATTTGTAAAACATTTTTTTTTATTTTGGCTGATTTAATGTATAAATGTTCATCTATCTCCGCCGCCTCTATTAAAAGTTGATTTGTGTAATTGTCTCTTATCTCGCTGTTCGTGCTATGCTCATAAAGCCATTGAGCATTTACTTCATAGTTCTTATTTTTATTTTTGAGATTGATAGTTTTTTTATTATTTTTTACAGAAGTAAAGTTCATTTTAATTAAAATATTTAACTAGAGTTTTTTCAATTGTTTTATCAATTTCCTTACTCTTTATATTATAACCTAAATCTGAAAAACTAGTGACAAATTTGCTACTCATTCCGCATGGCCTGATACCTTCGTAGTGACTTAAATCTGGATTTATATTTATTGAAAAACCATGGTAAGTAACCCATTTTTTTACCTTTAGACCGATACTGGCAATTTTATAGAGTTGACCATTATCCTTTTTAACGAATACTCCATGATGATCAGGTATTGCTTCTGCAACAATGTGAAAATTACTTAAAATTTCTATGATCAATTTTTCAAGTTGGTTTACAAAAAACTTAATGTCTTTTTTTCTATTATTTAAATTGATCATAAGGTAGACAACTCTTTGTCCAGGGCCATGATAAGTATATTTTCCTCCCCGATTAGTCTTGATTACGGGTATTTTATTATTATTAAGAAGATCGCTTTTATGATCAGTAGATCCTGATGTATATATCGCTGGATGACTTAAGAGCCAAGCAAGTTCGTCATTCTGGTTTTTGATTATTTCATTCACTCTATTTTCCATATATTTAAGACTTTCTAAGTAGTCTTGAGCTGATTTATCTATCTTAATTTCCATGTTTTTCTGGATAATAAACTAAATTGATGTACATGTTTTTATTATGAGTAATATTGTAAATGAACCTCCTCAAAATGAGAACATTACATTTAATAATCAATTAATTAATGATGTAATAAATTTTTGCAATAACAAAGAAAAAGATAAACTAACCAATATTATTTCTCCTCTTCATCCGGCGGATTTGGCTGATCTCTTTACTTTTCTTAGTAAAGAGCAACGATCTTACATTCTTAATAATCTTAGTGAAGACCGCTATACAGATGTTCTTGCCGAGTTAGATGACAATATTATTGATGAAACAGTTCAAGAATTAGAGGATACTAAAGTAGTTCGTTCCATTAGTGAGATGGAGACAGATGATGCAATTAATCTCATTGAGTCTTTAGAGCCAGCAGCTCAAAAGAAAATTTTAGATAAAGTAAATCCCGCAGAGAGAGAAATTTTACAAGAAAGTCTAAATTACCCTGAAGAAACCGCTGGAAGAAGAATGCAAAAAGAATTTGTTTCAATGCCAGGCTTTTGGACAGTAGGCCAGGCCATTGATCATTTAAGAGAACAAATTGACTTGCCCGATGAATTCTATGAACTTTTTATTGTTGACCCGAGTAATAAACCGTTGGGGAGCGCTTCAGTTTCTAAAGTTCTAAAGTCACGTAGAGATACAAAATTAAATGAAATTTTAGAAGAAAACCCAAAATTTGTTAAGGCATCAATGGATCAAGAAGAAGTAGCACTTTTCTTTGAGCAATACTCTTTGGTATCAGCTGGAGTTGTCGATGAACAAAATAGATTAATTGGAAGAATTACGGCAGATGATATTGTGTGGGTTGTTCAAGAAGAAGCAGAAGAAGATATTTTGAGATTGGGTGGTGTTTCAGAAAGTGAAATGAACCAATCAATTGGAAGATCAACTAAGCGAAGATTTATATGGTTATTTTTAAATTTATTAACCGCAATTCTTGCATCTTATGTAATAAGCCTGTTTGATGCCAGCATAGAGAAAATGGTAGCATTGGCGATTTTAATGCCAATTGTTGCATCAATGGGTGGTAATGCAGGAACACAAACATTAACACTAACCGTGAGAGCTATCGCAACTAAAGAATTGGTAGATAATAATAGAAGAAAAGTCTTTTTCAAAGAAATTGCGATATCAGTATTAAATGGAATTTTATTTGCGATTATTACAGGGTTTGCTGCTTGGATTTGGTTTTCTGATATTAGTTTATCTATAATTGTTGGAGCAGCAATGGTAATAAATATTTTATCTGCGGGTTTGTTTGGTTTCCTAATTCCATATATTTTTAATAAAGTTAAGATTGATCCCGCTTTGGCATCAAGTGTATTTGTGACAACAATAACTGATGTATTTGGATTTTTATCTTTTCTAGGGCTTGCTTCAATTTATTTATTTTAGATTTTTATATTGTCAATTAATCGAGTATTTCCTATTTTAGCCGCAATGAATATTCTTGATTTATCACTTATTTTTTTTCGAACAGAAAGATCATCGTTTAATACGGTCAGATAATCAATTTTATCAACACCATGATCTATCAGGATTTTTTTTGCATGATTAAGTATGTTATTAATCTTTAACTTGGTTCTAATCAATGGAGGTAGTTTTTTAAGTAATTTGTTGATTTTAATAGCAATTTTAAATTCCTTACCACTCAAATAGTTATTTCTTGATGAAAGTGGAAGTCCATTTTTATCCCTAACAGTTTTAACGCATATTATCCTTGTATTTAATTTTAATGATTCAGTCATTTTTTTAATTACCAAATATTGTTGATAATCTTTTTCACCAAAAAATGCTGCGTCTGGCTGCACTATATCAAAAAGTTTAAGGACAATATTTTTTACACCTGGAAAGTAATTTGGCCTTGATTTACCACATAGTCGTTTCTCAATTGCAAACTGTGGACAATTATGTTTTGTTTTATGGGAGAGAATTTGTTTTTGTATTGGAGTGAAGACAATATCAGCACCGTATTTTTTTAAAACTTTAAGATCATTTTTAAGCGTCCTTGGGTAGTCTTTATAATCTTCTTTTGGTCCAAATTGTGTGGGGTTAACAAAAATACTAACTACAACAATTGATCTTAGTTTTTTTGATCTCTTAACTAATTTTAAATGACCCGCATGCAAAGCTCCCATTGTTGGTGTTAAGTGAATTTTAAAACCATCACTTCTATATCGATCTAGAATTTTCTTGAGATAATTTATACTTTTAACTAATTTCATTGTGTATATCTTCAAAAATAATATTATCTGCAAACTTCTTTGACAAATTATACTTTTCCTTACTATTAATTGTCCAAGTTAATAGTGGAATATTGTTCTTCCTTAAACTTTGAATATTTCTGATACTTATTTTTTCTACATCAACCGCTAAAAAATTAATTCCGAGATGAGAAATCTCTTTAAAATCGATGTTATCATTACTAGTTATTAGGCCTGTTTTATAAAATGGAGCATTGATTTTAAACCATTCACACATTTTATAATCAAATGACTGCAAAGCAATTTCCCCATTATAAGCTCGAATTATTTCGATTAATCTTTCTTCAATTTCAGGATTAAAACCAGATTTTATTTCAATTAATATTGGTGTTTGGCCATCTACTAAATGCAGCATCTCATCAAGTGATGGTATTTTACAATCTGTGTCTAAAAGCTTTAGTTTTCTTATTTCGTTTTTACTTAGATCATTAATTTTAGAATTTATTCCACACATCCTTTTTAAATCGTAATCATGAAATACTATAATTTCTTTATCCTTAGATAAGACAATATCACATTCTATTGCGAGGTTGTGTTTAATTGCATTTTCAAATGCTTCCAAAGAATTTTCAATGATTAATTTTTTATCATGAAGCCCTCTATGGGCAATCGGACGATCAAGAAAAGGACTCATTATTTCAGAATTTCAAATATTGATGCAACTTCAACACTAGCATTTTTTGGAAGAGAGTTTGCTCCCACAGCAATTCTTGAATGCTTTCCTTTCTCTCCCATAATATCACAAACAACATCTGACGCACCATTGATGACTAGAGGATGGTCAGAAAATGAATAATCAGCATTTACGTAACCAGCAACATGAATACAATTAAAATCACTAAGTTCACATGAAGGGTTCAGTTGATCTAATATAGACAAAGTATTGAGCATACATATGCGTGATCCATATGATGCCTCCTTGATGTCAGTTTCTGATGGAACTTTACCAGTTACGATTTTTTCATCAATTATAGGAAGTTGCCCCGATACATAAACTAAGTTACCTATTTTTTTAAAAGGCAAATAATTCCCAAGAGTTACAAGCTTAAATTGCTTATAATCTTTTTCTACTTCGAGTATTTTATCCGCTAACTTCATTAATAAGAAAATTATATATATCTTTCCAACTATATGCACGAAAATCTGCCTCTTTAGGCGAAACCGCAAGTTTAGATAATCGTTCATCCGATATGTAATGAATAGTTTTAGTTTTCGATACTTCTTCTTTTACGGAGGATATATGGGGAGCTAAATCATCTATAAAAAAAACTTTTTCATTAAAGTCTCTAATTAATTCTTTAACTACCAACCCTTTTGGTCCATTTCCAGCAATTATTTGAAGATTAAGACCATTCTTTTGAAAACAATACTTTCTATCATCTAAATATTTGAATGGAATATTAGTCAGCACTAAAATTTGAAAATTAGAGTCCAGAAGTTTATTGATAAAGTGTATTGATCCTTCAACAAAAGTTATATCTTTTGATTCAGTTCGAAAAAAATCGTCTAAATATTCAAGTATAACTTCATTAGATAGAACTTCATCAGTCCCTTTTTGTTTTATATTTCCGAAAAGAGCGTATGAAGTTAGGTCATACCAAAATCCTTTTTTTTCTAAATAAATTTCAAAGCATTTTATAAAATTTAATAAGACTTCGTCAGCATCAGTTATAAGCAGTGGTTGATTCTTTAATATAGTAGCTTTGCTTATTTGCTTTTGAAGGCCATCAGATAGCTTATGTGACACTAATTACTTAACTTCTATCAATGTTAGTTTTGTTTGAGTATATTGGCCAAGAGCTTCCAGAGATTTATCTCTTCCAGAGCCTGACTGCTTGTATCCACCGTGAGGTAAAGACATATCTCCATCGCTCAAACTATTTATCAGAACTTTTCCACTTTTAATTCTTTTTGCAAGCTTATGTACTTTATTTAAATCATTAGACCATATCATTGCATTAAGTCCATAATGAGTATCATTTGCTATTTGAAGAGCTTCATCTTCATTTTCAAAATCTATAGCACATAATACTGGTCCGAAAATTTCCTCTTTAGCAACTGTCATTGAATTTTGAACATCTTTAAAGACCGTAGGACTGACATAGTAGCCACCTGAGTCTTGAAGCACCTGATCACCACCAGTTATAATATTCGCACCTTCAGATTTGCCTTTATCTATATAATTCATGATTCTTTCAGTTTGGGTTTTATCGACTATCGAGCCCATTAAAGTGTTTGGATCAAATGGGTTACCTGGCATCCAAGGTTGAGAGTAGCTTACAACCTTTTCTAAAAATTCGTCTTTTATCGATTTTTGAAGAAGCAACCTTGAGGGCGCATCACATACCTGACCACTGTTTCCAAACATACCATCAGCTGCCATTTTTGCGGCGTGATCTAAGTCAGGTGCGTCTGCAAATATTATGTTTGGAGACTTTCCTCCACACTCCAGTGAAACCCTCTTCATATTGGACTCACCTGCGTAAGATAAAAAATATCTGCCAACTTCAGTAGATCCAGTAAATCCAAGTTTATCAACATCCATGTGAGTTCCTAATGCTTTTCCTGCAGTAGGACCATAACCTGGCACTACATTGAAGACTCCTTCTGGAATACCAGCCTCCATTGCTAGTTCGGCAACTCTTAATGCAGATAAAGGTGATTGTTCTGCGGGCTTTAAAATAAAACTATTTCCAGTTGCTAACGCAGGTGCAAATTTCCAACAAGCCATTAACAAAGGAAAATTCCAAGGAGTTACTGCTCCAACTACACCCAGAGGTTCTTTTGTGATAGTGGCAATCAAATTATCACTTGTTGGAGCTACATCATCATAAAGTTTATCAATTGCCTCAGCATACCATTTTGTGCAATTAATACATGCTGCTATATCGCCTGTCGCCCTAGTTATAGGTTTACCCATGTTTAAAGTTTCTAGCAATCCGAGCTCTAGAATATTTTTTTTCATTAAGTCAGCAAAATTAAATAGAATTTTTTTTCTTTTTGAAGGAGCCATTCTAGACCATGACCCTTTTTCAAATACATCGCGAGCAGCTTTGACGGCTATGTTTATATCTTCAACGTCACATTCTGAAACGCTAGTTATTATTGATCCATCAACAGGACTAATGCTCTCAAACGTTTTACCAGTTACTGAATTTATATAGTTTCCATTAATAAAAGCCTGGTTTTTAAAATCCAGAGATGATTTCTTTTCCATCACATCATTTAGAGCGAGAGCCATAGTTAACCTTTCAATTTGTTAATAATTTAATTTTTGTAAAGATTATAAAGATACAGGTTTTTTTATTTTTTAGAAGATTTTTTCTTTTTCTTACCTGTTTTTTCCAGTTTTTTTTCAATCAAATCAATAGCTTCTTCTATTAGAATTTCCTCTGGGTCAATATTATCGGGAATTGTGGCATTAGTACTTTTATATTTAATATAGGGCCCAAACTTCCCTTTCATCACTTTGATTGGTTTTTTATCATCGGGATGCTCTCCTAAAGTTTTGATTTCAGAAGAACTTTTAATTCTACCAGGTTTTGCATTAGCAAGCAGAGAAACTGCTCTGTTAATACCAATATCAAAAATTTCAGAATTGTCTTCAAGGCTAGCATTTTTATCACCACAATTAATGTAACCACCATAGCGGCCATAATTCACAGTAATAATTTCACCTGTTTCAGGATGACCACCTATCTCTCTTGGCAAACTTAATAAATACTGAGCTTTATCTAAATCAATTGAAGAGGGGGAAATTCCTTTGGGTACTGAGGCTCTCTTTGGTTTTTCTTTTTCAACTGCATCACCTAGCTGAACGTATGGCCCAAATCTTCCATTCAATAATTTAATATCCTGTTCTGACTCAGCATCTTTTCCAAGAATTGTATCTTCAAAAGCTTCTTTAATTTTTTTATGAGAGATAGGTCTAGTAAACTTACAATCGGGATAGTTGGAACAGCCTACAAACGCTCCAAATCGACTTACTTTAAGACTCAGTTCACCTTCACAGTTTTCAGAAGGACAACTTCTTGATATTGCCTTTTCTCCGTTACTTTCTTCTTTTTGCTCAAATATATGTGACTTAAGAATTTCGTTTAAATTATCTAATATATTAGTAATTCTCAAATCAGTAACATCACCTACATTTGTAGAAAAATTTTTCCAAAAATTTTCTAAGAATTCAGTCCATTTTATTTTTCCAGAAGTAATTTCATCAAGCGATTCTTCCATGCCAGCAGTAAACTCATAATCAATGTACTTTGAGAAAAATCCCTTTAGAAACGCTGTTATCAATATTGCTCTATCAACAGGTACAAACCTATTTTTATCAAGTTCAACATAATTTCTTGTTTTTAGAACAGATATTATACTTGCGTAAGTTGAGGGTCTTCCTATACCCAATTCTTCTAATTTTTTTACTAAACTTGCCTCAGAGTATCTAGGGGGTGGAAGAGTAAAATGCTGTGTTTCTGTTGGTGAAACTGACTTTATCTTCATTCCTTTAGAAATAGCCGGTAATGTAACCTCATCTTCATCTTCCTCGTTTTCATCTTTTTTAATTTGTTCATCACTTTTTGCTTTAAACTCACTATAAATATTCAAAAATCCATCAAATTTTACCACAGAACCGTTTGCTCTCAGTTTTAATTCATTTTTTTCAGAGCGGATATCAATAGCTGTTCTTTCAAAGACAGCAGAACTCATCTGACTTGCAAGCGCCCTTTTCCATATCAACGAGTATAATTTTAAGCTATCTATATCTAAATATTTTGAAACCTGATCAGGTGTTAATTCAATATCAGTAGGTCGAATTCCCTCGTGAGCTTCCTGAGCGTTTTTAGCTTTTTTTGATTTATAAGTTCTTACTTCATTAGGGCAATACCCATTCTCAAAATTTTTTTTCAAATAGTTTCTATACGTTTCAATGGCTTCTTTAGATATATCAGTACTATCAGTACGCATGTAAGTTATTAAACCAACTGTTTCACCATTAATTTCAATACCTTGAAATAATTTTTGTGCAATTTGCATTGTTCGAGAGGCGCCAAAACCATAAATACTTGATGCGGTTTGTTGAAGTGTTGAGGTAGAAAAAGGTGGTTCCGGATTCCTCGATGCTGGTTTTTTTGTAATATCTATTATTTCAAATTTATTATCCGAGAATAAATTTACAATTTTTTTTGCATCATCTTCGGACTTAAAGCTAAATTTTTCTACTTTTTTGCCTTCTACAGAAAGTAAATTTGCTTCTATATTAAAACCATCCTCAAATTTTATATTACCTTTAATTTTCCAATACTCCTCAGGCTCGAAAGACTCAATGGCAAGTTCACGTTCACATATCAATCTTAAGGCAACTGATTGAACTCTTCCTGCTGATTTAGCTCCCGGTAACTTTCTCCATAATACTGGTGACAAATTAAAGCCAAATAGATAATCCAGTGCTCTTCGAGCTAAATAGGCGTCTACAAGATCAGTATCAATATCTCTTGGATTGGCAATTCCATTTTTTACTGCATTTTTTGTGATCTCACTAAAGACCACTCTCTTGACAGTTTTATCTTTTAGTAATTTTTTCTTATTTAATAGCTCAACAATATGCCATGCAATTGCTTCACCTTCTCTATCTGGGTCAGTTGCAAGATAAAGAGTAGATGCATCAGCGCTGGCATCATAAATTTCTTTCATATGTTTCTTTGAAGTTGAAGAAACTTCCCATTCAAAAGCAAAATTATTTTCTGGATCTACCGAGCCATTTTTAGATGGTAAATCACGAACATGACCAAAGCTTGCAAGTACATTGAACTCACTTCCTAAGTATTTATTTATTGTTTTAGCCTTAGCTGGGCTTTCTACTATTACTAAATTCATATCCTTATAAACGCGCTCTTTAATATATTTTTGTGAGCTTTGTCAAATTTTCACAAAAAATATTTTATAATTGGCAGAATATAAGGCTTAATACAATTTCTTTTCTTCACTCTTTAATAAGCGATTTATATTTTCATGAT
Organism: uncultured Pelagibacteraceae bacterium; assembly: GCA_902614655.1. Classification (GTDB taxonomy): domain Bacteria; phylum Pseudomonadota; class Alphaproteobacteria; order Pelagibacterales; family AG-422-B15; genus CACNXQ01. The sequence goes on from CACMLX010000001.1 coordinate 85,889, forward strand.
GAGAAAAGATCATAATTAGATTTATAATTAAACACATAAAAGAAACATTGAAATCAAAATAAAATAATGAAATTAACGAAATTAAATTTGCGGAAAGCAAACTTGCTAATGACGAATATCTATAAATTAAAAATATTATAATCCAACTTACTCCAAGAGCTAAAAATAAATAAAAGTTAACTGCAAATATAATTCCCATAAAAGAAGCATATCCTTTACCTCCTTTTAAATCATCAAGCCATATAGGAAATATATGACCAAATAGAATAAAAGTTCCAGATATAAAAAGTAAATTTTCATTTATTGCCAGAGTAAGGGTTATTGGTATTAACGCTTTAAAAAAATCAACTAATAGTGTAATTCCTGCAGCTGAAAAGTTTCCTGTTCTTAATACGTTCGTAGCCCCAATATTTCCTGAGCCAATACTTTTAAGCTTCCCTAAATTGAATAACCTTGATACCAAAATACCAGTTGGGATTGATCCTAGAAGGTAGGAAAAGTAAATTATTATAATTATCTCGAATATCATTTTACCATAATTGACAAACAAGCCATCCGAACAGCTACTCCATTTTCAACCTGTTCAGTTATCACTGATTTGTTTACATCATCAGCCAGTTCATTCTCTATTTCTATACCTCGATTTATCGGACCAGGGTGAAGCACTAGTACTTCAGGCTTTGCTAATTTTAACTTTTCATAAGTAAGTCCAAAACTTCTAAAATAATCGTCTGCTGATGGAAGATTTAAATCTTTTATTCTTTCATTTTGGATTCTAAGCATCATCACTATATCAGCATCTTTTATTCCTTCTTCTAAATTTGTGAACGTCTCAACATCATATTTATCTAAATCTTTTGGTTTAAAATAATCAGGAAATACGAATCTAACTTTTGATTTCATTTTATTTAGAAGATAGTAGTTTGACCTTGCTACTCGACTATGTTCAAGATCACCACATATTGAAACTGTGATATCATTAAGCTTTCGATTATGATTCATGATTGTATAAGCATCAAGCAATGCTTGTGTGGGGTGTTCATTAACACCTTCTCCAGCATTTATAACAGGACATTCTAATATTTTAGCAATTTCTTTTGAGGCATCATTTTCACCATGTCTTATAATTACAAGATCAGGGTTCATTGCTCCTAAAGTTTGAGCGGTATCAAATAAACTTTCACCTTTTCTTAATGAAGATCCTTCAATATTCATATTAATTACATCAGCACCTAATCTTTTAGCAGCTATTTCAAAAGAGATTAGTGTTCTTGTAGAGGGTTCAAAAAAAAGATTTATAATTGTTCTACCTTTTAAGATCGGTATTTTTTTATCCTTTTCCTTGTTGTGCTCTTTGAAAATTTTACTGAGTTCTAAAATATTATTTATGTCCTCAATGCTGAGATTTTTTATGCCATGCAGATGGGTTTGAGAGATTTTAGGGATTTTAATGTTTTCAAGCATTAATTTATTCTTTTAATATAATTTAATGCACCTTCCAAGATAAATGCTGAAGCGAGACTATCAATTTCTTTTCTTTCATTATGTGTTTTTTTTCTGCTTTCAGAATTATCTGTATATAACCTGTCCACAGCAACAGTAGAAAGTCTTTCATCCCAAAAAGAATAAGGAATATTCAAAGACAAATTTATAGCTCTTGATTTGTCACGGATTGATTGAGCACTTTTTCCCTCACTTCCATCCATATTTAATGGCAGTCCAATGATGAGGGCTTTAACGTCGTGAAGTTTAACTAGCTCATTTAATTCTTTCAGAAAGTCTTTCATGTTTGAATATTTAATAGTTCTTAATGGTAGAGCCCCCGTCATATCCGATGTAGAAATTGCAACTCCAATTCTTTTACTGCCAATATCCAATCCTAGAATTTTATGATTACTTTCCACTAATGACTTAAATTCTGCAATATCTACTTCTTTTTTTGTTTCATTAGTCATTTTTTGACTGTATATCATACATTAATTTAAGTTAGTACCTCATATAAATATGGAATTTGATAAGAAAAGTCTTTTAAAGCTTGGAAAGTTAGCAAGAATTTCAATCAGTGACGATAAACTCAATAATCTTAGTAAGGATCTTAATTCAATCTTAGAATTTGTTGATCAATTAAAAGAAATTAAAACTGATCAAGTTGATCCGACATCTAATTCCCTTAATCAAAAATTAGAAGTTAGAGATGATAAAGTGGATACTAAGAATAGTGCTGAAGATATATTAGAAAATGCACCTGAAAAAGAAATGGACTTTTTTGTTGTTCCAAAAGTGATCGAATAATGAAAGATAGTTGTACATTAAAATCGCTGGCAGTTCTTTTGGAAAATAATAAAATATCATCAAAAGAGTTAACTTCAGAGTATTTAAAAAATATTGAAAATGGTAAAGAGTTAAATTGCTATAATACTATATCACAAGAGAAAGCTCTTATTGATGCTGAAAAGTCTGACGAAAGAAGAAAAAGTCAAAATCTCAGAAGTAAGTACGACGGAATTCCAATTGGAATAAAAGATTTATTTTGTACGAAGGGTGTGACTACTACTGCATCAAGTAAAATTTTATCAAACTTTGTTCCAAATTATGAATCTACAGTCACTCAAAATTGTGATGATGCAGGCTTGATTAGTTTAGGCAAATTAAATTGTGATGAATTTGCAATGGGTTCAACTAATAAAACTAGTTTTTTTGGTTCGGTTAAGAATCCATGGAAATCTGTAAATTCTGATAATGAGCTTGTTCCAGGAGGATCATCTGGAGGGTCAGCAGCAGCAGTTTCAAGTGATCTTTGTGTAGCCTCTCTTGGAACGGATACTGGAGGCTCAATTAGACAGCCAGCTTCTTTTACAGGTACTGTTGGTTTGAAACCTTCATATGGAAGAGTATCCAGATGGGGAATAGTTGCATTTGCGTCTTCATTAGATCAAGCGGGACCAATTACAAAAAACGTTGAAGACGCTGCAATCTTATTAGACATTATATCGGGTCATGATGAAAAGGACTCAACTTCTTCGGTTAATCCAAAAGAAAATTATTATGAAAATTTAAATTCAGACATAAGAGGGATGAAGATTGGAATACCAAAGGAATTTAGAAGTGACAAGCTTCCAGCTAGTACTCAAAAAAGCTGGGATGAGTGTGCAAATTTACTAAAAACTAATGGAGCAGAAATAGTAGATATTAGTTTACCTCATACAATGAGCGCTTTGCCCGCTTACTATATTATCGCACCTGCAGAAGCTTCATCAAATTTAGCTCGCTATGATGGAGTAAGATATGGACTAAGAATCAAAGGAAATGATCTCATTGATATGTATGAAAAAACGAGATCAGAGGGATTTGGTGATGAAGTAAAGAGAAGAATATTAATTGGCACATATGTGCTATCATCTGGATATTATGATGCTTATTATATTAAGGCACAAAAGATTAGATCATTAATAAAAAGTGACTACGTTGAAGCCTTTAAAAAAGTTGATGCGATTCTCACTCCTTCAACACCTTCAACGGCTTTTGAAATTGCAAACGAGCCTTCTGATCCAGTGCAAAACTATCTAAATGACATTTTTACTGTTCCTGTAAATCTAGCGGGTTTACCAGGTATATCAATTCCCTTTGCAAATGACGAAAATAATTTGCCAATTGGCTTACAATTGATAACAAATTCATTTGAAGAACAAAAATTACTGAATGTTGCTAGAAATATAGAGGAAACTATTAACTATTCAGAAACACCAGAAAAATGGTGGCTCAAATGATAGAGGGTTGGAATTTAGTTATTGGAATAGAGATTCATGCTCAGGTTAATTCAAAATCTAAATTATTTTCATCATCACCAACCGATTTTGGATCTAAACCTAATAGTCAAGTTAGTTTAATTGATGCAGCAATGCCAGGTATGCTGCCTGTAATTAATAAATTTTGTATTGAGCAAGCCGTTAAGTCAGGGATTGGATTAAATGCAAAAATAAATAAAAAATCTATTTTTGATCGTAAGAATTATTTTTATCAAGACCTACCACAAGGCTACCAGATATCTCAGTATAAGGACCCAATAGTGGGAGAAGGATTTGTTGAAATAGAAACTGAAAATGGTCAAAAGAAAATAGGAGTTGAAAGACTTCATTTAGAACAAGATGCAGGTAAAAGTTTGCACGATCAGGATCCAAACTTCACTTTTGTTGACTTGAATCGTTCAGGAATTGCTTTAATGGAAATTGTATCTAAACCAGATATGAACTCACCAGAGGAGGCTGTTGAATATGTTCGAAAAGTTAGAAGTATTCTAAGATATCTTGGTACATGTGATGGAAATATGGAACAAGGATCTCTAAGAGCCGATGTAAATGTTTCTGTAAACAAGCCTGGAAATGAATTAGGTACAAGGTGCGAAATCAAAAACTTAAACTCATTTAAATTTATTCATGCAGCTATCGTTTATGAAGCAAAAAGACAAATAAGACTAATTGAGCAAGGAGATAGTGTTAATCAAGAAACAAGATTATTTAATACGCAGTCTGGTGAAACGAGATCAATGAGGTCAAAAGAAGATGCTCATGATTATCGATATTTTCCTGATCCAGACCTTTTGCCACTCACTTTGGATGATGACTGGATTAAAGGTTTACAAGACTCAATACCAGAATTGCCAGATCAAATAAAAGAGAGGTTAATTAATGAATACTCTCTTAGTTCTTATGACGCTAATATTATTGTTTCAGACAAAGCAACAAGTGAATATTTCGAAGACGTTGTAAAGAATAGGAATCCAAAACTTGTAACAACATGGGTTACTGGTGAATTATTTTCAATACTTAATAAAAAAAATCTTATTATTGAGGATAGTCCTATTACTTCAAAACAACTTGGTGAACTGGTTGATAACATCGAAAATGGTAAGATTTCAAACCGTCAAGCAAAGGAAGTGCTGGAGGAAATGTGTGAAAGTGGCAAAGGTGCGTTGGAAATTATTGATGAAAAAGGTTTATCTCAAATTAGTAATGAAAATGAAATAGAAAGCCTAGTTGATAATGTATTAAATTCAAATCCAGAAAACGTTAAAAAATATAAAAATGGAAAAGATAAACTTTTTGGTTTTTTTGTTGGTGAGGCCATGAAACTTTCTAAAGGTAAAGCTAATCCAAAAATAGTTAATGACCTTATCAAGAAAAAGTTATCACAATAAAGTAATTCCTTTTAATCGATATAAATTTGATATATTAAAACAATGTGTGGAGAGATGGGTGAGTGGTTGAAACCGGCTCCCTGCTAAGGAGTTGTGCGGGCTTATACCCGTACCGAGGGTTCGAATCCCTCTCTCTCCGCCACACTACTGTTTTTATGATTCTTTTTTCTTACTTGGTTTAATTAAGGTCTTTCCTCCAACATAAGCACGATTGAGATTATAAGATAAAGTATACTCAATTGGTTTCAATCCATTCTCAATAAATTCATATACTTGAATATTTTCCATTACTCTTTGAACATAGTTTCTTGTTTCTTTGAAAGGTATCAACTCTATCCAATTTTCACTTGTAATATCATCTTTTCTTGGGTCCCCATATTTTTTTATCCATCTGGAAACTCGTGATTCACCCGCATTATAAGCTGCAAGAGACAAAATGTATGAGCCATTGTAGTTCGAGAGCAATTTATCCAAATAAGCACTTCCTAAAATTACATTATATTTTGGATCTTCAGTTAATTTACTCTTTGTATATTCAAGCTTTAACCCTTTTGAGACTCTTTTTGCAGTATACGGCATAAGTTGCATTAGTCCTTTAGCTCCTGCATAACTTCCAGCTTTAGGATCAAACTGACTCTCTTGTCTTGTTACAGAATGTATTAGACTTTGATCTGGAAAAATAATTTTTCCAAATTCAGGTCTTTCAATTTGAGGAAAGCTTAGAGGGTCAAGAATTGTGTGGTTATAATATAAAATTTTACCTGCTTGAACTGCAAAATCATGTCTTTCTATATCATTTGCAGTTTTGACAGAATTTACAGAAGTACTAAGGTTGTCACGATCAGCAAGATCCCAAATAAATTTTTTAACCAATTTAGGTCTATCAAATTCATTCAATAAAGAGATTGATAAATAAACTGGTCGATTTTCTTTATAATCAGTGTTGTTAGCATCGGAATACTCTACTAGCATTGGTTCAAATAATTTCTTTTTTGATAATTTGCTCGCTGCGAGCTGACCATAAAAGGTAAGACTGTATAAAGAAGCCTTTTCATACCAGCTTTGTGACTCTGTAGCACTACCAACTTCCTCTAATGCATTTCCCATCCAATAGGCGGCTCTTGCTTTTGAGATTGGTCTTGATGAAACATTCCAAATTTCTTGAAAATGAAGATAGGCTGATTCTGGATTAGCTAAAAAAGTAAGAGCGATCCAACCAGCTAACCATTCAGCCTCAGCAATATCTTTACTTTCATTCAAACCGTGATTTATGGCAAGCGCGTATGCAGTTTCATATTCATGACGGTCAATTAAACGCCTAATAAGAAAACTTTTTTTATCCCAAAATTTGTCTGGGCGAACTAACTCATTTGAATTTGATTTATTGATATCTAATAATAATACTAGTGCACTATCATACTTTCTTTTTTTTATTCGCCAATTGATTCGATCATAAACAAGCCCAGGATCATTTTTCAATTCATCTGGAACCAGCTTTATTAAATTATCTACACCACCCGCAAATGAAATTAATCCTATCCTGGCTTCAAATAGTTTTTGATAATCTTTATCGACATATTTTACCAATCTGGCTGCAGTCCTATATTTTCCATCCCACAGTAATTTATTAATTCTTCTCAGATGATGATCTTTATTTAGAATACTTTTATAAGTTTTTATGATTTGAGATTGTTCTTTTCTAGTAAAGCTGCCACCGATATAGCCGTCAATGATAAGTCTCTTTCCTTCTTCAGATTTGCCACTGTTAAGAAGTGCATTACCCAGATAAATTCGACCCAAGCCTGTTTCTGGAGGATTATCGCTAAAGTAATTTATTAAATCTTCATAATTATCTCTAAATGTAATTTTTGATTCAGCTTTAAGTTTTATTTTTTCAATTTCAGGCCAATTTGAATTTTTCTTAATATATGTTCTGTAATCAGAAAATGTTAAATTACTTGCACCATTATAATATTTAAGCCAGTTTAGGGTTTCTTTTGCTGTTTCATTTTTAATATTACTGCTTATTCCATTTACTCGATCCCATTTATATTCATCCGCCTTGTCGAGCGCTAACTCAAATAACTCATAGTCTTTATTGCTCAACAATTGAGAGAGTGCAGGCTGCACTGGTTTTTTTATCGGGATCGAGAACCCAGGTCCCGGCAATTCAATGTATAGACTTCTCTTTACAGGCGTTATTTCTCCAAAAGAAGATATTCCTGAAATAAAAAATAGACTTACTACAAAAATGATTAATTTTTTCACGGAATAGTCATTTGTTTGATTTGCACAAGTATATTTATGATTAAGGTTTTTTTAAATAATTAAAAGTGCTATTGTAAACGATGTTTAAAGGATCTCATACAGCATTAATTACGCCTTTTGACGGTAAATCTATTGATGAAAAATCATTTAGGTCTCTGATAGATTTTCAAATATCAGAAGGTATACATGGACTGGTTCCTGTAGGTACAACAGGCGAGTCACCAACTTTAAGCCATGAAGAACACAAGCTAGCAGTTGAGATATGTGTTGAAGAGACAGCAAAACGTGTACCAGTAATAGCAGGAACAGGATCAAACAACACCGACGAAGCGATCGATCTAACTATGCACGCTGAAAAAGCAGGTGCTGATGGAGCTTTAGTGGTTACACCATATTATAATAAACCTACACAACATGGTTTATACTCACACTTTGAGGCAATTAGTAAGGCAACTACACTTCCAATTATTATTTATAATATTCCTGGCAGATCAATTGTTGATATGAATACAAAAACAATGAGGGATTTGTTTAAAATTAAAAACATTGTTGGAGTAAAGGATGCTACTTCAGATATACCAAGAGTTTATGAAACGAAAACAACAATAGGAGAAGATTTTAATCAATTAACAGGAGATGATGCAACTACGTTAGCATTTATGATTTACGGTGGTCATGGATCTATCTCAGTGACGTCTAATATCGCCCCAAAATTATGTTCTGAATTTATGAAATATTGTTTAGATAAAAATTTCGCTAAAGCTTCTGAGATAAATGACAAACTGATGCCGTTACATCATGCTTTATTTGTTGAGTCCAGTCCTGCCCCAGTAAAATATGCAGCTTCTAAGCTTGGTTTATGCAAAGATGACATAAGACTGCCGCTTACAAGTATATCAGATGAAACTAAGCAATTAGTTGATAAAGCCATGAAGCACGCATCATTAGTATAGCTTTGCAAATAGCAGTTCAAAACAGAAAAGCAAAGTATAATTATACATTTGTTGAATTATTTGAGGCAGGAATTGAACTACAAGGTAGTGAGATAAAATCGCTTCGAAATGGAAGGGTTGAGATAGCCGAGTCATATGCAAGGGAAGATAATAGTGAAATATTTTTAATAAACTCACATTTCTCGAAATATTCTAATGCTTCATATCTAAATCATGTTGAAAATCGTCCACGAAAATTACTTTTGCATAAAAAAGAAATCAGAAAAATCATTGGAAAATTAAATAAAGAGTCACTTACTTTGATCCCAACAAAAATATACTTCAATAAAAAAGGTAAGGCAAAGTTGGAAATTGCTCTTGCTAAAGGAAAAAAACTACATGATAAAAGAGATACTAAAAAAAGAAAAGATTGGGTTAGGGAGAAAAAAAAGTACGGATGATTTACGCTTTAGGAATTGGGTCAAACTCTAACTCAAGGTTTGGTAATAAATTAAATACACTTAAATTTGTTTTAAAAGAGTTAGAGCGTAACAATATCAAAGTAATAAAAAAGTCCAAATTATATTCATCGCCACCTAAAAATTTTAAAACTGCTGCCGAAACCTTTTTAAACGCTGCTTTAGTTGTTGAAACAAAATTAAAACCTAAAAATTTACTAATAATTTTAAAAAAAATTGAGAGAATTACTGGAAGATATGCCTACCGTAAGAATTCTTCTCGAACATGTGATTTGGATATTCTTTTACTTAGTAAGTCTAGCAAAATATTGATAAATGAGAACAAAAATTCTATTGAAATTCCACATCCAAGACTTCATGAGAGAAATTTTGTATTACGGCCTTTAATGGACATTTGTCCTGGATGGCTCCACTCTGAAAAAAAATCATCAATTATGAGGCTTCATAAAAGCTTGCATATTGAAGATAAATTATACAAAGTCACTAATACCTTATAAATAGTCATTTATTTTGGGCTTCACTTCGTAAATAATGTATGATTAATAGTGCATTATGGCACAATCAACAGTCTACAAACCTGCAAAACCGATTGATAAGCATCTTGACTCTAAATTAATAGAAAAAGCCTATTCTTTTGCAGTAGAGTGTCACAAGTCACAAAAAAGACACTCAGGAGATCCTTATATATCTCATCCAGTTGCAGTTGCAGATATTCTGTTAAATTTAAAATTAGATACTTCCACAATTATTACGGGCTTATTACATGACACGCTTGAGGATACACTTGCTACAGAAAATGAAATTGAAGAAAAATTTGGAAAAGAAGTCCTTCAATTAGTAAACGGTGTTACAAAACTATCAAAAATCGAGACCTATACTGAAAACAAATTTCAAGCTGAAAATTTTAGAAAATTAATTTTAGCAATGTCGAAGGATATCAGGGTTTTGTTAGTAAAGTTAGCTGACCGTTTGCATAACATGAGAACAATTCAATTTATTCCTCAGGAAAAAAGAAGACAGCGTATTGCATCTGAAACTCTAGAAATTTATGCTCCTCTTGCCGGAAGATTGGGAATGCATGAATTTAAAGATGAGTTAGAAGATTTGTCATTTCAAATTTTAAATCCATCAGCATATTCCTCATTGATGACAAGAATTGAGTATTTGAAAAAAGATAAATCTAATTTAACTGATAAAATAAAAACTAGAATATTCAGTCTTTTAGAAAAAAATGAAATTAATTGTCAAATAATCGGGCGTGAAAAAAAGATATCCTCTGTATGGAATAAAATGCAAAATAAGCAAATTGCTTTTAGACAATTGTCTGATATTTTTGCATATAGGATTATCACTGAAAGTATTGAGGACTGTTATAGTATACTAGGTATCATTCATAATCGGTGGTCTGCTGTCCCCGGCTCATTTAAAGATTACATATCGACACCAAAAATAAATAATTATCAGTCAATTCATACAACGATAGTTGGCCCCGAAAGACAAAGAGTTGAACTTCAAATTCGAACAAATGAAATGAACATTATAGCAGATAAGGGTATAGCCGCACACTGGAGCTATAAAGAGAATTATAATTTAGTAGATAACTCTTCTTCAGATCCAGTTAATGTTACTTGGTTGAGAGATTTAGTGGAAATATTGGACAGCGGTGGAAGCTCTGAGGACTTACTTGAAGCTACAAAATTAGAAATGTTCCAAGATCAAGTCTTTTGTTTTACACCGAAAGGTGACTTAATTCATTTGCCTGCAAATTCTAACTCTATCGATTTTGCTTATGCCCTTCATTCTGAAATTGGAAATCGTTGTGTTGGATGTAAGATTAATGGAAAACCTAGACCCTTATTTACAAAACTTCAAAATGGAGATGAGATTGAAATACTAACATCAAAAAAACCATCTCCATCTGAAACTTGGGAAAATATTGTTACAACTGCAAAGGCACAGTCATCGATAAAAAGATTTTTTAAAAAGCAACAAAAAGATGAATTTACAAGTCTAGGGTTAAAAATATTACACAAAGTCACAGGTAGAAATGAAGATATTTCAAACACAGAAATTAGTAATTTTGCACAAAGTTTTAATAGAAAAAGTCCTGAGGAGTTTCTTATTGCTATTGGGAAAGGAAGTATAAAGCCACATCAATTATCAAAGCTTAAACCCCGTTCAACTTTATCATTTTTTTCTCGATACAGAAGAAGAGACACGAACGATAAGATGCCTTTAGAGATAAGTAACTTCCAACCTGGAATTGCAATTCATTATGCAGAATGCTGTTTCCCTTTACCTGATGAAAATATTTTAGGACTTACATCAGAAGACTCAGGTGTAATCGTTCATTCCAGTTTATGTAAGGAGCTAGATAAAGAAACAAAAAAAGTAGATTGGATCACTGCTTCATGGAAGGATGTAGATCCAAAGCAGTATTTTTCGTCAAGAATAAAAGTCTCAGTTAAAAATGAACCTGGATCTTTAGGTAAATTAGCAACCATTGTTGGAAGTGCAGGTGGTAATATAACTAACCTTAACATATCTGAAAAAGGCGATGATTATTTTGATATGATTTTTATTATTGATGTTCATAATCTTGATCATCTGGATAAGATTATAGAAACTCTTTCAGAGGTGGATATTGTAAGTTCTGTAAGTAGGCTTTTGATAAATTTATGAAAACTGAAAAAGAAATAAAAGATTTTTTTGAAAAAGTACAAGCTATTCAACATGGACACTTTATACTTTCATCGGGAAAAAGATCCAAAATCTACTGTCAGTGTTCAAAGTTATTTGAAGATCCCCGAAATGGAGAGATGGTCTGCGAACAGTTAAAGTACAGGGTGCACGAAAATATTGATGACGCGATTGATTATGTGATTTCTCCTGCTTTAGGAGGTCTTCTCGTAGGGTATGAGCTCGCAAGATCTCTAGGGTCTAAATTTATATTCTATGAGAGAGTCGATAACGAATTTGAATTGAGGAGAGGCTTTAATATTAAGGAAAATGCAAACGTCTTGTTCGTTGAGGATGTAATTACAACAGGGAAATCAACAAATGAATGTTTAGAAAAACTAAAACCCCTAAATATTAATTTATTAGGCATCGCAGCAATCGTTGATCGTTCAAATCATAAATTATTTAAAGACTACAATGTAATATCAGTCATAAAACTTGATATTCCAATTTATGATCCTGATAATCTCCCAGACGATCTAAATAAAATACCTGCAACAAAACCTGGTAGTAGAGTAATATAAAAAATGACCCTACCTCGTCTCGGTGTAAATATTGATCACGTAGCTACTCTTAGAAATGCTAGAGGAGAAAACTATCCAAGCCCATTAAGAGCTGCTCTTTTGTGCCAAGAATATGGAGCAGATGGCATAACTGCACATCTAAGAGAAGATAGGCGTCATATAAGAGACGAAGATATTAATGAAATTATAAAAAATATCTCTATTCCGTTAAATTTTGAAATGGCACCAACCGATGAAATGGTTGATATAGCTGTGAATGTAGGCCCGAATGCATGTTGTATTGTTCCAGAAAAAAGAGAAGAAATAACCACTGAAGGCGGAATAGATGTGAGAAGTAATCATAATATTCTCTTACCAAAAATTGAAAAATTAAAAAAAAATAACATAAGGGTCTCTTTGTTTATAGACGCTTCAACGGACCAAATCAAACTGGCCAAGGAGATTGGAGCTGACATTGTAGAGCTTCATACCGGAGAATTTTGTCGTAAAATAAACTATAATGAAGATGCTTCATCAGAACTTGAACGAATTAGAGAAGCAGCAGATTTTAGTAATAGTATTGGACTTGAATTACATTTTGGTCACGGAATAACATTCGACTCTGTAGGGGAACTATCTAAGATAAAGGAAGTAAAAGAGTTTAACATTGGACATTTTATCATTTCTGAGTCAGTTTTTCTTGGACTAGAAAAATCAATAAGTAAATTTAGAGAACTGATTAAAACAGGAAGGGAAATTCAGTGATAGGCCTAGGATCAGATTTAATTGATATTCGCAGAATAGAAAACACGCTTTCAAAGTTTGGAGATAGGTTTAAAAAAAGAATTTTTACAGAAAATGAGATAAAAAAATGTGAAAGAAGAAAAGAAAGTGCGGCTTGTTATGCTAAAAGGTTTGCAGCGAAGGAAGCTGCGGCAAAGGCTCTTGGTACAGGTTTTAGAAATGGAGTATTTTGGAGAGATTTAGAAGTTACCAATCTGCCCTCAGGAAAACCTACAATTACTTTTCACGGAAATTCTCAACTTCAACTCAAAAAAATTGCGAACGATAAGGAGCCAGACATAAGTTTAACAATTACTGATGAGTTTCCTTACGCTCAAGCTATTGTAACAATTAATTAATTTAATGACTGATAAATTTCTAAGTAAATCATGGTTTAAATCAAATTTGTTAACATTGATTTATGCATTGTTAATAGCTTTATTGATCAGAACTTTTTTATTCCAACCATTTTTCATTCCCTCTTCCTCGATGGAGCCAAACTTACTTATTGGTGATCGGTTATTTGCTTCAAAGTACGATTATGGCTACAGTAAACATTCATTTCCATTTAGTCTTGGGCCAATATCAGATCGAGTTTTATCAACAAATCCAGAAAGAGGAGATGTTATAATATTTAAACCACCTCATACTAATTTGGACTATATTAAAAGATTAGTAGGTATGCCGGGTGATATCATTAAAGTTAAAAATGGTAAATTAATCATTAATGGTGAAAGTGCTAAATATACAGAATTAAGAGAGGATACGAAAATTTTAAAAAATGGACGCGTAGTAAAAGCAAGAGTTCTCATCGAAACTTTACCTAATGGAAAATCATATGAAATTTATAATTATATAGACGGATCCCCTGGCGATAATACTAATGAAATAATTGTTCCTAACGACAGTTACTTTTTCCTAGGTGATAATAGAGATAATTCAAATGATAGCCGATTTTGGGGCTCTGTAAATTTTGATAGATTAGTAGGTAAGGCACAAATTATATTTTTTTCAACTGAAGGTGGTTCAAAATTTTATGAAATTTGGAAGTGGCCTTTTGATATACAATTTAAAAGGTTGCTAAAGCTAATAAGTTAATGGCAAAAAATTTATCAATTTTAGAAAAAAAAATTTCCTACAAATTTAAAGACAAAACCCTATTAAAACGGGCAGTCACACATAAGAGTTTCAAAAAACTAGAAAGTAATGAAAATTTAGAATTTCTCGGTGATAGGGTGTTAGGATTAGTAATTTCAGAAAAACTTTTAATAGATAAACCAGGTAAACAAGAGGGTTCTCTAGACAAAATGCTAAGTAGTCTGGTAGACAGAAATGCTTGCCATGAAATAGCAAAAAAAATATCCCTTGGAGATTTTATTTTTTTTGGACAAACTGAAAAATCATCACACGGTAACAATAAAAAAAGCATTCTATCTGATGCGTGTGAAGCATTGTTGGGAGCAATATATTTAGACTCTAGTTTTACTCAAGTAAGAAAAGTTATATTAGCATTATGGAAAACAAAGTTTGATAATATTGCTGAAGATATTATTGATGCAAAATCAAAGCTACAAGAGTGGACTCTAAAAAAATATAAAACCCTTCCTAAGTATAAAACAATCAGTAAAACTGGTCCTGACCATAGCCCTAAATTTAAAATTCAAGTTGAATTTATGAATTATAAAAAAGCTATAGGAACTTCTTCATCAATAAAAGAATCAGAAAAAAATGCTGCACTTGCTTTCATAGAGAAAAATAAGATAAATTCTATTAAATGAAGAGTGGAAACATTTTATTAATTGGACCAACAAATTCTGGAAAGTCATCTCTTGTTAATAAAATAATGGGACAGCGGGTATCACTTGTTTCAAGGAAAAAACAGTCAACTACATTTAATCAAAAGGTCTATAAGAAATTTTCTGAAAATGAATTTATTATCCAAGATACTCCAGGCTTTTTTTCGAGTAGAAAAAAAATTAATAATAATATCATTTCATCTCCCCTCGCGGAAATTGAGACTTCAGATTTAATTTACGTTGTCGTAGATATTTCGTTAAGAATTAATAATGAATATAAAAAAATTATAAACTCTCTAGAAAATAAAATTGAAAAACAGCATGTATTTCTAATACTAAATAAAATAGACAAAGTTAAGAAAGATAAAGTACTTAGCGCAATTAAATTTTATTCAAGAGAAAAAATGTTTAATGAAATATTTCCAATCTCAAGTCTCACAGGTGAAGGAGTTGCAAATCTTATAAAATTTTCAAAGAAATTTACTATTAAAACTTCAATAAAAAGCAAGCCTTCTAGCAATATA
Organism: uncultured Pelagibacteraceae bacterium; assembly: GCA_902614655.1. Taxonomy (GTDB): domain Bacteria; phylum Pseudomonadota; class Alphaproteobacteria; order Pelagibacterales; family AG-422-B15; genus CACNXQ01. The sequence continues at coordinate 101,107 of CACMLX010000001.1, forward strand.
CAGATTAAGAAGAAGCTATTTTACTCAGAAGTAACACGAGAAAAAATACTAGATAAGATACATAGAGAGATACCTTATCAATGTGATGTTGTAACTGAAAAGATTAATAAGGTTGCAAGTCAAATCAAAATATATCAATCGATTGTAGTTAAAAGACAATCACATAAGAATATACTTGTAGGAAAGAAAGGTTCAATGTTGAAAGAAATTGGACAAGCTTCAAGAAAAGAAATTGCAAGATTTGAAAACAAAAAGATTCACCTATTTTTATTTGTAAAGCTGGCTAAAGAAAAGAAAATATGAGATGGTCTGGAACAGGATTTGTATTAGGATTTAAAAAATATAATGAGTCATCCTATATTTTAGATGCGTTTACAGAAGACCATGGAAGGCATAAGGGATTAATTAGAGGAATACATTCAAAAAACTTACGCGCGGTAATAGAGCCAGGAAATGAAGTAATGTTAAATTGGTCTGGACGCTTAGAAAGCCACTTGGGTAATTATACTGTTGAACCTATTAAATTGTGGTCATCTTATATACTGAACCGTAAAGTAAATTTGCATGGCATAAATTCTATATGTTCAATAATTATATCTACTATGGCAGAGAAACAGCAAAATGCGTTTATGTATGAAAAGTCACTAAGTCTAATAAAAGATATTTGTAAAAATAGAGAAGATTGGATCAAAAGTTATATTTTTTGGGAAATTGATTTACTGTCAGATATCGGTTACGGGCTAGATTTAACTGAATGCGCAGTAACATCTGAGAAAGACAATTTAAAATTTGTTTCGCCAAGTAGTGGAAGGGCTGTAACCATAGAAGGAGCAGGATCCTATAAAGATAAACTATTTAAACTACCCAACTTTTTAATTAATAGATCGTCTGAATATAATAATGAGGATTTAGAGAACGCACTTAGTCTGACAGAGCATTTTTTTCGTAAGAGATTTTATGAGCCAAATAATCTTAATTTCCCAAAAAGCAGGAATCATCTAAAAATTTCAATTATAAAATGAAAATCAAAAACATTAACTTCACTGACGCGTTAGAAGAAAAGTATCTAGCATACGCACTTTCAACAATTACTCATCGAGCGCTACCAGATATTCGTGATGGGTTAAAGCCGGTTCATAGAAGGTTATTGTTTGCAATGTTTCAATTAAGGTTAAACTCAAGTTCTGGTTTTAAGAAATCAGCAAGAATAGTTGGCGATGTAATTGGTAAATTTCACCCACACGGAGATCAGTCTGTTTACGAAGCACTCGTGAGATTAGCTCAGAATTTTTCAACAAGGTATCCGTTAGTTGACGGCCAAGGAAATTTTGGCAACATTGATGGAGATAATGCAGCTGCAATGAGATATACAGAGGCAAGATTGACTGCGTTAGCAGAGCTAATGCTAAAAGATATATCAGAGGATACCATTGATTATATTAATACATATGATGGCATCGATCACGAGCCAATAGTTCTTCCATCAGCGTTTCCAAATTTGCTAGCTAATGGAAGTTCAGGAATTGCAGTTGGAATGGCGACAAATATTCCTCCCCATAACATCAATGAATTGTTTAAGGCTCTATCAAAATTATTAAAAAATCCAAATTGTACTAACTCACAATTACTAAAGCTTATTCCAGGACCAGATTTTCCAACAGGAGGAGAAATCATTGATAGTGATGATGCATTGAAAGATGCCTATGTCAAAGGAAAGGGAACAATAAGGCTTCGGGCAAGATGGAAAAAAGAAGACCTTGGAAGAGGTCAATATCAAATTATCATCCATGAAATTCCCTATCAAGTAAATAAAGCCAGAATTATAGAAAAAATATCTGATCTTATTGATAATAAGAAAGCAAATTATCTAGAGGCAATTCAAGATGAGTCTGCAGAAGACATCAGAATAGTTCTCATTCCAAAAAATAGAAGTTTTAAAGCCGAAGTAATTTTTGAAGACTTATGTAAGAATTCAGATCTAGAAATTAGATACGCCATCAATTTTAATGCAATCAATCACAAACTCGAGCCAAAATTATTTTCACTTAAAGAGAGCTTAAAATCATTTATTGACCATCGGTTTAATGTTTTAAAAAGAAGAACAAAGTATCGATTAATTCAAACTGAGAATAGGCTTGAAATACTCAAAGGTTTTTTAATAGTTTATAAAAATTTAAATAAAGTAATTAAAATTATTAGAACAGATACAGACCCTGAGAAAAAGTTGATTAGTGTATTTAGGATAAATAAGAGGCAAGCCGAAGCAATACTAGCAATGAGGCTAAGGCAATTAAAAAAATTAGAAGAAAAAGAAATTAAAAAAGAAAATGAAGATTTGAATACATATAAGAAAGAATTAAACAAACTACTAAAATCAAAAAAAGAGCAAATAAAGGAATTAAATTTAGAATTCACAAAAAGTTTAGAAATATTTTCAAAAGATGAAAATACTACAAATAGAAAAACTGTTGTTAATACAGAATATAAAGAAATTGACTACTCGACTGAAGAATTTGAAAGTAAAGATCCCGTAACAGTGATACTCTCAAAAAATGGATGGATAAAAACCATAAAAGGACATCAGGATGATTATAGAAACGTAAAGTATAAAGAAGGAGATGCTGAGAAATTTATTATAAAATTAAAAAATAATAGTAAAATTCTACTTTTTTCTACTTTAGGTAAATTTTATACAATTAATTGTAACAAAATATCTGCAGGAAGAGGTTTTGGCGATCCTGTCAGTCTATTGATAGATAAAAATGATAATGAAGAAATTTTATTTGCAGCTACTTATGAGCAAGAGAAGGAATATCTAATTACCAGTAGTGCAGGCAAGGGATTTTTCGTAAATACCTCAGATTTAATGGCGTCTACTAAATCGGGGAAAAGGGTTATGAATTTAAAAGGTAATGAAAAAGCCATCTCTTGTTCTCAAAAAAAAGGTGACTTAATAGCTGTTTTTAGTGGTGAAAAGAAAGCCGTAAAACTTCTAATTCTTGATCATTCAGAAATACCTTTAATGCAAAAAGGACGAGGGGTGACATTACAAAAATTCAAAAGTGGAAAAACTTTGAACGGTATTTGCTTTGATTCTAAGGAAGGTATTTTAGATGAGAATAATGGTAAAACACTTTTGGCGGCCAATGAAATAAAAAAATGGCTGGGTAAAAGAGCTCATGCTGGTAAAATTGAACCTAAAAGTTTACATTCCAAAATTTAATATCTATCTTAGTTTTATATGGAAAACTATCCAGACAGTTACTATGCACAAAATATAAAAACCTTAAAGAAACCTTATGATCAATTAATTGATAATCATGAGTGTGACATCTGTGTAGTCGGCGGAGGCTTTTCAGGACTATCAACAGCTATTGAGGCTGCAAAAAAAGGACTAAAGGTAATTGTAATTGAGCAAAATTTATTTGGATGGGGCGCTTCTGGCAGAAATGGAGGCCAAATCTGGAATGACGTATCATGGGGTATAGACGTAATTGAGAAGAAATATGGAATTAAACTTGCAAGGCAAATCTGGGATATATCTCAAGCTTCTGTAGATTTAATTGATGACAGAATAAGGGAATTTGGCATTGAATGTGATAAAAAAAATGGGGGAATAAGTGCCGCTACTAGCGCGGCCAAACTTAGAGAGTATGAAGAAAATAGAGAGTATAAAATAAAAACATACAACTATAATAATTTAGAACTCCTTGACAAAAATAGTATCGATAAAGAAATTGGTTCATCACTTTACTACGGGGGTGTCCTTGATAAAGGGGCGGGGCATTTACACCCAATTAAATATGCACTGGGTTTGGTAAAAGCGGCAGAACAATTAAATGTAAAACTCTATGAAAGATCTGTGGTTACTAAGATTAATCAAACAAGTCATGCGGTTGAGGTTCTTACAGATAGAGGGATGGTAAAAGCTAAAAAAATAGCAGTATGTTGCAACGCCTATATAAAAGGTCTCAATTTAGGTATTGAAAATAGAATAATGCCATGTGCTACTTATATTGTCTGTACTGAGCCATTAAGTCAAAATTTACAGAGAGAAATACTGCCAAACGATTATTGTGTTAGTGATACAAATTTTGATTTAAATTATTATAGATTATCTGACAGTAAAAGAATGATATTTGGTGGTGCAGTAGGCTATTCACTAAAGATTGTAGAGGGATTAAAAAAAAGAACCAAGAGGCAATTAAATAAAGTGTATCCAAATTTAAGTAAATTAAAAATTGACTATATCTGGGGTGGATTAATAGCGTTAACAATGAATAGAGTGCCTGACATTGGGATGGTGAATGATAAGATTTATTATGCTCAAGGCTTCTCAGGACATGGAGTTGCTTTAACGGGAATTGCTGGAAAGATTTTAGCAGAAAATATGGTAAGTGAAAAAACAAAGGAGCTCGAGGCATTTGAAAAGATTAAACACAAAAATTTTCCCGGAGGAAGATTATTTAGGATGCCATTGCTTGTAACCATAAGCTCTATGCAAAGAATGATGGATATTTTCAATGTATAACATTCTTTTTATAGGGATTGGGAAAATGGGCTCTCCAATGGCTGGCTACCTATCAAAAAAACATAATGTTTCTATTTATAATCGTACAAAAAATAAATGTGATAACTGGATCAAAAATTATAAAGGGAAAGTTATTGATAAATTATCAGAAACTAATCAAAAATATGATTTTATTATTTCATGTGTAGGCAACGATGAAGATTTAAAAGAAATCACTTCAATGGATAAAGGCTGCTTAAATTCTGTTAAAGAGAAGACAATATTTATTGATCATTCTACCGTATCTCCAAGAATTGTGAGAGAAGTAGAAAAAAAACTTAGAAAATTTAGGTGTTAGTTTCCTTGATGCCCCAATATCAGGTGGACAAGCGGGAGCGGAAAAAGGCCAATTAAGTATAATGATTGGAGGTTCAGAGAAGGCATACGAAAGAAGTATTGAAATATTAAGATCATATGGAAAAAAAATAAAATATATGGGTACTTCAGGATCTGGTCAGCTTACGAAAATAATTAATCAAATTTGTATTGCAGGACTAGTTCAAGGCTTATCAGAGTCTATTTATTTTATGAAGCAGACCGATTTAAATCCTGATGATGTATTGGAAGTAATTTCATCAGGCGCGGCACAATCATGGCAAATGGATAATCGTTTTAAATCAATGGTAGCGGGAGAATTCGACTTTGGTTTTGCAGTTGATTTAATGAGAAAAGATCTTTCAATTGCATTTGCAGAAGCAGATAGACATGGCATTAATTTAGAGGTGACTAAAATTGTCGATAAATTTTATAACGATATTCAAGATTTAGGCGGTAATAAACTTGATACATCAAGTTTAATAAAACGTTTAATCAATTAGTTTTAAAAATTTTGAAACTTCAGGCGCATAATAAGTAATTATTGCATCTGCTCCTGCTCTTTTAAATGAAGACAATTGTTCTATAACCATAGTTTCTTCGTTAATTATACCTTGTTGTGATCCGAATTTAATGAGCGAGTACTCACCTGAAACTTGGTAGGCAAATGTGGGATACTTAAGTTCATTCTTAATTCTGTATATGATGTCCAAATAGCTAATTCCAGGCTTTACCATGATCATATCGGCCCCTTCAGCTATGTCCATTGACGCCTCCCTGATTGCTTCATCAGAATTCAATATATTCATCTGGTAAGTTTTTTTATCTGTCTTTAAATTCTTGGATGAGCCAATAGCATCTCTAAATGGTGTATACATGCTTGATGAATATTTTGCTGCATAAGACAAAATGAGAGTATCCACAAATTTATTTTTTTCTAATTCGTCTCTAATCATGCCAATCCTGCCATCCATCATATCTGAAGGGGCAATTATATCTGCACCATGTTCAGCAAGCATGATAGATTGTTTAACTAAAACACCATTAGTTTCGTCGTTTAGAATCTTACCTTCATCGCTCAATAATCCATCATGGCCATGATCTGTATATGGATCTAATGCAACATCGCACATAATACCAAAGTCAGACTTATGACTTTTAAGCTTTTCAAGAGACCTACAAACTAAATTATCTGGATTTAGTGCTTCATCTCCATATTTTGTTTTTAGCTCCTGAGGCGTGAACGGAAATACAGCTATAAGATTTATTTTATGCTCACTAGCAATGTCATAGACCTCATTTAAATTGTCTATCGAATACCTATAAACATTAGGCATTGATTGAATTTCATCTTTGATATTGTTTCCTTCACATACAAAAACTGGCCATACTAAATCGTTTGAACTAAGCATATTTTCTTGAGTAAGGTTTCTAATCCATTTAGCTTGACGAGTTCGTCGCAACCTATTTTTTGGATATTTAAGTTCTGATACACTCATTTAGATTTTTTCTTTGGCAATATTATAAAAGAGCTAGTAGAGTGTATATATTCAGTATAACCATCTTTCTTTTTTGATAATCTATTTTCTAACATAGTCACACCAGAAACCCTAAGTAATAAGTAAGTCATTATTATTGGAGCAATAAAAATTAATAAATTGTTAGATAATGCAAAACAGTAAATTGTAATACCCCACCAAAATAGACTATCCCCGAAATAATTAGGGTGTCTTGAATAATACCAAAGCCCTTTATCCATAACTTTATTTATATTATTTTGATCTAATTTAAATTTGGATAATTGTATATCAGCGATTGTTTCAATAAGAATTCCTGAAAATGCTATCAATATACCTGCCCAATGGAAAAAACTTAAATCAACACCAGTGTTTAAAATGCTGATCAGGGGCAATGATATAATTGGAATTAAAATAATTTGGATTAAGTAAGCTGTTAAATAAAGACCAATATCTCCTCTAGCTTCTCTAATTTTAACATATCTAATATCCTCGGTCTTATTAACATTTCTAATTAAAAGATAGATACCTAGTCTAAAACCCCATATTGTTATTAGAAATAAGCATATTATTTCAGTCATAGAAAATGAATTATTTATTATCAGAGCCAACAGAAATGAAAAAAAGAAACTAGGACCCCAGTAAATATCAATAAAATCTGCCCTTCTAGTTTTTAGGGATGATATCCACAAAATAGTGATGACGATAAAATTGAAGCCTAATATAGTTATAAAATTAAGTAACATAATTCAGTATATATATGTCTTTTAAATTTTTAGACAATTATAATTTTATTCCATTCGCACATCGTGGTGGTTCCTATGATTTTTGTGAAAATACTTTAGATGCATTCAATAATTCAATTAATTTAGGATATCGGCACATCGAAACAGATGTGAGGCATACAAAAGATAATAAGTTAATAATATTTCATGATCCAGATTTAAAAAGAATTCTTGGCCTAGATGCAAAAATAGAAAATTTAAATTATGAAGAGTTAAAAAATATAAAAATTTTTGAGACACATACAATTCCATTGCTTGACGAGGCCCTATCTTCTTGGCCTGAGATAAATTTTAATATTGAGCCCAAAAGTTTAGAGTCTGCGCACTTATTGAAAAATAAATTAAAATCTATGAAAAATATTGACAGGATATGTATTGGTTCATTTAGTAATAATAAAATAGATATTTTGAGAAACGAGTTTAAAGATAATCTATGTTCATCCATGACTAAGAGTGAGACCATATTATTTTTTCTTAATAGATTTTTTTCTATCTATGATAATAGTATTCCATGTCTTCAAATACCAATGACTTATATGGGCTTTAGAATTGTTACCAGTAATCTAGTCGAGCATGTTCATAGTCTTGGAAAAAAAATACATGTTTGGACAATTAATGATGAAAAACAGATGATAGATCTAATAAATATAAATGTTGATGGCATAATGACTGATAAACCGACAACATTAAAAAAAGTCTTACAAAAAAAGTCTCTTTGGAATTAATTATTGTATTTTTTTATATACAAGATTTAGTATAATTAGTTTAATAATATCCTATATGAGTGAACAAACTAAAGTATCTATTGCTTCAGACCACGCAGGTTTAGATCTAAAAGATCAAATAATTAAACGCCTTTTAGATTGTGGAATTGATGTTATCGATAGAGGACCAGATAAAAAAGATCCAGTAGATTATCCTGACTACGCTCTAAAAGTTACAAATGATATTTTAAATGAAATAGCTCATAAGGGCGTATTAGTATGCGGAACCGGCCAAGGGATGGCAATGGCAGCAAATAAAAAACCTGGGATTAGAGCTGCTCTTTGTTATAACAGTGAGGTTACAAAATTAGCTAGGGAACATAATGATGCAAATATTTTGACTTTAGGCGCCCGTGTTATAGATGAGTCTACAGCCTTAAGTCTAGTTGAAACATTCTTAAATACGGACTTTGAAGGCAACCGACACGCTGTTAGAATAAATAAAATAGGATAATTATATGACTTTTTTTTCATCTTCACTTCAAGAAATCGATAACGAAATTCATGAAGCAATAAACAAAGAACTTTCAAGACAACAAAATCAGATTGAGTTAATTGCATCAGAAAATATAGTTTCAAAAGCCGTATTAGAAGCTCAAGGATCTGTATTAACAAATAAATATGCGGAAGGTTATGCGGCTGCCCGTTATTATGGAGGCTGTGAATTTGTTGATATTGCTGAGGACCTTGCAATTCAGAGGCTAAAAAAACTATATAAATGTGAATATGCTAATGTTCAACCTCATTCAGGAGCACAGGCTAATGGGGCAGTTATGTTGGCGCTTATAAAACCAGGTGATACTATTTTAGGTATGAGCCTAGATGCCGGTGGACATCTTACTCACGGATCAGCACCTTCAATGTCTGGAAAATGGTTTGATGCAGTTCAATATGGTTTAGATGACGAAGGATTAATCAATTATGATGAAGTTGAATCACTTGCAAAAAAACACAAACCTAAAATAATAATTGCAGGCGGCAGTGCATACTCAAGAATAATAGATTTTAAAAGATTTCGCGAAATTTGTGACATTGTTGGTGCATATCTGCATGTAGACATGGCACACTTTTCAGGCCTTGTAGCTGCTCAGGAGTATCCTAATCCTTTAGAATTTGCGGATGTTGTTACATCGACAACTCACAAAACTATTAGGGGCGCTAGAGGAGGCATGATACTCTCTAATAACACCGACTTAGGAAAAAAATTTAATTCAGCTGTGTTCCCAGGTTATCAAGGTGGGCCTCTAATGCATGTAATAGCAGGTAAGGCTGTTGCTTTTGGTGAAGCGCTAAAACCAGAATTCAAAGAATACATAAAACAAGTAATTAAAAATGCTAAAGCTCTTAGCCAGACACTTGTAAATGGTGGCCTCAAAATTGTTTCAGGGGGCACAGACACACATTTAATTTTGGTTGATTTAACTCCAATGGACCTTACAGGCGATGCTGCCTCAACAAGTCTAGAGGAAGCGCATATTACATGTAATAAAAACGGAATACCAAAGGATCCGAAACCTCCAAAAATAACCTCTGGTATCAGATTGGGAACTCCAGCAGCAACAACAAGAGGTTTTAAAGAAAAGGAATTTGAAACTGTTGGAAATTTAATTCTTGAAACGTTATCGGGATTAAAACAAAATCCAAATGATAATGGCAAAGTTGAAAAACTTGTGAAAGAAAAAGTAATAAATCTCTGTAATCAGTTTCCAATTTATAATTAGGTGAATATATGAAATGCCCATTTTGTGGAAATAATGATACTCAAGTAAAAGACTCTCGTGCAACTGAAGATAACTCTGCAATAAGAAGAAGAAGGTATTGCTCTGCATGTGGTGCTCGCTTCACTACGTTTGAACGCATACAACTAAGGGAATTGACAGTTCTTAAAAAATCAGGAAAAAAAGTTCCTTTTGATCGTGATAAACTTGAGAGATCAGTTCAAATAGCTCTAAGAAAGCGACCAGTTGATAATGAGAGAGTTGATAGAATGATCAGCGGCATCGTAAGACGAGTTGAAAGTTTAGGCGAAACGGAGGTATCATCTGATGTGATAGGAGAAATTGTCATGGAAGGATTACAAAGCATAGACTCAGTTGCATATGTTCGATTTGCATCTGTTTACAAAAATTTTCGTGAGGCAAAAGATTTTGAAGAGTTTTTAGGTGTGATTTCTTCAACTGAAGATTAGGTTTGCCTTTGAGTGAAAAAAAATACCTCAGAATTACAGAAAGAATGGCTCTAAGAGCAGTTGGTACAACTTATCCAAATCCTCCTGTAGGAGCGGTAATTGTAAAAAATGATGAAATCTTATCAAGAGGCTGGACTCAGCGCAAAGGCGTGCCTCACGCTGAAATTCACGCAATAAATCAAATTAAAAATAAAAGAGATATTGAAGGTGCTCATTTGTATTGTACGCTAGAACCCTGTTCTCATGAAGGCAAAACCCCTGCTTGTGTTAATAAAATTATAGATTTAAAATTTTCTAAAGTCATAATTTCTCAAGTTGACAAAAATCCATTGGTTAATAGTAATTCAGTAAAGAAGTTAAGGTCAGCAGGTATAAAGGTAGTAATTAAAAATTTTGGTGCCCAAACGAGAAATTTAAATAATGTATTTTTTAAATCATTAAATAATAACAAACCATTTATCACACTTAAAATTGCATCTACCGCTGATGGAAAAATTGCTACAAATTTACATGAAAGTAAATGGATAACAAACTCAGTTTCAAGAATGATGGGCCATAAATTAAGATCATTGAATGAATGTATGATTGTAGGAACAGGAACAATTAGAAAAGATAACCCAGTATTAGATTGTAGACTTGATGGATTAGATGATAGATCACCCGATCTTTTTATTTTAGATAGAAGACTTATTTTAAAAAGAGACTTAAAAATATTTGGTAATAAAAATCGTAAAATTTATGTTTTATACTCTGATAAAATCAAGAAAAAAACCCCTAAATTAAAGAATATAAAGTATATAAAAATCAAGGAAGTTAAATATATGCTAGATATCGAAACTATAATTAAAAAAATATCTAATTTAGGGTATATGAGAGTTCTGGTTGAAGGAGGAGCAAAATTATCAGCTTCTCTTTTAAATAAAAACCAAATTGATAAAATTACATGGTTCAGGGCGAGTAAAATTATGGGTAATAGTGGTATAAATGCTATTTCAGATTTAAATATAGTTAAAATCAACCATTTAAAAAAATTTAAATTAATTAACACTAAAACAATTGATAATGATCAATTATCTATTTACAGAAAAAAGTAAAAATGTTCTCAGGAATAATAGAAAATAGAGGAGTTGTAAGAGAATTCATAAAACTTAAAGATTATCGTCTTGTGCTTGATACAGATTTGAATTTTAAAGATATTAAAAAAGGAAGTTCTGTTTGTTGTAATGGTGTATGCCTAACCGTGACATCGAAGAAAAGACTTTCAAAAAAAACAAAACTTAGTTTCGATGTTTCAAATGAAACCGTTAGTTGTACAAATTTCAATCAAATTAAGATTGGTGATACGATAAATATTGAGAAGTCTCTTAGAGTTGGAGATGAGATTAGTGGACACTTTGTTTTTGGGCATATAGATGAAACTGCTGTATTAGTATCACTAAAAAAAAGAGGCGGTTCTTATGAATTAAATTTCAAGATCCCAAAAAAACTTAGAAAATTTATTGCTAAAAAGGGTTCAGTTGCAATAAATGGAATATCTTTAACTGTAAATAAAATTAAACAAGACTACATTAGTCTCAACATAATACCCTACACATGGAACAAAACTAACTTATGTAAATTAAGAGTAGGCGATAGAATAAACCTTGAAGTTGATATGTTGGCGAGATATGTTACGCAAAGTCGTTGAGTCATATTACTATGAATAATGAATTTATATCAACCATTGAGGAAATAATTGAAGATCAGAGATTAGGAAAAATGGTTATAATGGTCGATGACGAAGACCGTGAAAATGAAGGTGATTTAATTATCCCAGCTTCAAAAGTTAGCGATAAAGCAATAAATTTTATGGCAACATTTGGTAGGGGCTTGATTTGCTTATCTTTAACTGAGGATCGTGTTAAAGAACTTGATCTGCCTCTTATGTCACAAAATAATGATGCACGTGACACAACTGCCTTTACAATATCTATCGAAGCAAAAGAAGGTGTTACTACAGGTATTTCTGCGCAAGACAGAGCTGTTACAATCCAAACTGCAATTGATCAAAAAAAATCTAAAGATGACATTATGAGTCCTGGACATGTCTTCCCATTAGTTGCTAGAGACGGAGGTGTCTTAATTAGAGCTGGTCACACAGAAGCATCTGTCGATTTAGCTAGACTCAGCGGACACGTACCAGCAGGAGTGATTTGTGAAATTATGAATGATGACGGCACTATGGCAAGGGTGCCAGACCTTATAAAATTTTCAAAAAAACATAATATAAAAATTGGTCGAATAGTAGACTTGATATCTCATCGAAGAGATAAGGATAAGTTTATTAGAAAATCTTATGATTCAGAAATAAAATTAGAGTCAGGAGGTAAATTTAATATTAAAATATATGAGTCTCTTTATGATGCCACTGAGCAAATTGTTCTGTCTAAAGGAATAATTGACGATGGCAATCCAATTATGGTCAGAGTGCATGTTACAGACTACTTTGATAATTTATTTGGCAATTACGGCAGTGATGATGCCTCTTTACATAAAGCAATTAAGATAATTGAACGTGAAAATCGAGGTGTTATCATACTAATTAGGGATACCGGGCAATCTATCATTAATAATTTAATTACTAATCAGTCAAACGTGGATAACAAAGGTCAGAACATAAGAGATGAACTTAGAATTTATGGAATGGGTGCACAAATTTTATCTGAAATTGGTGTAAAAAAAATGATACTACTTACGAATACTGAATGGAAGTTTGTTGGCCTTGATGCTTATAACATAGAGATAATAGAGACTAAATTATTGAATAACATAGATGAATAAAAAATATAAATTTTTGATCGTAGCTTCAACTTTTTATCCAAAAATAACAAATGGACTTTTAAGCGGCGCAATAACTGAAATAGAAAAACATAAATTCAAATACGATGTATTTAAAGTGAATGGTTCATTAGAGATTCCTGTTCAGATTTCTATACTCCTGAAGAAAAAAAAATATGACGCGGTTATTGCAGTAGGCTGTATTATAAAAGGCAAAACTGATCATTATGAGTTTATTGCAAATGCAATAACAAAATCTCTTTTATCAATATCTATTGATAAAAGAATACCGGTCTCAAATACTGTTCTTACCTGCACAACCCTTAAACAGGCATACGATAGATCTTCAAAAAAAATTAACAGGGCTAAGGAAGCAGTTCTGGCAGCTCTATCAGTTTTAAATAATTAAGTATTAATGTCTGATATTAAATCATATCAGAGGCTTTTAGCTGTTCAGGCAGTTTATGAGGCCTCTATTAATAAAAAAGTAGTTGATACCTCATTTGATGAATTGCTTATACATTTATTAGATAATGTTGATTTTAAAAATAAAATAAATGGTTCAAAACTTTTATTAACCAAGGAAATATATTTGGGTGTATTTTCTCATTTGAAAAGAATTGATGCAACATTAGAAGAATCACTTAATAACAAAAGTAAAATTAAATCTTTTGATAAGCTATTATTGTCTCTTTTTAGATGCGCAATATATGAGATACTAATGAAAAAGGAAATATCTAAAAAAATTGTTATTTCTGACTATTTATTGATATCCAACCATTTTTTTGGTAGGAAAGAAGCTTCACTATTAAATGGAGTGCTTGATAATATTAGAAAAATATAGAATAAAATAAAAGTTGCATATTTTTGTAATTTTTGGCATTTTCACCTCCAGCCGCAAACAATTAAGGACATAAGACATGAGTATATTAAATCTAGTTATTTTCTCAGGAATATTATCTATCATATATGGGTTTTGGGCCGGTAATTCGGTTTTAAAGTCAAATGCTGGAAGCGATAAAATGCAAGAAATCTCCTCAGCAATACAAATTGGTGCCCAAGCATATCTTAACAGACAATATACTACTATTGCTATAGTTGGCCTCATAATTTGTGTTCTTTTATATTTATTTTTTAGAGATTTGTGGGTCGTAGGTGGATATTTAATTGGAGCAATACTATCGGGCGCAGCAGGTTATATAGGAATGATAATTTCTGTGAGAGCTAATGTAAGGACTGCTCAAGCTGCTAGTGAAAGCCTTGGCAAAGGGCTTAATATTGCATTTAAAGCAGGCGCAGTAACTGGTATGCTAGTTGCTGGTTTAGCACTTTTGTCAATATCAGTTTATTACGCAATTTTGGACAGTTATTCTGTATCTGAGTCTACACTTAAACACGCATTGGTCGCCTTGGGTTTTGGAGCTTCGCTCATTTCTATATTTGCAAGATTGGGTGGTGGAATATTTACTAAAGGAGCTGATGTTGGAGCTGATTTAGTTGGTAAAGTTGAAGCTGGTATCCCAGAGGATGACCCAAGAAATCCTGCAGTAATAGCTGACAATGTGGGAGACAATGTTGGGGACTGTGCTGGAATGGCCGCAGACTTATTTGAAACTTATGCGGTTACAATTGTAGCCACTATGGTTCTTGCGACTATTTTCTTTTCAGGTGATACCGCTTACATGATGACTATTTATCCAATGGCGATTGGCGGCAGTTGCTTGGTAGCATCAATAATTGGAACATTCTTTGTTAGACTTGGTTCATCTCAAAGTATAATGGGTGCATTATATAAAGGCTTTATTGCATCAGCTATATTGTCACTAATTTTTATTTACCCAGTAACACAAATAGTATTAGGTGATATGAACAAGGAATTCACATTTGGTGATACTACATTTTCAGGTACTTCTCTATATATTTGCTCTATCATAGGTATTGTAATAACTGGACTTTTAATATGGATTACAGAGTACTATACAGGAACAAATTATAGACCTGTTCAAAGTGTTGCAAAAGCATCGACAACTGGCCATGGCACAAATGTGATTCAGGGTCTAGCAGTTTCTATGGAAGCAACAGCCTTACCCGCATTAGTAATTGTAATTGGCATCGTGATGACATTTCAGTTAGCAGGTTTATTTGGTATAGCTATAGCAGTTACTGCAATGCTAGCTCTCGCAGGAATGGTAGTGGCATTAGATGCTTATGGGCCAGTAACTGATAATGCAGGTGGAATTGCAGAGATGTCAAATCTAGATGAAAATGTCAGAAAGACTACCGATGCATTGGACGCTGTGGGAAATACAACCAAAGCAGTTACAAAAGGGTATGCAATAGGATCCGCAGGTTTGGGGGCTTTGGTCTTATTTGCTGCATATGTTGAAGATTTAAAATTGATAGAGTCATTAACCCCAAATTTTAGTCTCGAAAATCCTTATGTGGTTGTTGGATTACTAATTGGAGGATTGTTGCCATATCTTTTTGCATCAATGGGCATGATGGCAGTTGGAAGAGCAGGAGGAGCAGTAGTTGAAGAAGTCAGAAAACAATTCGCTGAAAATCCTGGAATCATGTCTGGTGAGTCTAAGCCCGACTACTCTCGGTCAGTAGATATGCTTACTCGGTCAGCAATTAAAGAAATGATTATACCATCAATGCTTCCAGTTTTATCTCCAATTATACTGTTTTTAGTGGTTACGTTTGTTGCAGACCAAAATGCAGCTGTTTCATCAGTAGGTGCAATGTTATTAGGTGTCATTGTGACTGGAATTTTTGTTGCTATTTCTATGACAGCAGGGGGCGGTGCTTGGGATAATGCAAAAAAATATGTTGAAGATGGAAATTTTGGCGGTAAAGGATCTGAGGCTCACAAAGCTGCAGTAACTGGAGATACTGTTGGTGATCCATATAAGGATACAGCCGGACCTGCTGTAAATCCAATGATTAAAATTACAAACATAGTCGCTTTATTGCTGTTAGCGGCTTTGTAGATTATTGTCCTCTAGTAAAAGCATCATATAATTGATCCGTAATTCCGTAAGCATCTCTTCGGACTTTAGTTGTTTCTTTTGAAAATGCTATATTTACAAAATCCTCTTGAGATCTCGTCGTTTTTTCAATTAATAATCCGTTTTGGTCAAACTCAAATCTAAAAATACTTTGAAAAACAAGGTTATCGTCTTCAAAGACATTTTTTTCTTTAAGCGAAATTAAATATATCCAAATATCATTAATATCTTTAACTTCTATTGATGGAGATCCCATGGCTTTATAAATATCATTTTTTGTTGTGGTGTTTATGGTAAATTCGCTAATCTTATCTGAAGATATCACTATATCGTCTAATAAATAACCATGTTGCTTATTGATAGGAGAGCAACTATATAAAGATGTTAAAAATAAGAATAAAATTAACCTCATAAAAATTTATGATATTTAAAAAAATCAATAATTATAATATTGAAGAAACTTATCAGAATATTGTTAATATATCGAGATCTAAATTTTTTTATTTAGACCTTGAGTTGGATGATACTTTTGAAACTCGCTTCGATTTAATTATTTTTCATGCATTTATCATATTTAATTATTATAAACAAAAAAAAATAAAATCTAACTTCCCCCAAAGTTTATTTGATTTCATGTTTAATGATTTTGAGAATAATCTTAGAGAAATGGGGTTTGGAGATATTGCGGTTAATAAAAAAATGAAAATCTTTATAAAAGCTTTCTACGGAAGAATATCGCAATATAATGAAGGAATTACTTATTTTAATGATCATCAAGATAAAACATTGCTTAGTAAAACAATCTTAAATAATATTTATAAAGGTAAAAAAGTGAAAGATAGCCATATTATTGATTTTACAAATTATTTTATTAAAAATCTAAGTAATTTTTGTAACAAGACTGAAATACAGAATTATAATGATTGTTTTAGCTTTTTAAAATTTAATTAATTATCTTGGAAAAAAAATTTACATTGTCAGTTGATATGCTCGGAAGCGAAACTAAAGTTCAACATATTTTGCGTGGACTAGATCAATCATTAAAAAGAAATCTAAATTTTAATTTTTTATTATTTGGTCATGAAAAAAAAATAAAAAAACATATTTTAAAATTTAAGAGATTAAATGCATCTTCTGATATTATTTCATGTGAAGATTTTGTAAAAATGACAGATAAGCCCTCTGAGGTAATAAAATCAAAAGTTCAAACAAGCATGCTTCAAGCAATTGAGTCCGTTAGTAACAATATTTCAAATGCTGTTTTATCTTTTGGAAATACTGGAGCGCTTATGTCATTATCATTATTAAAAATAAAAACCCAAGATGATATTAAAAGACCTGCGATTGCATCCATCTGGCCTAACTTAAAAGGAGAGTCTATAGTATTAGATCTTGGCGCTAATACAAAATTAGACGAACGTTATTTAGTTGAAAATGCTATACTCGGCTCTAGTTTGGCTTCAATATTATTTAAGATTAATAAACCTTCGATTGGATTACTAAACGTTGGAAAAGAAGACACTAAAGGACTTGAAACAATAAAAATTGCAGCCGATGAACTTAAGCGGTTAACTGAGAATTCAGTTTTAAATTATAAAGGATATGTTGAAGGTAATGATATCTCAATTGGGAAAACTAACGTAGTTGTCACAGACGGTTTTACAGGCAATATAGCTTTAAAAACAGCTGAGGGTACCGCAAGGCTTTTTCAAAGCCACTTAAAGGACGCATATAAAAGTTCGTTAATTTCACAGATCGGATACTTTTTATCTTCAATATCAATGAAATCTGTGAAAGAAAGATTAGATCCACGAGTACACAATTGTGGTATATTGATGGGCCTTAACTCATTGGTCGTTAAATGTCATGGACAGTCAGAATATAAAGGTGTCTCTTATGCCTCTGACATTATATACTCGTTACTCTCTAATAACGTTAATGAGAGAATTAAGCAATATGTAAGGGAATTGAAGGATAAAGTTAATAATTAATCCACGAATTATCAAAAATAAATAATTAATATATTGTTATAACCTACTAATTTTATATAATTTTTTTATGGATAAAACAACAACTAGATCAACTTTGAGTGAAGCAGTCTTTAAAAATGTTGGTTTATCGAGGAATGAGTCTGCCACACTAGTAGACTCGGTATTTAATGAAATTTTAAAAAATCTTATAAATGGGAGCGATGTTAAAATTTCCTCTTTTGGTACTTTTGTTGTTCGACAAAAAAAAGAAAGAATTGGAAGAAACCCTAAAACTGGTGAAGAAGTTCCCATTACTGCTCGAAGTGTTGTTACCTTTAGAGCTTCAAATGTACTTAAATCAAAAGTTAATAATAAAAATAAAATAAATTTTAAGGAATAAAAAGTTTATGAATGTTAAATCACCTGAAGCTTTTAGGACTATAAGTGAAGTATCTAAGGATTTATCTCTTCCTCAGCATGTTTTAAGATTTTGGGAGACAAAATTTGTTCAAATCAAGCCGATTAAAAGAGGTGGGGGTAGAAGGTATTATAGGCCAGAGGATGTAATGTTACTAAGAGGTATTAAAAACTTGCTTTATAACGACGGCTATACAATAAGAGGCGTTCAAAAAGTAATAAAGGAAAATGGCACTAAGCAACTATTAAATAAAAATGATGTAAGAAAATCCTTTACAGAAGAAAATATTAGTAATAATGAACAATCAACTGATACATTAATTTCACAGCATTCATTAACCGATACAAAAAGAAAAAAACTTATGAATGTAATGAATGATTTGGTTCAATTAAGAAAAAAACTTGATCAAGAGTAATGGCAAAAAAATCAACAGTAAAGGTTAGGCTTGTTCCTGAGGAAAAAGTAGATAGCAGTTTTTATTATTATGCTAAAAAACCCACCTCTGGGTTAAAAGCTAAAGAAAAATTAAGAATGAAAAAATATAATCCAGCAACAAAAAAACATGAGTGGTTTGTAGAAAAAAAACTTCCACCTCATAGTAAATAGTTATTTTTTAAAATTTTTTTTTTCAAAATTAATAAAGTTCTTAATCATCGAAACCCAAATATCACTGATTAACTTCGGACTTGCTCCAAGTCTTTTTGCTTGATATTCAACCTTCTTTTTTATTTGATTTATTCTTTTCAAATCAACGATCTCCGATCTTTTTGTTTTGAGACCAAGTGCTTTACTCACCAAGTGAGATCTTTTAACCATTAAAGGTAGTATTTTTGAGTCAATTTTATCAATGCGCTTTCGAATTTCTCTCATTTGAATGGAGTTATTTTTTTTTCTTATCATCTTTTTTTAAATGGTCTTAAAATATACATTGATGGAAAAACCCATAAAATACCCAAGATAAAATAAACAATAAATTCTATCATCCAATTATTAAAGTTGATTTTAATTAAAAAAGCCATAACTAATAAACAGTATAAAAACATCATTAGGATGAAAACAATAATACTGAGCAATTTTTTTGTTTTTAGCATATTAAATATTTAATAATTATAACTATGAAAATCAATATCTTTTCTATATGGCTATTTTCTCTAACATTATCTATTTGCGCAATAATTCTTATTGGTGGTTATACAAGGATTTCAGACTCGGGCCTATCTATAACTGAATGGCTTCCAATAACAGGAGTAATGTATCCAATTAGTGAAATTCAATGGCAGGTTGAATTCAGCAAATATCAAAAAATTGATGAATTTATGTTGGTAAATAGCACAATGTCTCTTAATGAGTTTAAATTCATATATTTCTGGGAGTGGTTTCACAGATTTTTTGCAAGATTAATTGGGATTTTATACTTAATTCCACTAATTTATTTACTAATAAAAAATAAAATAAATAAAAATTACTTTATTAGAATATTCCTAATCGGTTTTTTCCTAGCAGTGCAGGCGATCATTGGATGGTATATGGTCAAAAGTGGTTTAGTTGGAAGGATCGATGTAAGTCAGTATCGTCTAGCCATGCATCTCAGTATGGCTTTTATCATATTAGGTATCACGTTTCAAACATTGTTAGATGTTAACATGAAAAACATAGACAATAATAACTCTTACATAAAAACAAATAGCGAAACTTTATTTTTATTTTTATTCTTGTTAATTTTTCTACAAATTGCTTATGGGGCATTTGTCTCTGGTACTCATTCAGGATTATTATTTAATACGTGGCCAATGTATAACGGCAATATTTTTCCTTCGGTGGAAAATAATATAATAATAGGTTTTATAAATTTTTTTGAAACAGGTGAGTATATTATATTTGCTCACCGCACATTCGCAATTTTTCTTTTCTTATTAGTTTTATATATAAATCTTATTTTTTATAAAAAAAATAATGTTCTAAGAAAAAGTTATTTATTATTGATATTTAACTTAACATTTATATTACAGATTGTTCTTGGTGTTTTAATGACTTTTCAAAATATTCCATGGCATTTAGCACTTGCACATCAAGGAAATGCAATAGTTCTATTTTTAATATCAATATCGATGTGGATGTTATGTAAAAAGTCTCATCAAATCAATGTGACTTGAAGAGACTTTAAATCTAAATTTAAGCTGCGTCTAAAGCGTTTTTGAGGTCTTCGATAATATCGTCAATGTGCTCTATACCTATTGACAGTCTTACATAACTAGGGTTAACGCCCGCTGATTCCATATCCTCGTCTGATAACTGAGAGTGAGTTGTTGAGGCTGGATGTATTGCAAGGCTTCTCGCGTCACCGATGTTGGCGACATGATAGAACATATTTAGGCTATTTATAAATTTTTCCCCACTCGCTTTGCCTCCTTTGAGTTCGATTCCACATAAAGCACCGTGACCTCCTTTGAGGTACTTGTTGGCTCTTTCACCAGCTTCACCTTCATCAAGTCCAGCATATATTACTCTTGAAACCTTGTTATGATTAGAGAGATATTCAGCGACTTTTGCAGCATTAGAACAATGCTTTTCCATTCTCAATGATACTGTCTCTAATCCTTGAATTATCTGGAACGCACTTTGAGGTGGAAGTGCGGGACCTAAGTCTCTTAGTCCGACAAATCTAGCTCTTACAATATAAGCTATTGGGCCAACTGCTTTGGCAAATTCTGTCCATACCATTCCATGATAACTTGGGTCTGGATTATTTAACATAGGTTGTCTTTTTGGATCTTTAGCCCAATCAAACTTACCGCTATCAACAATTATTCCACCAATTGTTGTACCATGGCCACCAATGAACTTTGTAAGTGAATGCACAACAATAGTAGCACCATGTTCAATAGGTTTGCAAATAACCGGTGCTGCAGTGTTATCAACAATAAGAGGTATGTTGTACTCATCCCCAATATCTGCAACTTCTCTAATTGGAAAAACTTTGAGTTTTGGATTAGGTAAGGTTTCAGCATAATACGCACGCGTGTTATCATCTGTCATTTTTCGAAAGCTTTCAGGATCTGTAGGATCAGCAAACCTAACTTCAATTCCTAAATCTTTCATTGTGTTAGCAAATAAATTCCATGTTCCACCATATAAATCTGTTGAACTAACAATATTATCGCCAGCTTTGACCAAGTTCTGAATACTCAACATAGAAGCTGATTGACCAGAACTAACACATAATGCTCCCACGCCACCTTCCATTGCTGCTACTCTTTTTTCAAGCACGTCTACAGTAGGATTCATTATTCTTGTATAAATATTACCAAAATCTTTGGCTCCAAATAAGTTAGCTGCGTGTTCAGTGTTATGAAACTGATATGAAGTTGTTTGATAAATTGGAACAGCTACTGAAGTTGTAGAAGGGTCACTTCTGTAATCACCTCCATGTAATGCAATTGTTTCAGGGTTTACAGAATCTGCTGGATTAAATTTATTTTTTGCCATTTTTTTACCTCTATTTATATTTTTTTCGAGTTTCACAGCAAACAAAAAAACCGCATCATAATACATAATGTGCGGCTGATGGCTTAGCTGTATAAGTCCGCAAGCTGTATTAAACTTGACTTTATATTGAATAACACTCTATGACTTATGTAAAGCGTAATAATTTAAAAAGTATCATAATACCAGTCATTAAATATATGAATTTATTATATAAATATATGTTGTTGACATATTTTACTGTATTCTCTAAGAAACTACAATATGACTACATCCAAGATACTAAAGCAAACTGCGTCTCTAAGAAAAGAGGACATTAAGAAAGATTGGCTATTGATCGATGCAAAAGACATAGTCTTGGGCAGATTAGCTACAAATGTCTCAAATATTTTAAGAGGAAAGCATAAGCCTACCTATACGCCACATGTGGATTGTGGTGACAACGTTGTAATAATCAATGCTGAAAAAATTAAGCTTACGGGTAAAAAACTCGAAGACAAAACTTATTATAGACACACTGGATATCCTGGAGGAATTAAGAGCATCAACGCTAGAAAGATATTAGAGGGAAAATTTCCAGACCGGCTTGTCAGATTAGCTGTTAAAAGAATGATCCCTAAAGGGCCACTAGGAAGAAAGCAGCTATCTAATATGAAAGTATATGTAGGAGATAAGCATCCACATGAGGCTCAAAATCCTAAAACATATAACATACAGGATTTAGTTTAAATGAATGAAACTATGAATAACAATACTGAAGAAAATTTGGATAAACCCGTATTAGATAATCTTGGCAGATCTTATGCAACAGGCAAAAGAAAGAATGCTGTAGCAAGAGTATGGATAAAAGATGGATCTGGAAAAATTGTAATAAACGGTAAGGATGTAAACAAATACTTTTTAAGACCTGTTTTAAACATGCTAGTTAATCAGCCCCTCGAACTTACGAACAAAAAAATGAATGTTGACACAACAGTTACAGTTAGCGGTGGCGGAATGTCTGGTCAAGCTGGTGCTGTCAGACATGGAATTTCAAAAGCTCTAACTTTGCTAGATCCAAACTTAAGACCAATCCTTAAAACTGAAGGTTTACTTACGAGAGACTCTCGAATTGTTGAAAGAAAAAAATATGGTAGACGTAAAGCGCGTAGACGTTTCCAATTCTCAAAAAGATAATTTTTTTCAAACTTCTATTTTAAAATTAAAAATTAATTATGAAAAACGTAGCTATATTAGGCGCTAGTGGTTTTGTAGGACAAGAAATAATCAAAATTTGCCTCAACCACCCCCATGTTAGGATTGTTGCTTTATCTGCAAACAAGTCAGTAGGTGAGATAGTTCAAATCCATGAATCTGCTGATATACAAACACCACTCAAATACAAAAGCTATGAAGACATAAATTTTAGCAGTATTGATTATGTATTTAACTGCTTGCCAAATGAAAATCTTCATAAAAGAGGCGATTTATTGAAATCAGATGTCAGTATAATTGACCTTTCAGTTGATTTTAGACTTGATGATAAAAATGAGTATGAGAACTGGTATGGCTTTCAACACGGCAATTTTGAGGTAAACGATGAATTCCAATATGGATTAACAGAGTTTAATAGAGACAAGATAAAAAAATGTAAGCATATTGCAAACCCTGGCTGCTATGCAACTAGCATCTTAATTCCACTAATTGAACTGATAAAACAAAATGCAATTAAAACTAACGATATCGTTATAGACTCTAAGTCAGGATACTCTGGAGCAGGTAAAACAAAGGGAAAAAAAGAGTTAATTAAGGAAGTCAATGAAAATATCAGAACCTACGGTATTGGTGATCACAAGCACATAGCTGAAATAAACCAAGAACTAAGTAAAATCAAAAATATTCAAACTGAAGTTTTTTTTGCGGCTAATATATTACCAGTTGAAAGAGGTATTTTGAGTAACATATATATTGACACAAATGAGGTATCTCAAAATGATATTTACGATATATTACAAAAAAGATTTAAAGATGAGCATTTTATACAATTGCTTCCAATGAATGAAATTCCTTCCTCTAGGCAAGTAGTTGGCACCAATAACTTGGTCATAGGATTAAAAAAGGGATATAAAGAAAATAAATTATGTATTGTTAGTGTTTTAGATAATTTGGTAAAAGGAGCTGCTGGACAAGCAGTTCAAAATTTTAATCTAATGAATGATTATGATGAAAGGTTAGGACTAGAATGAGAAAAAATATAATAATTATTTTTAATTTATTTTTATTTTTATTTATTTTCAATGCCTGCTCATCAGCAAAAAATTTTTCTTTTTATGAGTTTTTTATCAACCCAAATGCTGCTGATCTAATTTTAGACAACCAGGTGAGTACTCAGGTACCAGATTTAGAAAGTGTACCAGAAAAGGTTGAAATCGATGAATAAAACTTATGGTGTTGGAATCGCGGGATTAGGAACAGTTGGATCGGGATTTCTCAAACAATTAAAAAATTTTAAAACACCCTCTCAAAAAACTGCTAATATCAATGTAATTAAAATTGCTGTTAAGAACTTAAGAAAAAAAAGAAGTTTATCAGTCAAGTCTCTTCCGTTAACAACCGATACAATGTCATTAGCAACAAATGACAATGTAGACATTTTAATTGAGCTCATTGGCGGCTCAAAGGGAATAGCATATAAAGTTGTCAAAAAAGCACTCCAAAATAACAAGCATGTAATTACTGCTAATAAAGCTTTGCTTGCAGTACATGGAAATGAGTTATCTAAAATTGCTGAGCAAAATAATGTTTGTCTCAATTATGAAGCAGCTATTGCTGGCGGTATACCAATTGTAAAAGCTGTAAGAGAAAATTTGCGATTTAATAAAATAAACAAAATTTATGGTATTTTGAATGGTACTTGTAACTACATTTTAACAAAGATGGAAAATAATTCGGGAGATTTTAAATATGTTTTAAATGATGCTCAAAAAAAAGGTTTTGCTGAGTTAGATCCAACATTTGATATTCAGGGTATTGATGCAGCTCATAAGATCACATTGTTATCAAGTATTGCCTTTGACATTCCTGTAAATTTTAAAGCAACTTTTATAGAAGGTATTACTAAGATTGATAAATATGATTTTGTTTTTGCAAAAGAATTAGGATACTCAATAAAATTGTTATCAGTTGCTTCTAAAAAATTAAGTAAGATTGAACAAAGAGTTCATCCTTGTTTTGTTAAACTAAAATCAGATATTGCAAAAGTGAGTAATGAGATTAATGCTGTTTTCGTAAATGACTCAGTAATTGGAAAAAATATTTTTGAGGGCCCTGGTGCTGGAGCTGGACCAACAGGAGCCTCCGTTATGTCAGACCTTATGGATATTATAAGAGGTACTTATAATTATCCATTGGGCGTATCAATAAAAAAGAAAAAGAAGTTAAAAATCCAGCAAATTGATGATTTATCATTCCCATATTATTTGAGAATTACAGCCAAAGATAAAGCAGGAGTAATGGCAAAAATTTCAAAAGCTCTATCAAAAAGAAAAATTTCGATCGAAAGTATAATTCAAGAGCCATCGAAAAGGTCAAATTTTGCTGAAATTATTTTGATAACGCACACAGTTAGAGAATCTTCGCTTTTATCATCTATTAAACAGATAAAAAGATTACCAGAAGTAAGCTCATCTGTTAAATTTATCAGAATTGAAGATTCGTTATGACCGTAATATCAACTCAATATGCATCAGGAATTGTAGCTGCAACGGAAAAGGCTGCAATTGCATCTTCTAAATTAATTGGACTAGGTGATGAAAAAGCAGCAGATCAAGTTGCTGTAGACGCAATGAGAACAGCTTTAAACGTAATTGATTTTGATGGCAGAATTGTTATTGGTGAGGGTGAGAGAGATGAAGCGCCAATGCTTTATATTGGTGAGAAAGTAGGAACTGGCAAAAATCACGAAGTTGATATTGCGTTAGATCCGTTAGAAGGAACTACTATAACAGCTAAGGGCATGCCAAATTCATTATCCGTAGTAGCTGCAGCTCAAAAAGGCGGACTACTCTATGCACCAGACACTTACATGAATAAGATTGCAGTTGGCGGTAGTCTTCCAAAAGACGTAATAGATCTTGATGCAGCTGTCGAAGAAAATATAAAAAGTATCGCGGAAGCTAAAAAAGTTAAAATTAGTGAAGTAACTGCCTGTGTTTTAGAAAGACCCAGACACGATGATATAATTGAATCTTTAAGAACAATCGACTCAAAAATTGTTCTTATTCCTGATGGTGATGTAGCGGGAGTAATTATGACAACACAAGAACATAATCCAGTTGATATTTACCTTGGCATCGGCGGGGCTCCTGAAGGTGTTTTGGCAGCTGCAGCGCTGCAATGCATTGGTGGTCAAATGCAAACTAGACTCGTAATAAATAATAACGATGAAAAAAAGAGAGCTGAAAAGATTGGTATTAAAGATCTAGAAAAAAAATATAATCTTAATGAACTTGCACACGGTGATATTATCTTTTCTGCTACAGGTGTAACAGAAGGTACTATGGTTAGAGGAGTAAGATCAGACAGCAGTCACTACATAACCCATTCACTAGTTCTTAGAACTGGCGAAGCCTCATCTCAGTATATCGAGACTTATCACAAAAAAGATTAAACCATGAGAAAAGACTCTTTCGACGAAGATTTTTTTTCTCTAACAAATAAAAAATGGACTTTAAAAGAATATAGCGAAAAAGATACAGAATATATTTCGCAAAGTTATGAAGTAAGCCCGCTAGTTGCGAAATTACTTAGTATTAGAAAAGTAAATTTAGACGACGTTATTTCGTATATAAGACCTTCATTAAAAGACAGTTTGCCAGATCCATACGTTTTAGCAGATATGGAAAAAGCCTGCGAGAGACTCTATCAGGCAATAATTAATAAAGAACGAATTGCAGTATTTGGTGACTATGATGTTGATGGTTCTACATCAACTTCAACTTTAATTAATTATTTCAAACAAATTTCAATGAATCTAAAATTTCATATACCTGATAGATTTAATGAGGGGTATGGTCCAAGTATACAAACCTTTTCAAATTTTAAAAAAAGAGATGTCAAAATTATTTTTACCGTCGATTGCGGAACAATGGCCTTTTCTGAGATCGAATATGCGAGAGAGCAAGGTATGGATGTTGTTGTCTTAGATCATCATATTCCAGAAATAAAACTACCAAAAGCAACTGCAATTATAAATCCAAACAGAATTGATGATAATTCAGGATTAAACTATCTTTCAGCAGTAGGTGTAACTTACATGTTTATCATTGGGCTTAACCGGAAATTAAGACGTGAAGATTGGTTTAAAAAAAATAACATAAAAGAGCCAAACCTTATTGCTTTATTAGACCTTGTTGCTTTAGGAACTGTTTGTGATGCTGTTCCACTAAAAGGATTAAATCGAATTCTAGTTTCAAAAGGAATAGACGTAATTCAAAAACGATTAAATCCAGGTTTAAATTCATTGATTGAAAAATCAAATATAAAATCAAAAGTGTCTGTTCATGATCTTGGTTTCAAGATAGGTCCAAGAATTAATGCCGGCGGAAGATTAGGCTTTTCAAACTTTGGCACTAACTTATTGACTGAAAGTGAAAAAAGTAAAATCGATAGTATTTCAAACGATTTAGATAAATTTAATTCTGAGAGACGCACAATAGAAAGTTATGTTTTAGATCAAGCCATCACCCAAGTTGATGATAAAAAACTAAAAAATAAACTACTAATTGTATCTGGTGAAGGATGGCATGAGGGGGTAATTGGCATTATTGCAAGTCGACTTAAAGATAAATTTAATAAGCCTAGCATTGTTTTCTCGATAAATAATGGCGAAGCTAAAGGTTCCGGACGCTCAATAAAAGGCATCGATCTTGGACAGTTAGTTATTTCTGCTGTTCAAAGTAATTTGCTTAAGAAAGGCGGAGGACACTCTATGGCAGCTGGATTAACAATAGAGTCTGAAAAGATAGAAGAATTGGAAAATTTTTTTGAGAAGCAATTGACCAATAAAATTATCGATACTAAAGATAATAAAATTTTATTTGCTGATGACATTTTAAGTACATCAGCAATTAATTTAGATGTTCATGAGGAAATTGAAAAAATTGGTCCCTTTGGATCAGAGAATCCTGAACCATCTTTTATTTTTAAAAATGTGATACTAGCGACTGTTGATCAAATAGGTGAGGAGCATTTTAAATGCCTTATTAAATCTGATGGAGGAAAATTTATTGAAGCAATGGCTTTTAGAAGTACAAAAACTCAGCTTGGAGAAGAATTAATAAAAAATAAAGGCTCATCAGTTTGCTTATTCGGTAAAATAAAGATCAATGAGTGGGGGGGTAAAAAAATACCTCAAATACATATTATTGATATTTCCGCATCACAAAATAGTTAATCAATTATTGATTTAGACCGATTATTAGATATATAAATAAGATATAAGGTCCCTTCGTCTAGCGGTTAGGATATCTGGTTTTCATCCAGAAGATCACGGGTTCGAATCCCGTAGGGACCGCCACTTTTTTGACCTTATCTGTGACAAAATGTCAGTAAAACATTAATTTTATAGTATTTAATTTCTATAAATAAATCTTATCTATTCAGTATGACCGAAATGTTTAAACACTATAAACCGGTAAACAATAGTGACCGTACAGCTCTTTTATTCACAAAAGCCCTTCGTCTTTTCGCTGATCTTTTCTTTAAAAAACGTTACGGGCACAGAGCGGTTATACTAGAGACTGTAGCAGCGGTTCCGGGAATGGTTGCCGGCATGCTTAATCATTTAAAAAGCCTTAGAAATATGGAGCAAGATAGAGGCTGGATCAAAACACTTTTAGATGAAGCTGAGAACGAAAGAATGCATTTAATGACTTTTATTAATATTGCAAAGCCATCAGTTTTTGAGAGATTTTTAGTGATAATAGTGCAAGGAATATTTTTTAATCTTTATTTTGTAATGTATTTAGTTTCGCCTCGCACTTGCCATAGGATTGTGGGTTATTTTGAGGAGCAAGCAATTATAAGTTATACAGAATATTTAGATGAAATTGAAAATGGAAATATTGAAAACGTAAAAGCACCTCAGATAGCAATCGATTATTGGGGTTTATCACAGTTTGCAAAACTAAAAGATGTTATCATTGCTGTTAGAAATGATGAGATGGGTCACCGTGATGTTAACCATGAATTTGTAACTCTTATTGATCAAAAAGACCATGAAGAGACCTATACAGATTCAAGGAAAATACTCTCAAAAGATAATACCAAATAAGTTTACAATGTTGCAGTTTGGAATTTTTCTACATTCTTTAATTATTGGATTTATGATTTTTTTCATGTCAGTTGTAACACCATCCATATTTTCAATTTTAAACGAAGATGAGGCAGGCAAGTTATTACGAGTTATTTTTCCCAGATTGTTCATTTATGGGTTAATCATTACTATTTTATCGTGTGCTGTTTTTTTTGTTATTAGTATGATCGATTTTCTAATTATATCATTGGTTTCCGCTGCTTTCTTTTTAATCAATCTCATTTATCTAACTCCTAGAATCAATATTTATAGAGATAAATTTAAAGGTGGTATCATTGAAGCTGAAAAAAAATTCAAAATGCTTCATTTTTTCTCAGTAGTTTTATTTATCTCACAGCTTTTTGGATCTATCTTTATTGTATTTGTGTATTTTTATTAGGAGGACAATATGAAAATTTTAAAAACATTTGAAGATGCAAAGCTAATTTTAGTTGATCTTGAGGTCAATCTTGGTAATCAGAAAAGAAGTGCTCCAACCTTGTGTGCGCAGTATGATGGAAAAATTATTCCCCTAAGTACAGCTCATGATGGAAGACCTATACTTATGAATATGGATAATGCGATTGAGTAAATAAATTTTCTTAGCTTGTATGTTCTCTGATAAAAATTTCTGCCTTCTGCAGTATTTTTTTCTTTCGATCTTGTTTCATTTTATCAAAAACACTTACCATCATATTTAGTCTTGGGTTGCTACTAAAGAATTTTCTATTTTTATTTATAAATCTCCAATATAAGCCATCGACAGTCTCACACCACTCTCCTTTTTTGAAGTCCATCATTTTCAAATAATAGCTTGAACCACAAATATATGGTTTGGTTGCGAAGATGCCTCCATCACTAAATAGTCCCATTCCATAGACATTTGGCACCATCACCCATTCAGAAGAGTCAGCAAACATTTCCATAAACCATTTATATACATATCTTGGGTGAATCTCGCACAAGTTCATTAAACTAGATAGTATCATTAGCCGTTCAATATGATGTGTCCAACCAAAATTAAGAGCATTCTTAATTGAATGATCTAAAGGAGGTATACCTGTTTCAGCGGTATACCAATCATTTTTGAATTTTCTTTTATGATTAAAAAAATTTGATGCTTCCATTTTAGGCGAGTAGTTATGATAAATACCTCTCATAAATTCCCTCCATCCAATAACTTGTCTAATGTATCCCTCAAGTGAATTTATACTTATCTTTCCTCTATATTTTTTTAATCTATTAATTATTTCTTGGGGTGTAATCAACCCTATATTGATAAGCGGGCTTAATGCGCTATGAAACAGGATGTTATCTCTTTGACTTACTGCGTCTTCGTAGTCTCCAAATAAATTAAGTTTATTTTTAATAAAATCGTCCAGCCAATCTGAAGCATCTTTATGTGTTGTTGGTAGCCAAAAGTTATTTGTACTACCAGGGTGTTTTTTAAATTTTTCTTCTATGAAGTTTTTTAAATGTTTTGTGTGTTTGGTTTCACTTGATTTTGGTTGTTTTGGAAGTTTTAGATCTTGCGGGAGTTTTTTTCTATTATCTTTATCAAAGCTCCATTTGCCGCCGACAGGTTTTCCGTTTTTAATTAGTAAGTCAAATTTTAATCTACTTTCTTTATAATAAGTTGCCATGAAAGGCTTTTTTTGTTTTGACAGATATTTTTTAAAATCATCACGTGAATTAAGAAACATAGGTGTTTGTATTACGTTATGCTCAAGATTTTTTTGAATAATAAATTTTTTAATGCGTTTCTCGAATGGCGTATCTTCGATCTCAAAGTGGCTTACTTTATTTATTTTATGTTTTTTTATAGATTTTTCTAATTTATCTTCATACTTTTTTTCAAAATTGTTTTGACAGTCATAATAGTCAACTGAAAAACCTTTCTTTATTAATAAATCTCGGTAACTTCTCATAGAGGAAAGAAACTGTAGAATTTTTAACTTATGATGTTTTTCATATGAACACAGACCAAGATCCTCACACATGAATATTTTATTCTTTTTATATTTACTTAGATGTTTTGGATCAAAAAGCTGATTTCCTAAAATAATAAAAAGATCGTTCATAAGTAATTAAAAGAATTAAAGCTGAAGAGCTTTTTCTATTTCACTTATAAATTTTTTAGAGGATGGACGAGTTAATGCCGTATAGCCTGCAATTGCATTACCATCTTTACCTATTATAATTTTATGAAAATTCCACCTAGGAACTCCTCCGATAAAACCTAATTCTTTTTTGGACCATTTGAAAAATGGATGAGCGTCTTTGCCTTTGACAGTATTTTTTTCTGTAAGTGGAAATGTTATGCTAAAAGTACTTTCACAAAATTCTTTTACTTCACTATTTGTACCTGACTCTTGATTTCCAAAATCATTAGATGGGACACCCAATACAACCAGACCTTGATCTTTATAGTCATCATAAAGTTTTTGTAGTCCATCGTATTGATAAGTAAAGCCGCATAAACTTGCAGTGTTTACAACAACAAGCGTTTTACCCTTGTAGTCTGACAGGTTAATCATATCTTCTTCGTTAATATCTTTAAAAGAATAACTATATGCATTTTCTGACATTGAGGCTCCTGTGTTTAAGAGAAATATAAGGCAAAAAGTTAGAAATACTTTCATTCTAAATTAAAAATTTATCAATATATGCACATAGACACTTGCAAAGTATCCAATTGCTATAATTGGTGTCCATTTTAAATGACCAAAGAAAGTATACATGCCTCTTGATTGACCCATTAAAGCTACGCCTGCTGCAGATCCTATAGATAACATGCTGCCGCCTACACCAGCAGTTAAAGTAACAAGCAGCCATTGTGAGTCTGGCATCGCAGGTTCCATTGTTAATACTGCAAACATCACTGGAATATTATCTACAATAGCTGAGAGTATGCCAACTAAGACATTGGCAGTAGTTGCACCCAAGTCTGTGTACATAAATTCTGATACGTATTCTAGATAGCCTATGAAGCCCAGGCCTCCAACAGCCAGAATTACACCAAAGAAAAATAATAACGTATCCCACTCAACACGAGCAACATTCTCGAAGAAATCATATTTTTGCTCCTCAATTTCTTTAACTCTTATTTTAATATAAAAACTATAGAGCTGTAAGTATGCCAGACCAGTCATCATTCCAAACACTGGAGGAAGATGTAAAAAATTATGAAAACTTACGGCAGTCACAATAGTTAAAAGACCAAGAAGAATAATTGTCTTTCCACCATACTTGATTGTTACGCTTGTCTCTGCAACATCGGGCTTATGGTCTGAAACAAAAAAGTGCATTATGCTTGCAGGAATAATATAATTAACAACGGAAGGAACTACCAAAGCAAAAAATTGTATAAAGTCTAACTGACCAGCTTGCCATACCATTAGCGTCGTAATATCACCAAAAGGACTAAATGCGCCACCCGCATTTGCAGCAACAACAATATTCACACAGGCTAATCCGACAAACTTAGGACTTGATGATCCTACAGCTACTACAACCGCACATAATACTAAGGCAGTTGTAAGATTATCAGCTAATGGAGACAAGAAAAAAGCTAATACACCCGTAATCCAGAATAATTGTCTGTAACTAAATTGATTTTTAATCAACCACGACTTAAGAGAATTAAACACATTACGTTCTTCAAGAGCATTAATGTATGTCATTGCAACTAAGAGAAAAAAAGCAAGCTCTGTATATTCTAGAAAACTGTGTCTAATTTCATGTTCAACCATCTCGTAATGAGGAGTGTTGGAATATGCAATTGCAATCATTCCCCATATTAGGCCAGCCGCAAGTACAACCGGTTTTGATTTTCTCAAATGAGTGAATTCTTCTGCCATCACAAATGCATAAGCGATTACAAAGACAGCTAAAGCTGAGAAACCAGCCCAGTGATAGGTTAAATCTAATGAGTGTTCCATAACTTACCTTTCATAAATACGTATGAAGTTCCAAAGTAACAGATGCAATACATTAATAATATTAGAGAAACTGAATATGCTTCATCCATCCTATAACTTCCCATAAGTCTATATATTGTTTGAGTTAGAGTTGACAAGCTATTCGTTCCAAAAAAGGAAATGATAACGAGATCACTTGCAGATAGTATTGAAGATACTGAGAAAGCGGTAATTATTGGTACTTTTAGTCTAGGAAAATCAATAATTAGAAATCTCTGTAATCCATACATGTTGATACTTTTTGAGATGTCTTCATTCTCATGCATAATTTTAAAGTATGAGGGCGCCAGAAAGTTATATGTAAATGGTAGTGAAAAAATTGCATTTAGAATGATAACAATAAGAATATTCGGTATATTTAATAAGCTTATTTTATATAATAAAATATAATATCCAACAGCCATGACAACTGGTGAAAATATAATAAGTGAATAAATCAATATTTCTGTAAAATATTTTTTGCGATATATCAAATTAAGGTAGTTGAGAGCTACAAAAACTGAAACAGATCCTGAGAAAAAACAAATTACAAATGTGTTATTTATTGCATGCCATAAATATGATGATGAAAATATATTTATTAGTTCTTTATTGAGTCCATTTAAGATTATGAAACATATCGGAGAAAAAATGAAAATAGAAATCAGTATTATGAATATAATTTCGATATAGAAAGATAATCCTCTTTTTTCATTTTCATAGAAATTTCGTTGTTCATCAATTATAAAATTTGAACTTTTAAAATTTTTAAAGAAAGCAGCATATATGAAAAGACATATTGATAGTTGTATAAGCAATAAATTAAGGGCTGCATTAAAATCATTATTAAAAATTACAGAATAATAAATTGCTACTTCTAAAGTTGAATATTTTGGGTTTCCACCAAGAATTAGAACTGGAGTAAAGCTTACAAAGCATATAAAAAAGACAATAACAAAGAGACTGGGTATATTTTTTTTTACAATAGGCCATTCAATAGCAAAGAAAATGCCCAACTTGTCTAAAGACATTTGTTTTGCAAGTATATATTCATTTGAACTGATATCATTTAGACTTTGAAATATAATTCTTGTTATTAATGGAGTATTTAAAACTGTATGACCAATTAATATGCCAATTATTCCATAAACAGAAAAATATTGTCCATAAAATGTTAGGACTCCAAATACTGATAGTATTGTTGGCAATACAAATAAAATAGACAAAAAATTTACGATAAGTTTTATAGTTTTATGATATCTGTATCTTATTAATAAAAGTGCAAATACAGAACCTATTACTATGGAAAAAAAGGCAGAGGCAAATGATTGAAAGATTGTAAAAGAAATAATGGTAAAATAGTAATTTGAGAAATTAAGTGTGAAACTAAAATTGTAATAATAAACTAAACCAAAAACAGGTAACACAACCGCCGCCAAAACGAGAAAAAAAACTCCTATTGGAATTAAGTCTTTTATATTAGCCAGCAACAGTCTCAAGCCAAGTTTCAATTAACGGTTCAGATTCTAGAAATACGTTATAATCAATTTCTTTTGGTTTTATTAATTTTTTCATTTTTTCTGGAACTAGTTCAGTTTTATCAACTGATGGATACATAATGTTCATTGAAGATATTATTTTTTGAATATCATCCTCAATAATGAAATCTATAAATTTTTTTGCAAGTTTTTGATTCATTGACTTCTCTCGAACATAAACAATCTCCCTCGTCGCTAAGTGACCCTCAGTAAAATTAAGTGACTTGTATTTGTATTCATTTTCATATTCTTGGTGATAAAATGGTGAAGTGCTATAGCTCAAAACAAGGTCTGCATTTCCTTCAAGAAAAATTCCATAAGCCTCAGACCATCCTGGTGTGTATGTTATTATATTCTGATCTAATTGTTTTAGTTTGATAGAGAAGTCATCTTTAAATATTGATTTCATCCACCTTAATAAACCAATGCCCACTGGACTTGTACGAGGATCCTGCACAACGATTTTGAGATCGTTACGATTTATTAACTCCTCAAAAGTTTTAGGTGGGTTAGTTAGTTTACTACTGTCATAAACAAAAGAAAAGAAACCATGATCATACTCATGCCAATCTTCAATTGAATAATCAAATTCGTGCATTTCTACGCCAAGAATCACATCCTTTCCATTCAGAAAAATCTCATTATTTAAATTGCCTGCTTGACTGGTTGAGATGAATTGAAGATCGCAGTTGCAAATTTCTTCAAACTTTCCTTCTATAATAGGTCCTGGCCCCCAATCAGCTGAGAAAGAGTCGTAGGTGCCAACAACTAATTTTTCTTGGGCAAAGGAGCTGTTTAAATAAATAAAGAAAAATAAAACTATTGATATTTTTTGCATATTTCCTCCGCTAGCATTATCTAGATCAGGTTTTGGGTCGTTCCGTTATTTGGAACCTCTCAGCAATAGCTCCCCATAATCTTCAATCTATTATATATTTATCATTCATCATTAATCAAATATATTTTTGCAATGCAAACTGACATATTAAAAAATATAAAAAACTATACCAAGGATACTGATCCTGGACCGTTCTCAAAAAATAATGGTTTTCTCTATAATTTAGAACTAGATGGAATTTTTTATAAAGGATTTACGGTTGAGGAAATTAATTGCAATAAAGCTGGTATAGCGCATGGAGGCACACTCATTGCATTTGCAGATGGAATTATGGGGTATACTGCTTGGAAAAAGGACTCATTCCCATGCTTAACTGCTAAATTAAATGCTAATTATGTAGGCCCCGCTCCAAAAGGATCCTGGGTATATGGTTTTGCAGAAATTACTAGAGAGACAAAATCAATTTTATTTATGAAGTGTAATTTATTTATAGATGATAAAATTATTTTTACATCAGATGGGATTTTTAAAATTTTAAGAAATCACGGAAAAAAGGATCCATCTTAACAATGTTTAATAAGAAAAATTTTGAAATTATTAAAAATAAGGATATCGAAATTAATACATATATTGATGGAGAGGGTCCATTAGTTATAATGGCACATGGGTGGCCAGAGTCTTGGTACTCTTGGAGACATCAGATTACTTCTTTAGTTAAAAACGGTTTCAAAGTAGCAGTGCCAGATATGAGAGGTTATGGAAAAACTTCAAAGCCAACTGAAATCGATGCTTACAATATTATGGAGCTCACTTCAGATATTATTGCTATAGCAGATGAGATGAAAGAAGATAATTTTTCATTAATTGGACACGACTGGGGAGCACCAGTTGCTTGGAATACATCATTGTATCATCCTGATAGAGTCAATAGAGTTTGTGGAATGAGCGTACCATATTTAGTTTCAAAAATGTCTCCAATTGAAACAATGAAATTTTTATTCAAAGATGTATTTTTTTATATGATTTATTTTCAAGAAGAAGGACGTGTCGAGAAAGAATTAGAGCAAGACATGAGAAAATCTTTGATTGCAGTATATAGTTCTCTCACAAGTGATGGAGAAGAGTCACAAACTTTTGAACCTAAGCCGTACACAGAAGAGATGACATTCTTAGACTCACTTGGTGAACATAATAAAATTCCTGAGTTTATGTCAGAAGAGGATTTTGATTTTTATCTTAAAGAATTTACAAATGGAGGAATGCGCGGACCAATTAACTGGTATCGAAACATTGACAAAAATTGGGAAATTACAAAAGATACACACGAAAAAAAAATATCACCTCCTTCATGTTTTATTGTGGGCGAGCACGATCCTGTGGCTAAATGGAGTTTGATAAATCCAGCCCTACATGAAAACCTTATCTCAAATCATATAATTAAAAATGCAGGTCATTGGGTACAACAGGAGAAGCCTGACGAAGTAAATAATATACTATTAGATTTTCTTAAATAGATTGAAGATTTATCTGTTTTTAGATACATTCTCTCTCGTTTCGGGGCGTAGCGCAGTCTGGTAGCGCATCTGGTTTGGGACCAGAGGGTCGCAAGTTCGAATCTTGCCGCCCCGACCAATGAGGTTTTGAATGAGCGTGCCAATCGAAAATTCTTACACAATGCCGGCTGAATGGTTTCCTCACGAGTGTTGCTGGATGCAATGGCCAACAGAGACATTTCCAACAAATGTTACATCATCTTGGTCACATTTTGATTATAAAAAAGGTAGAGAGGCATGGGCGAAAGTTGCAAATGCCATCTCAATATTTGAAAAAACTAAAATGATAGTTCATCCAAAGGACTCTGCTAGTGCAAAAAGTCTATTGAGCGAAAAAATAGATATTATCGAGTTTCCTATTAATGACGCATGGTCAAGGGACTCAGGTGCTATATTTCTTTTAGATCATAATCATGGATTAGCAGGGGTGGATTCAGATTTTAATTGCTGGGGTTACAAAGAGAATTATGAGCTTGACGATAAAGTAGCCAAAATGATGATTGAAAAATCTGGAGCTAAATATTTTAAAAACAATATGGTGCTTGAAGGTGGTTCAATTGATGTAGATGGTAATGGAACATTATTAACAACAGAACAATGCTTACTACATAAAAATAGAAATCCTAATCTTTCAAAATTAGAAATTGAAGCAAACCTTAAAAATTTTTTTGGTATTAAAAATATTATTTGGCTAAAACACGGTACAGACGAGGGCACAAATGGTCATGTAGATAATGTTGCATGTTTTATCTCACCTGGAAGAGTTATGGCCATGACATGTCAAGATAAACAAGATCCGTATTATGACTTACTGAATGAAAATCTGGAAATCTTAAAAACTTCAAAAGATGCAAATGGAAATGACTTAGATGTAATTGAATTAGAGATGTCTTATAAAAGAATAATTCCAAATGATGATGAGCCATGTTCATATATTAACTTCTATATTGCAAATTCAGCTGTAATTCTTCCAATTTTCGGTGATGAAAAGGCAGATCAAAATGCTTTAGAAATAGTTAAAAGTTCATTTCCTGATCGAAAAGTAGTTACTCTTGATGGGTCTCATATACTTTTGGGAGGAGGTGGTGTACACTGCATTACGCAACAACAACCAAGGAGTAAATTGTGAAAGAAGTGATCGTGGCAGCAACGCAAATGGCTTGCTCTAATGATACTGATAAGAATGTGAGTAATGCTGAGAAGCTTGTCAGACAGGCCGCCTCCGAAGGTGCTCAAATAATTTTAATTCAAGAATTATTTGAATCACAATATTTTTGCATGGACCAAAAAGAAGAACTATTTGAATTATCAAAGCCTTTTGATAACCATCCAACAATAAAGAAATTTTCTGAATTAGCTAAAGAGCTGCAAGTTGTTTTGCCAGTGAGTTTTTTTGAAAAAGCAAATAGAGCTCATTATAACTCAGTTGCGATTGTAGATGCAGATGGAAGCATATTAGGAAAATACAGAAAGTCGCACATTCCTGATGGACCAGGCTATCAGGAAAAGTTTTATTTTAATCCTGGAGATACAGGTTTTAAAGTATGGAATACTAAATACGCTAAGATTGGAGTTGGTATATGTTGGGATCAGTGGTTTCCAGAAGCTGCAAGGTCCATGGTTCTAAGTGGTGCCGAGTTATTGCTATATCCAACTGCTATTGGAGGAGAACCGGAAGATGATGGATTTGACAGCTCAGATATGTGGCAAAGAGCAATGATAGGTCACTCTGCATCAAATCAAATACCAGTCATTGCTTCAAATAGAATTGGAACTGAAAAAGGAATTGATATTGAAAACTATTTTTATGGTCGTTCCTTCGTGACAAATCATGTTGGTGACAAGATCGCAGAAGGAAGTAGAGATAAAGAAGAAGTGCTGATAGGAAAGATAAATTTATCCGAAGCTGAAACATTACGAAATGTTTGGGGGGTTTTTAGAGATCGAAGACCTGAACTTTATAAAGGCTTACTCAATCTTGATGGATCTGAATAGAGAAAATGAAAGCTAAAATATTTAAACCTGCTAAAACTGCAATGCAGTCTGGAAGAGCAAAGTATAACAAGTGGATTTTAAAATTTTCAGATCAAAAAAATCAATTAAAAGATACTCTGATGGGATGGAATGGGGGGGGGGCAGCACTTTCTCTCAGATTGAATTAAAATTTTCTTCAAAAGAGGAAGCAGTTAATTATGCCAAAAAAAATAATATTAATTATGAAGTGCTTGAAACCTCAGAGAGGAAAGTTATAAATAAATCATATGCAGATAACTTTAAATAAGCGCCCGTAGCTCAGCTGGATAGAGCAACAGCCTTCTAAGCTGTGGGTCAGAGGTTCGAATCCTCTCGGGCGCGCCATTAAAATAATGAATAAATTATTTATAATAACCGTATTAATGGGAGTTCTAAATTCTGTAGTTTTGTTAAAAGCTGAAAACGTATACGATCTTTTTGCTACTGGAAAAAAAGAAGAAGCAATTAATGTTTTAAAAAACATTATTTCAACTGAGTCAAATGCAGATGCGAAATATATACTTGGACTTTTATACAACGATGCTTCTACTATAAATTTGTGTAAGATTGATGACTTCTGTTTAGATGAAAATGAGTCAAATTA
The DNA here is from genome assembly GCA_902614655.1 of uncultured Pelagibacteraceae bacterium. Lineage (GTDB taxonomy): Bacteria > Pseudomonadota > Alphaproteobacteria > Pelagibacterales > AG-422-B15 > CACNXQ01. The sequence goes on from CACMLX010000001.1 coordinate 140,783, forward strand.
TGAAAAAGCTTATGAGATTTTTTTAGACCTTTACGAGAATGATAACGATCCAAGAGCAGCATACGCTATAGGAGAATATTACGACAACCACTGGGTATTTTGGCCGAACTATAAAAAAGCATTTAAATACTATTTATTTGCTGCTGAGAGAGGTGTACCAGAAGCTCAGTATAATGTTGCAAATATGTATGAGTTTGGAGATGGTGTAAAAAAAGATCTTGTTCAATCAGTAAGGTGGTATTTGCAATGTAATAAGTCTTCATTATGCGGTGCTGGAAAAGAAGGAATTGATGATCTGATAGCGGAACTAAGTTCCGACGAATTAGATTATGCATTATCCTTATTGGATGAGACAATTGATGAAGTAGATATAAGAATAACTGCAGCACGATCGATTGTGGTTCAATGAAAATATGATACAACATGTAGTAGTGTCAATTTGACTTTTCTGTTTCTTTTTTTTTGTTTCTCTTCGAATTAAAACTGTGATTATATTTTCATTATAAATTTAATTAATTAAATCAAAAAAAAGGATTAATCACTTATGAATACAATGAGAATTACATTTCTTGGACTAGTATGTTCAGTATTGATGGTGCCGGCTTCTTTTGCTGGAACTTTAGATACTGTTAAGTCGCAAGGATTTTTCAACTGTGGTGTAAGTCAGGGGGTTCCTGGTTTTTCAAACCCAGATGAAAATGGAAACTGGAGTGGTATTGATGTAGACGTATGTCGTGCTGTTTCTGCTGCCATTTTTGGAGATCCAGATAAAGTGAAGTACGTACCTCTAACTGCGAAAGAGAGATTTACTGCACTTCAAGCTGGAGAAATAGATGTATTATCAAGAAACACAACTTGGACATTGTCACGTGACGCACAAATTGGATTAGAGTTTGCAGGCGTTAACTTTTACGATGGGCAAGGTTTCATGGTTAGAAAAGACTCGGGCATCACAAGTGCAATGGAACTTGATGGCGCAAGTGTATGTACTAACCTTGGTACAACAACAGAATTAAACATGGCTGACTTCTTTAGAGCAAACGGCATGGCATATGAGCCTGTTGTGTTTGAAAAAGCAGATGAGGTTGTAAACGCTTACGATGAAGGTCGTTGTGATACATATACTACCGATAAATCTGGATTAGCTGCTCAAAGAACTAAGCTTGCTGATCCTAATGCTCATGTAGTACTTCCAGAAACTATTTCTAAGGAACCCCTCGGTCCTGTTGTAAGAGAAGGTGATGGAGATTGGGCTGACATTGTTAGATGGTCACTAAATGCAATGATTGAGGCTGAAGAATTTGGCTTATCACAATCAAACGCGAAAACTGAGTGTGCATTAACTTCTAATCCTGTAGTTGCTAGACTGTGTGGTAAAGAAGGTGCAACAGGCGCTGGTTTAAACTTAGGTGAAAGCTGGTCATATGACATCGTAACAATGGTAGGAAACTATGGTGATGTTTACGAAAAACACGTTGGAGAAAATACTCCTGTAGGTCTTGCAAGAGCGGGGTCACCAAATGCTTCATACAAAAATGGTGGAGTTCTATACGCTCCTCCTGCTAGATAATAGTAAAAGCAATTTCTAGCAAAGATCACTTTAAAGGGGGCCATTTATGGCCCCCTTTTTTATATGTAAATAACTCAAATCAATATATAGTTTCTAGCTGTTATGGAGACGGACAAATCAAAAATTGGAAGTTTTATATTTAATAGAAGTGTTCAAGGAGCTTTCTATCAGCTTATAACATTAGGTTTAGTAGCACTTGGAATTTATTACATTGTTACTAATACAGCTCGCAATATGATGGAAAGAGGCTTAGCAAGCGGTTTTCACTTTCTAGGAGTTGAGTCTCAATTTGATATAGGCATGACTCTCATAGAGTATTCTCCAACATCTACTTATTTTGATTCATTTATAGTTGGCTTATTGAATACATTGCTGGTTGCGGGAATAGGAATTCTTTTTGCAACAATAATCGGATTTACAGTAGGTATCATGCGGCTGTCATCTAACTGGTTGATTGCAAAGATTGCAGAGGCTTATGTTGAGATTCTTAGAAATATCCCATTACTTCTTCAAATATTTTTTTGGTACTTTGCTGTTTTAAGGGCACTCCCAAAACCTAAGCAAAGTTTAGAGCTTTACGATTCATTTTTTCTAAATAATAGAGGTTTATTTATACCTGACACTGTATTCGGTGAGGGATCTTCAATAATATTTTACTTGCTTTGTCTTACAATAATAATCTCAATTGGAATATTCATTTGGGCAAAACGAAGACAAAATAGAACTGGAGAGAGATTTCCTGCCTTCTATGTATCTGCTGCATTAATTTTAAGTACATTTATTATTAGTTTGGCCGCAACTGGTTTTCCAGTTTCTTTTGAATATCCGGAATTAAAAGGTTTTAATTTTAAAGGTGGCGTAAAGTTAATACCTGAACTAGTTGCTCTAACTTTTGCGTTAGCCATGTACACAGCATCATTTATTGCAGAGGTAGTCCGAGGTGGTATTATGGCGGTATCGAAAGGTCAAACAGAAGCTGCAAAATCTGTCGGTCTAAAACAAAATCTAATACTTCGACTAATTATAATTCCTCAGGCTTTGCGGGTTATTGTACCTCCGTTGACTAATCAATATTTAAACTTAACTAAAAACTCTTCCCTTGCGGCTGCCATTGCATATCCTGATCTCGTTTTAGTTTTTGCTGGAACTGCGTTAATGCAAACAGGTCAAGCAATTGAAATTATAGGAATGGTAATGGGTGTATATCTATTTTTAAGCTTATTTACATCTTTAATTATGAATCTGTTTAACAGAACTATGAAAGTTGACGGTGAAAGATAAATGAGCACTACCAACAAAGAGATCGGACCTCCAGTGATCGAATTAGGAGTAATGGGATGGCTTAGAAAAAATCTTTTTTCTAACTGGTATAATTCTTTACTTACAATTTCTGGCTTATATCTCCTTTACATTCTAATTCCTCCTTTAGTGAATTGGATATTTTTAGACGCAAATTTTGTTGGCTCGACTCGTGATGACTGTACAAACGAAGGGGCATGCTGGATATTTATACAACAAAATATCAAGCTAATATTTTACGGATTATACCCAACTGAAGAATTGTGGAGAGTAAATTTTGTTTACCTTATTCTATTAATATCAGGAATATATCTTCTTATTCCTAATTTGAAGCGTAAAGGCTGGGTAGGCGCTTTTCTGCTTATAATTTTCCCAATCATTTGTGTGGTTATGTTGTCTGGGGGTCTTGGCCTTGAAGCGGTTGAAACCCGTTTGTGGGGTGGTTTATTTTTAACATTAGTTATTGCAGGAGTTGGAATTGTATTATCTCTACCAATTGGAGTAATGCTTGCTTTGGGTAGAAGATCTAAGCTGCCAGTAGTTTCACTTTTATGTACAATCTTCATTGAAATTTGGAGAGGTGTTCCGCTTATAACAGTTTTATTTATGGCCTCAAATATGTTTCCACTGTTCATGCCTGAGGGGGTCAACTTTGATAAATTAATTAGAGCATTGATTGGAGTTATGTTTTTTTCAGCTGCATATTTAGCAGAAGTTGTCCGAGGTGGTTTGCAGGCAATGCCAAAGGGACAGTACGAAGCATCGCAAGCAGTTGGTTTAACGTATTGGAGAATGATGGCATTAGTAATTTTACCTCAGTCACTCAAAATGGTTATACCAGCAATTATAGGAAGCTTTATAGCAATATTTAAGGATACAACCCTGGTTTTAGTTATAGGTTTATTTGATTTTCTTGGTATTATTCAATTTGTTGGAACAAATCCAGATTGGTTAGGTTTTTCTCATGAGGGATATGTTTTTGCTGCTGCAGTATTTTGGGTTTTTTGTTATGCTATGAGTTGGTATAGTCAACGCCTTGAAAAGAAATTAGATACGGGAAGATAAGTATGAGCTCTGAATTAATGATAGAAATGAAAAATGTTCACAAATGGTTCGGTGAACTTCATGTATTAAATGATATTAATCTTGAAATTAACAAAGGGGAAAAGATTGTTATTTGTGGTCCATCCGGATCTGGCAAATCAACACTTATCAGATGCATTAATAGATTAGAGGAACATCAAAGAGGAAATATTATAGTAGAAGGCACAGAGTTGACTAACGACAGTAGAAGTATCGAGAGAATACGTGGAGAAGTTGGAATGGTATTCCAACAATTTAATTTATTTCCACATTTATCCATATTAGACAATTGTTCGCTTGCCCCTATTTGGGTTCGTAAACTACCAAAAGCTGAAGCAAAAGAAAAAGCTATGGAATATTTAAAACGAGTTCAGATAGATGATCAGGCACACAAGTATCCTGCTCAGTTATCTGGTGGCCAACAGCAAAGAGCGGCCATAGCACGAGCCCTTTGTATGGAGCCAAGAATTATGCTTTTTGATGAACCTACTTCAGCTCTTGATCCTGAGATGATTAAGGAAGTATTGGATGTGATGGTTGGCCTAGCTCAAGGCGGAATGACTATGATTGTTGTTACACACGAAATGGGGTTCGCCAAAGAGGTTGCGGATAGCATCATATTCATGGATGAAGGGCAAATCGTAGAAGCAAAAAATCCAAAAGACTTTTTTGACAATCCTGAAAGTGAGCGAACTAAAACATTCTTAAGCCAAATTTTATAATTTGGCTCCCCGGACTGGACTCGAACCAGTGACAAAGCGGTTAACAGCCGCTTGCTCTACCAACTGAGCTACCGGGGATTATGTAGTTTCTTATAACAAAAGATAAAGTTTATATCTAGTTTTACTTCAATAAGAAAGATATAAATATACTCTCAATGACAGTACAAAAAGACAATATTTATGAGTTTGGATTTGGTAGAAGTGATCAAGTTTCTAAAAATGTAAATTTACTTGATGAGGCTGTATTTAGCTTTTTGTACGGTGGTTTATTTAAAGTACTTAAATCACTTGCGCTTACAAGCTTACTAGATTTAGAAATTGTATTTAGACTTTATGTTAATTTTTATAAAGGTCTTTCATTTTATGACATTCAATACTTTACTCAGTCCCCAGAAAGAACACTTTGGAGGAGGTTAAAATATCTTGAAGAAAATGGAGTAATAAGAAAATCAAAAAACCAAAAAGATAAAAGAACAATCAGGTTTTTGTTATCAAAAAACTCATATGACAAATTAAGTAGTTCAATACCAAAAGAAGACTTAGCTATTACGATTTCAAAAATTGCTATGTCTTACGCTGATAAACTTTGGATGTTTAATGTAAGAGATCCAAACAAAGTAAGAAAAACACTTTTAAACCTTGCAAGAAGTTCAGTTTCATTAAATGAAAATAATTTTCTCTGTCAATTTGCCTTTGGATTATCATATTATTATGGTGGTAATTTTGACCTTGCTTTGAATCACTCTTATAACTCAATCAAGTTAAATAAGAAGTTTGCGCATGGACGTCGATTATTTGGCTCATCTTTATTTCAGATCGATGAGAAAAAGAGGGCCTATCAGGAGATGGACAAAGCGCTTGAGTTATACGAAGATATTTACGGGCAATGGAGAACATATTATGAGCTTTGGAGATTCAACTTTATTGACGAAAAAATGAAGGAAGCACAAAAATATTCAGAAAAACTTATAAGATTGCAACCAGAATATCCGCAGTCTTATATTGCTTACCTTGCCTCGCATGAAAAGGGTACACCGATAAGGTCAATGAAAAGTAAACTCAATCAATTGTTACCAAATTTTTCACCTCCGATGATAAAAAATTTTCATTCTTGGATACGTGACGATCAAGCAGATAGACTTATCCAATCACTCAAAAAGCATCTAATTTAGATGAATGGAGGCCACGACCGGAATCGAACCGGTATACAAGGATTTGCAGTCCTCTGCGTAACCATTCCGCCACGTGGCCATAATGTAAGTTTTATATATCATTAATAAACATAAAATGTGAATACTTTTGAAATGTAAGTAATCATATATTATAAAAATGTATCAATTGAACTATGGAAGAAGCATCACTCAATAAAAATATGATTGAAGGGCAAATAAAGCCAATAAATGGAATGAGTGAGGAACTATTGTCTGCTTTTTACTCTCTTGATAGAAATGACTTCATGCCTGAGACAATGAAAGAAATGTCATATTTTGAAAAAAATATCTTATTAGAAGACAAAAGAACTATTTTGAAACCTAGCTTGATTGCTCAAATTGCAATGAGTATTAACTTGAAGGCTAATGAAAATGTTTTGATATTAGGAGCAACTACAGGTTATTTGAGTGCAATATTATCTCATCAAGCTGAAACAGTCATTGTTGTTGAAGAAAATGAACAGCTTCTAAATAATTCCGAAAATGCAATAAAAAAAAATAATATAAACAATGTAGTTTTTGTTAATAATGAAATTGCTAGAGGATATAACGAACAATCACCCTTTAATGCAATTATAATTGAAGGCGCTATTCAAGAAGTTCCACATAATATAATTGATCAATTGGATGAAGGAGGAAGACTTCTTGCTATAGTACAGGAAGAAGAAATTTGTTCAGCTAAATTATTTAAAAAGTATGGACAATCAATTAGTGAACAAAAGTTATTTAATTGTAAAATACCAGTCTTAAGCATGTTCATGAAAAGAAATAGCTTTAGTTTCTAACTGCTTACCGCTATAAAAGTATTATAATGAATAAAAATAGTCCAAATACTGAAGAGATACTAGATGCTATCAGAAATATGATGTCTGAGAAATCTGCACATCATAATGAAAAACTGCCTAAAGATGTAATTGAGCTCACAAATCCAATTGATGAAGAGGTAAAAAAAGAAGATGAGAAGATAGATATACTTGAATTATCTGATCCAATTAATGATAAGGAAATTAAAAATTTTGAAGAGGATAAATCCAAATTAGATATAAGTATTGCAGATACAATAAATGAGGAGCAAATAAAAAAGGCGGTACGTGATGCAGTAGCTACATTGCCTCAGTCAAAGTTAGATCAAATCATTAATGAAGAGCTAACAAAAATTATACAAGAGAGATTAAATTCATCAAAAATCATCATTAGCACAGAAAACAAAAAAAACTAATGTTGGAAAAATATTATCAACCCAGTCTTGTTGAAGATAAAATTTATAAAACATGGGAAAATGATGGAGATTTTAAACCTTTAGAGTCTTCAAGTGACGCTTACAGCATAGTGATCCCTCCTCCAAACGTTACAGGAACACTTCATATGGGCCATGCTCTAAATAATACTCTCCAGGATATCTTGGTTAGGTTTTTTAGAATGCAGGGCAAAAGTGTTTTGTGGCAGCCTGGTACAGACCATGCTGGTATCGCGACAGAAATGGTTGTTGAAAGAGAACTAAAAAAAAGAGACATAAATAAAAAAGATTTATCTCGTGAACAGTTTATAGAACATGTATGGGAATGGAAAAATCAATCTGGTAATGAAATTATTAATCAATTAAAAAGATTAGGTTGTTCATGTGATTGGTCTAGAGAAAGGTTTACTCTGGATGAAGGTTTGTCAAAAGCAGTAAGATTTGTATTCGTCAAATTATATAATGATAAACTTATTTATAAAGATAAAAGACTAAGTAATTGGGATCCAAAATTAAAAACCACTATTTCAGATTTAGAAGTGATCCAAAAAGAAGTAAAAGGTTCGCTCTGGTATATAGACTACAAATTAGAAAATGAAGATAAGGTAATTACAATTGCAACAACTCGACCCGAGACAATGCTTGGAGATACGGCAATTGCTGTTCATCCTGAAGACGAAAGGTTTACAGATTTTGTAGGTAAGTATGCATATATTCCCATCATTAATAAAAAAATTATTATTATTGCTGATGAGTATGTAAAAGTGGATCAAGGCTCTGGTGCTGTTAAAATAACTCCAGCTCATGATTTTAATGATTATGAAATAGGAAAAAGACATAATCTTGAAGTAATAAATATTTTTAATGAGAATGCTGAGCTTAATGAAAACTGCCCAATCGAATATCAAAATCTTGATCGCTTTAAAGCAAGGGAGAAAATTGTTAATGAATTAGAAACTATTGGAGCACTAAATAAAGTTGAAGAAAATATTCATACTGTGCCATATGGAGATAGATCAGGTGAAGTGGTGGAGCCTTGGCTTACAGATCAATGGTTTGTAAATGCAAAAAAATTGTCTTTAAATGCAATCGATAAGGTAAAAACAAAAGAAACAATATTTGTTCCTCAAAATTGGCAGAAAACATATTTTGATTGGATGGAAAATATTCAACCTTGGTGCATTTCAAGACAATTAATATGGGGTCACCAAATACCAGCTTGGTATGGGCCAGATGGAGATATTTTTGTCGCCGAAAATTCAGATGATGCTCACAAGATAGCCAAGGAAAGGTACAAAAAAGATGTAAAACTTGTTCAAGATGAAGATGTTCTTGATACATGGTTTTCTTCAGCTTTATGGCCCTTTTCTACTCTAGGATGGCCTGATAAAACACCAGAGTTTGAAAAATTTTATCCCACATCAACTCTAGTAACTGGTTTCGATATTATATTTTTTTGGGTCGCCCGTATGATGATGATGGGTTTATATTTTACAAATAAAGTCCCATTCAGTGAAGTGTATGTTCATGCTTTAGTGAGAGATGAAAAAGGACAGAAAATGTCTAAGTCAAAAGGAAATGTAATTGATCCTTTAATATTGATGGATGAGTTTGGCGCAGACTCTTTAAGAATGACTCTTTGTTCAATGGCTGCTCAAGGTAGAGACATAAAACTTTCAAAGCAGAGAGTTGAAGGCTATAGAAATTTTATTACTAAGATTTGGAATGCAGTAAAGTTATGTGAAATGAATGAATGTCTTTACGTAGACTTTGAAATCAAAAATACCCAAAATATATTTAATTTGTGGATTTTAAATGAACTTGAAATTTGTAGAAAAAAAACAGAACAAACAATTAAAGACTATAAGTTTAATGAAGCGGCAAATGCTCTTTATAAGTTCACGTGGAGTATATTTTGTGATTGGTATCTTGAAATTACAAAAATTATATATTCTTCAAATGATAAAATAATAATCAATGAGACCAAACAAATTACCTCACTCGTGCTTTCAAAAATTTTAATTATGCTGCACCCAATTATGCCCTTTTTTACAGAACATGTTTGGGATCAAGCAACAAATATCTTAGAGAAAGGGTCTCAGAGAATTAGCCGATCTCAGTGGCCGCAGAAATTAGATTTTGAATCTAATAATAGTGAGAAAGTAAATTTGTTTATTAATTTGATATCATCAATCAGGTCTACAAGGGCTGAGCTAAATGTGCCCGCTAAGTCCAAAGTTAAAATAAGCTATTCAAATGTTAGTTCTGATTTAGAGGAAATAATTGAAAAAAACAAAGAAATAATTATTTCACTTACACGATCTGACTCATTTGAAAAAGAAGAATTTTCTAAAGATGAGGGCATGGTTCAGGTAATATTTAATGATGGTTTGATATATTTATCACTTAAGGGTATTATTGATTTTGGAGAAGAAAAAAGAAGGCTACAAAAAAATCTGAAAAAAACTGAACTAGAATTAAATAAAATACACAGCAAGTTAAACGACAAAAATTTTATTAATAATGCGCCCGAAGAAATAATCTTAGAACAAAAAGAAAGAGAAAAAGAGTATCAATTGTCCAAAGATAAAATTACAAAAACTATTCAAAATTTTGAGTAAATAATGAAGTTCAATAAAAACAAATTGCCAAGTCGTCACGTGTCAGTTGGACCAGAAAGAGCTCCTCATCGATCATATTATTATGCTATGGGCATGGACGAAAATGACATTAATAAGCCATTTGTAGGCGTAGTTTCTACATGGAATGAGGCTGCACCATGTAACATAGCTCTGATGCGTCAAGCACAATCAGTTAAAAAAGGAGTTACTGAGGCAGAGGGAACGCCGCGCGAATTTTGCACAATTACTGTAACAGATGGCATTGCCATGGGTCATCAAGGCATGAAGTCATCATTGGTTTCACGTGAAGTAATAGCAGACTCAACTGAGCTGACTGTAAGAGGTCATTGTTATGATGCAATTGTCGGATTAGCTGGCTGTGATAAATCGCTCCCAGGCTTAATGATGGCGATGTGCAGATTAAATGTACCAAGTGTTTTTATGTACGGGGGTAGCATATTACCTGGAAAGTATAAAGGTAAAGATGTAACAGTAGTTGATGTTTTCGAAGCAGTTGGCAAATTTTCATCTGGAAACGCTACTGAAGAAGAACTGCATGAACTTGAATGCGTTGCCTGTCCGAGTGCTGGTGCTTGTGGTGGTCAATTTACAGCTAATACTATGGCGTGTGTTTCAGAAGCAATTGGTCTAGCGCTTCCTTATTCTTCTGGTGCACCCGCTCCTTATGAAGAAAGAGATAAATATGCATACGACTCTGGAAAACAAGTCATGTATTTAATTGAAAATAATATTAGACCTCGTGACATAGTGACAAAAAAATCATTAGAAAATGCCGCAACAATTGTTGCGGCAACTGGTGGTTCAACAAATGCAGGACTTCATCTGCCAGCTATTGCTCATGAGTGTGGAATAAAATTTAATTTAGATGATGTAGTCGATATTTTTAAGCGCACGCCTTATTTAGCAGATTTAAAGCCTGGAGGGCAATATGTTGCAAAGGATGTTTATGAAGCTGGTGGTGTACCAATAATCATCAAAACTTTATTTGAAGGTGGTTTTATTCACGGAGATTGTTTAACAGTTACAGGTAGAACAGTTGCTGAAAATTTAGAGCAAGTTAAATTTAATAGTAAACAAGATGTTATTCGTCCTTATGATAAACCACTTTCACTAACTGGAGGTGTAGTTGGCTTAAAGGGCAACTTAGCACCTGATGGTGCGATTGTAAAAGTGGCTGGTATGGAAAATTTGAAGTTCTCAGGTAAGGCAAAATGTTTTGACTGTGAGGAAGACGCATTTGAATGTGTAAAAAATGGAAATTATAAGGAAGGCGATGTATTTGTCATACGATATGAGGGTCCCAAAGGAGGGCCTGGAATGCGCGAAATGCTCGCAACTACTGCAGCAATTTATGGTCAAGGCATGGGTGATAAAGTTGCGTTGATAACCGATGGGCGATTTAGTGGCGCAACACGTGGATTTTGTGTTGGCCATGTTTCCCCTGAAGCCGCAGTATGCGGACCAATCGCATTGATTCAAAATGGAGATGAAATCACACTAGATGCTGAAAAAGGTGAAATTAATCTTAATGTGAGTAAAAACGAGCTTGATCAAAGAAAGAGTGCCTGGAAAGAGCGAAAAACTGATTTTAATTCAGGAACCTTGTGGAAATACACAAAAACAGTTGGCTCTGCGGCTAATGGAGCTGTCACCCATCCAGGAGCTGAGGATGAAACCCACGTCTATGCAGATATTTAGCGTATAGCACCAGAATTATGCACTGATATTAGCTATTTAGAATTAGATAATCTGTTTAAATAATAGGAAGAATCGTGATTAAAATCCTTGAATGTGACTAAATTTTAGATGATAATTATTGACCATATTAATATGTAATTAAAGAGGAGTCCAAAATGAATTTATTCATTAACAGATCAACATCATTGTTAATTTCTCTTATGTTTTTTTCAACTATTTCCTTTTCTGCCAACGCCGAAAGACTCTCAGTGATGGTAGAAAGTGTTCTTGAAAAGCATGAAGACATAGTTAACGCAAAAAAAGAATTAGAAGAGGCAAATAGAGACGTTACTGATGCCCTGCTTGTTTACGCGCCCGACCTTTCCGTAAAGTGGGAAGGTGGACAAAACGACAAATATAATGCTGGTTCACCATCACAGATCGATGGATTTGATACTTATGATTGGACTTGGAAGCAAAAAATAATGGACTCTGGCGCTTCCATGGCTGATGTGAGAAATAAGAACCTTGCGGTTGAAAAAAAACAACTTGAGTTGATCACATCACGAAACGATCTTTTAATCGAGGCTGCTGATGCATATCTTGGATTAATTAAAGCTTCAGAAAAACTTGAGGCCTCCGTTGCTGCTGAAGAAAATACCAGACAAACAACGGGTCAAGAGGAAATTAGAGTTCAGGTAGGTTCCGGATTAGCTTCTGATGTCTTAAAGGCAAAAAGACAACTTGCTAGTGCACAGAAAACTGTAATCTCTGACGAAAAAAGTTTTAAATCAGCAAAGTATACATATGAAAAACTCTTTAATGTTGATGAAGTAAACCTTAGCGCTTTGACCAAACCACGTCTTGCGGCATCTACATTATCAATGGTTCCCGAGTCAATGGAAGCAACAGTAGAAATTGCGCTTGCTAATAATAGAGATTTACAAATTGCCAAAATTGATGTCGAAACGGCAAGAAATGATTTAACAAGTGCACTTGCAAATTTCGGACCAACAATTGATGCCGAGGCCAAGTATTCTGATAAAAGTGATGCATCACACACTAAAGGAAGTCATTATGAAGAACAGATTAAAGTAACAGTTGAGTTTCCTATTTCAGGTATTTATATGGAAATGCCTAGTTATTTAAATGATAGGTCTGCTCTTGATCGGGCTATAAATGATCTTGCGTTGAAAGAGCGAGATACAATAAAATCAGCTAAAGAGGCTTGGGTTGAATACGCAAATGCAAGAACATTATTGTCATATAGTGAAAATGAGGCAACTATCGCTAAAGAGCTCTTAACCATTGCTCAAAAGGAAAGGGCTGCTGACCAAACTGACGCAGCTGCGGTTTTGGCTGCAGAAGAAGCATTGGAAAGTTCACTAAAAGATTTATCAGATGATAGTATGTCTTTGTTAACCACTGTTTATGAAATTTTAGATGTAATAAACCTTCTTGAACCAGATATGGTAGAAGATACGACTAAACAAGGAACATTTAATACTCCGTCTTAAACAATATAATTTAGTGAGTTTATTACTGTTACAATTTTAGAAAGGAATAAATAAATGCCAGTAACGCCAGCAGAAGCACAAGAATTTTTTCAAGAGGTTGCCGCCGCGGGCTCCCCTGAAGAACAACAGGCATTGATTCAAAATTATGCGGCTAATAATGATAATCCTGACGAAATGTTGGCAGCAGTCGTACAAGCTAATCCTGCCGCCGCTCAACAAATAGCAACTGTTACAGCACAAGCTATCCCAGAGCAAGCCGCAGAAATTGCTGGAGCAATTGCCGCAGCTGCTCCTGCCGCAGCAAATGCTACAGCTGCTGCAATGGCTGCCGCTGTACCAGATATTGCAGAGGATGTTGCTTCTGATGTTGTTCAAAATGCACCAGCTGCTGCTGGCGCTGTAGCTACATCTTTAACACAAATTAATCCAGAAGGTGCCGCTGAAATGGCTGCAGCAATTGCTGAAGTTGCTCCTGCAGCTGCGGGCGCTGTTGCAACAGCTGTTGCACAAGCTGCACCTGAACATGCTGTGGATGCCGCTGCATCAATGGCTGCTGCAAACCCTGCTGCTGCAAGTGGAGCTGCAAGCGCTGTAGCTGCTGCTGATCCTGAAGCTGCTTCTCAAGTCGCGACTGCCATGGCTCAGGCCGCACCTGAAGCTGCTGCCGCTGTTGCTGCCGGAGTTGCATCTGGTGTTGCGCAAGCTGCTGTTGCGGAAGTTAATCAAGAAACTGCACAGGCAAACGCTGAAGTCCAAGCCGACGCGCAAGCTCAAGTTGCTGAAACTGGTCAAGAGGGCCTTGCTGATATCCAAGCTGATTTACAAGAAACGCTATTAGAAAATAATCAAGCAGGTCAAGAGGCTGCACTTGAGGCATCACAAGCTGCAACACAAGAAATTATTGCAGAGATGATTGAAATGAATCCTGATGCTGCAGCAGAAATTATTGCAGGAACAGCTGCATCGAACCCAGATGCTGCTGCGGAAATGGTTCAAGAAATGATGGCATCAAATCCTGAAGGAGCCGTTGAATTATGTGCTGATATAGCTGAGGCAAATCCAGCTGCCGCTGCACTTGCGACAGAAGCAATTATTGAAGCAGCTCCTGAACAAGCTATTGAAGCAACTGCCGCTATGGCTGAAGTTGCACCAGCTGCTGCAGGAGCCGCTGCTGAAGTTATGGCTGAGTTAGCACCTGATCAAGCAGGGGAAGCTGCTATGGCTATGCAGGAAGCTGCACCTGAAGCTGCCGCTGCAATTGCTGGTGGTGTGGCACAAGGTAATCCTGAAGTTGCTGCAGAAGTAGCTACAGAAATGGCTGCTGCTGATCCAGAAGCTGCAGCTGATATTGCAACAGGTGTTGCTGTTGCTGCACAAGCAAATGCCGCTCAAGAAATTGCCGCTGCTCAGGTTGAAGCGCAAGCACAAGTTGCCGATGCAACAGCAGACTTGCAGGTTGATTTAACATCTGACGATCCAAACGTAGTAGCTCAAGCTCAAGCTGCAATAGCTGAGGTACAAGATGCTGCTCAAGAAATAATTGCTGAAGCGCAAGGTGCTGCAGCAGAAGTCGCACAAGAATTAGCTGGCGATATTGCTGGCGCAATGATGGAGGCCAATCCTGAAGCAATTGGAGATATTGCTGAACAAATCGCTGAATCAGCTCCTGGAGCTGCTGAAGGAGTTATGGGAGCAATTGCAGAAGTTGCACCAGAACAAGCAGTTGAAGCAGCTGCTACTATGGCTGATGCCAATCCAGTAACCGCAGGCGCTGCTGTTGGAGTAGTGAGTGAAGCGTTACCTGAACTGGCTACCGAGGCTGCCGTTGCTATGGCTGAAGCTGCACCAAGCGCTGCTGCAAATATTGCTGCAACCGTTGCTCAAGCCAATCCGGAAGCCGCAACGGAAATTGCAAGTGAAATGGCAGCTGTTGCTGCTGGAAATGAAAATTTTTCTCAAGATGAAGCATTAGCTATGCAAACAGCAATTGCAACCCAAGTTGCAAGTGCAGCTCCTGAAGCTGCAGCAGAAGTTGCTGGAGCAATGGTTGATGCAATGACGGCTGTTGACGGCAATGCAAGCGAAGGTGCTCTTGCAGAAGCAGCTGCTGCAATGACAGCAAACGTTGCATCCGCTGCAACTCAAGCCGCTCCTGAGCAAGCAGCTCAACTTGCAGATACAATGATGGAGCAAATGTCAGAGATTCCTGGTATTGAAATTGATACCCTTGCTGAAACAGGAGCTAATATGACTTCATCAATGGCTACCGCAGCTGTGCAGGCAAACCCAGAAGCCGCAGCTGAAATTGTTGGTGATATGATGACAGCAATGGAAGTTGTTCAAGAAGCTGATGGTTTCTCTGAACTAAGTGATATTTCAAGAAATTTTGATATGGGAGAGCAGATGGCTCAGATGGCAACAAACATAGCCACTCAAGCTGCTGCAGCGTCACCGGAAATTGCTGCTGAAGTAGCTGGGGCAATGATGGAACAAATGGCTGAAATATCTGGCGCTCCTGCAGATTTTGATCCTGCAGAACAAATGGCTGAAATGACAGCGAACATTGCAACAGCTGTTGCGGCTGCTGATCCTGAAGCTGCTGGAGAAATTGCAGGCCAGATGATGGAACAAATGGCTGACATACCAGGTGTATCGCCGGAAGATATGGCAGACTTCAATGCAGACATGGCAGCACAAGTCGCTCAAGTTGCACCTGAAACTGCCGGAGAAGTATTGGGAGCAATGGCTGCCGCTGATCCAGGCGCTGCCGCTGAACTAGCAACTGCAATGGCAGAAGCAAACCCTGCTGCAGCTGGTGAAGCGATGGCGGGTCTTGCTGAAGCTGCACCTGAACTTGTTGCAGATGTGGCCGGAGCTGTTGCCGAAGCTGCACCAGAATTATCAGGAGCACTGGCTGCTGGAGTTGCATCGGGTAACCCAGAGGTTGCCGCTGAAGCCGCTCTTGCATTAGCAGAGGCAAACCCAGACGCTGCGGCACAAATTGCTGCAAGCACTGCTGCTGCAAATCCAGAATTTGCTGCTGAAGTAACAGCTGCAATGGCTGATGCCAACCCTGACGCTGCAGCTGACATGGCTGCTGCTGTAGCCCAATTTGCACCTGATGCTGCTGCATCCGTTGCATCTGAACTTATTTCTAATGACCCTGAAGCTGCGGGTGAACTTGCAGCTGCAATGGCCGAAGCAAATCCAGCTGCTGCTGGAGATATTGCAGGTGCATTGATGGAGTCTGCACCTGAACAAGCTGTGGCTGCTGCTGCGGCGATGGCCGAGGCTAGTCCTGCCGCTGCTGCATCTGCGGCGCAAGGTATGGCTGCTGTTGTGGCCGACTCAGGACTCTTTGATGGTGGAAACGCCGACATAGCAACTCAAGCTGCTGCTGCGATGGCAGAAGCCGCACCAGAAGTTGCTGCTTCGGTTGCTGCAGGTATTGCAAGTGGTAACCCTGAAATGGCTGCCGATGTTGCTGTTGCAATGGCAGAAGCTGCACCTGATGCCGCTTCCGCAATCGCAGGTGGAATGGCAAGAAGCGCACCTGATGCTGTTGGTGATGTTATCGGAGCAATGGCCGATGCCAATCCAGACGCTTTAAATGATATTGCAACAGGAGTTGCACAAATTGCACCGGCTGCCGCTGGTGATGCAATGGCTGCTGTTGTTGATGCAAACCCTGAAGCTGCAGTTGCTGCTGCAACTGCAATGGCTGCTGCTAACCCTGCAGCCGCTCAAGATATTACTGCAGCAATAATAGAAGTTGATCCTGCTGCTGCTGCAGATACCGCTGCAGCGTTAGCGGAAGCTGTACCTCAAGCTGCTGGAATGATTGCTGCAGGTGTTGCAGAGGCTGCACCTGAAGCTGCTGCGGATGTGGCTGGCTCGCTTGCTGAAGCCAATCCTGCCGCTGCTGCATTAATCGCTACTTCTGTCGCTCAGGCTGCACCAGAACTTGCTGGAGATATTGCCGCCGATATGGCCGCTGTTAATCCAGAAGCCATGGCAGGTGCTGTAGCAAATATTGCTGCGACTGTTGCTGCTGCAGATCCAGACTTGGCTGCTGATATTGCTGGAGAGATGGCTGCGATTAATCCTAATGCCGCTGGAGCAATTGCAAATGTTGTTTCAGCTCAAGCTCCGGAAGCTGCTGCTGAAGCTGCTGCCGCACTGATACAAGCTAATCCAGATGCCGCTGGAGCAATTGCCGCAGGTGTTGCCGCTCAAGCACCAGAAGCAGCTGCTGATGCAGCTACTGCACTGGTTGAAGCTAATCCTGATGCCGCTGCTGCAATTGTAGGTGGAATGGCAAATGCAAATCCAGACGCTGTTGCTGATGTTGCTGGAGCTATGATGGAAGCCGCTCCTGACGCTGCCGCTGCTATGGCTGGCGCTGTGGCTCAAGCCGCTCCTGAAATGGCAGGAGATATGGCTGCTGCTATTGCCGAGAGTAATCCTGAACTAGCCGTTGAGGCTGCTGCTGCTATGGCTGAGGCCAACCCTGCTGCCGCACAAATGGCTGCAGAAGGAATGATGGAAGCCGCACCTGAGCTTGCTGCTGATGCAGCAAATGCGATGGCTGCTGCTGCGCCTGAAGCTGCTGCTGATATCGCAGGTGGAATGGCAATGGCGAATCCTGAAGCTGCTGCTGATATTGCTGGTGCAATGGTTGCAGCTAACCCTGAAATTGCAGGCGATATTGCAACTGGTGTTGCGATGGCCGCTCCTGTTGCAATGGAAAATGTTGCAAATACTTTAATAGAAGCAAATCCTGAAGCGACAGCTACGATGGCCGCTGTTCTTGCGGAAACTGCACCTGGAGCTGCTGACAATATGATGAGCTCCGTTGCTGAATTGAACCCGGATGCTGCATTAGCCGTTGCTGGTGCAATGGCTGAAGCAAACCCAATGGCTGCTGAGGGTACTGCTGGAGCAATAGCTGATGCATTGCCTAATATTGCTGCTGATGCTGCGGGCGCAATGGCTGCCGCTAACCCAGACGTTGCTGGAGATATTGCTGTAGGAATGGCTGGAGCAAATCCAGAAATTGCTGGAGATATTGCTGGGGCTATGATGGATGCTGCTCCTGAGGCCGCTCAAGGAATTGCTCAAGGAATTGCCACTGCTGCACCTGATCAAGCTGCAGATGTTGCTGGTGCGATGGCTGAAGCAAATCCAGAATTTGCTGGAGATATTGCTGGCGGTATGGCCGCTGGTGACCCAGGACAAGCCGCTGAAATAGCAACAGCTATGGCTGCTGCAAATCCAGAAGCCGCAGCTGATATAGCTGGTGGTGTAGCAGAGTTTGCACCAAGTGCTGCAGGAGACGTTGCCGGCGCTATGGTTGAAGCTAATCCAGATGCAGCAACAGATATGGCCGCTGCAATGGCTGAAGCAAATCCAATTGCCGCAGGGGCTGCAATGGGAGCAATGGCAGAAGCCGCTCCTGAGATTGCAGCAGACGCTGCAAGCGCAATGGTCGCTGCAAATCCAGATGCTGCAGGTTTAGCAGCGCAAAGTTTAGCAGACGCTGCTCCTGAATTAGTAGCTGAAGCTGCAACCGCAATGATGGATGCTGCACCTGATGCAGCTGGTGCGATTGCTGGTGGAGTTGCAAGAGGTGATGCTGATATTGCCGCTCAAGTTGCAACAGATATGGTTAATGCCAATCCAGAATTAATGGGAGATATTGCAGGAGGCGTTGCACAAATGGCTCCTGGTGCTGCTGGTGATGTAGCCGGCGCGATGGTTGAAGCAAATCCAGATGGTGCTGCTGACATGGCCGCCGCTGTTGCCGAAAATGTTCCTGGAGCTGCTGGTGCTGTGGCTGGCGCAATTGCAGAAGCTGATCCAGCTCTAGCTGCTGAAGCTGCTGGTGCGATGATGGAAGCTAATCCAGCTGCTGCCTCTGCAGCTGCTGCAGGTATGGCAAATGCTGCTCCTGAAGTTGCAGGCGATGTTGCTGGCGCAATGATGGACGTCGCAATGGCGCCTGATTTTGCTGCTGATTTTGCTGAAAATGCAGCTACTGCAAATCCAGATTTGAGCCCAGAACAACTAGATGCATTAGTAGATAACTTTGCGGGTAATGCTGTTGGAGCAATTGCTCAAGGAATGGCAGCTGGTGACCCTGATATAGCAGGTGATATGGCTGGCATCATGATGGATGCTGCTATGGCTAATCCTGAGATGGCTGAAAATTTTGTAGGCGAGATTGCAGGTGGTATGGCCGCAGGTGCTCCACAACAAGCAGGTGAAATTGCTGTTGGAATGATGGAGGCAAATCCAGACATGGCTGGAGATATTGCTGGTGGAGCCGCTTCTGGAAATCCTCAAGTTGCAGCAGGTGTTGCAATGGAAATGGTTGGAGCAGATCCGAGTTTAGTTAATGATATTGCTGGTGGAGTTGCTGAAATGGCACCTGCCACAGCCGGTGGAGTTGTTGGCGCAATGGTTGCTGATAATCCTGATGTTGCTGCTGGTGTAATTGATGCAGCAATGACAGCAAATCCAGCCGCTGCTGGCGCTGTTGCTGGAGGAGTTTTAGCGGCTGTTCCTGATGGAGAGGCTGCTGTTGGAATTATGCAAGAAGTTGCTGCCGCTAATCCAGATGCAGCCGGAGCTTTTGCAGGTGGAATGGCGCAAGCCAACCCTGCTGCAGCAGGCGAAATAGCCGGTAGCCTTGCAGCTATTGATCCAGCACTTGCTGGAGATATGGCAGGAGCTATGGCAACCGCTAACCCAGCTGCTGCAACTTTAGTTGCTGCAGGTGTTGCTGAACTCGCACCTGATGCCGTGGGCGCAATTGCGGGCTCTATGGCAGATGCAAACCCTGCTATTGCAGGACAAGTTGCTGCAGGTATGGCCCAATTTGATCCTGGTGCGGCTGCACAGTTTGCGGGTGATTTAGTTGCCGCTAATCCTGAAATGGCTGCAAATATTGCAAGTGGAATGGCACAGCTAGCTACACAAGGTGGTATGGCAGATCTTGCTGGAGAGTTTATGGGCCAAATGGCTGCTGCAAACCCTGAGATGGCTGGAATGATGGCTGCTGGTATGACACAAATGATGGGTAATCAAGGCGCAGCATTCATGGCAGATATGGGTGACGTAATGGGAGCTGATATGGCTGCACAATTACAAGCTGATATGCAAACTCAAATGGCTGACATGCAATCAATGATGCAAAATGCTATGCAAGGTGGAGAAATGTTCATGGGACCAATGATGACTGCAGACATGATGGGCCCAGCAGACTTTGGTGGTATGATGGATATGGATATGGGTATGCTCCCTGGTATGGATATGGGCATGGGGCCAATGATGGGACCTATGGATCCAATGATGGGCATGATGGGACCTATGGACCCTATGATGGGTATGGGACCTATGATGGGACCAGATCCAATGATGATGGGCATGGACCCTATGATGATGGGAATGCCTGGACCTATGATGGGACCGGATCCAATGATGATGGGTGGTATGCCTGGAATGGGACCTATGATGGGACCAGATCCAATGATGCAACTGGGTATGGACATGGGTATGGACCCAATGATGATGATGACTGATCCAATGGCGGCAATGAATATGGGTATGGACATGATGATGAATGACCCTGCCATGATGCAAATGGGGATGGATTTCTTTGGCGGCCCTGAAAATATGATGAATGAAATGATGATGGGCATGAACGATATGATGATGAGCGGTATGCCTGGAATGGGTCCTATGATGGGACCAGATCCAATGATGGGTGGTATGCCTGGAATGGGACCTATGATGGGACCAGCAATGCCTATGGGCCCTATGGATTATGGGCCTATGCCTGGAATGGGACCAATGATAGATCCAATGACTGGCGCAATGATGCCTGGAATGCCAATGGATACGCAAATGGGCTTAGATATGTTAGTTGCGCAGGGAATGGACCCTGCAATGGCTACTCAGCTTGGAATGATGGATGACCCATTTGGAATGATGCCTATGCCTGGAATGGGTCCAATGGTAGATCCAATGTCTGGTGCAATGATGCCTATGCCTGGAATGGGACCAATGATAGATCCAATGACTGGCGTTCCAACAATGAGTGGATTTAATGCGGGAATGGAAGGCATGGATCCTATGAATCCAATGAATCCAATGAACCCAATGAATCCAATGGCGCCTTTGTATGATCCCTCAGTAATGAACATGGTTGAAGGTATGGGGTTTGAGTTTGGACCATTGGATCCAATGAACCCGATGAATCCAATGGGACCAGAAATGCCTATGGGACCAGGAATGCCAATGGCACCAATGGGACCAGAAGTGCCAATGGGACCAGGAATGCCTATGGGACCAGAAATTCCAATGGGACCAGCAATGCCTATGGGGCCAGAAATGCCAATGGGACCAGCAGAACCTATGCAAGGAAGTGATCCTGCTGAGGCTATTAATTTTGCAGGAATTTTGTTTAACGGTATTCAATATGAGGCAGGACCTGCGGGATGGTATTTATATCAAGCCGCGCTAATGAATCCTGGAGCTCCACCACCGGGACCAGGCTTACCAATGGTTCATGAGTCAACACCTGATCAGGATTTCTTTAACGGTTCTCCTGGACAACCAGATACTTTTGTATTCACACTCGGTCAAGGACCAGGAGCTGGGACATCCGATGAATCTGCCATCGCTGCGAACATGCCTGCTGCTGATAATATAGTGAATTTTTCCAGAGGTGATGGTGACAAAATCAAGTTGTATGATGTTGATGGTGTGACTCTAATTTCAGATCCAATTACCATTAATGCAACTCTTGGCGCCACATCCATGGGTGGAATGACAGCTGTCTATAAACTTGGAACAAGTGAGGTTGTATTCACTAGTAACAGTGCTGACATTATATCATTATCAGACGCTGACTTCACCATAGTTTAGGTAATTGCCTCTTTCTTAAGCTATGGTTTTCATTACAGTTCCATAGTAAGGTCTGCTCGGTATGCTGTTCGTTTTTAAAAAAATATATATAAATCGATTACTCTTTTTTAAGATATTGTTTGCTTCATTTTTAGTAAACATTCTTGCGCTCGCTACACCAATATACGTTATACAAGTCCTGCAGAGATACATTGCCTATGGAGTCTTTTCTACACTTGTAACCCTATTTTGTGGAATAGTTTTTATAGTTATTTTTGAATTTTTTTTCAAAAATATACGGCATCGTATGGCTAGACAATACGAGTTAGAAAATATTATTTTTACAAATCAAGTTTTGAATAAATTTGTTACTATTAAATCTCAAATATATGAATTATCAAATAAATTTCGAATTGATATCATCAACCATCATTTAGGAAATATTCAAAACACTTTCTCAGCAAGCAACATAATTTCAATTTTAGACGTACCTTTCACCATCGTTTTTCTAATTGCTCTTTTTTTAATA
Organism: uncultured Pelagibacteraceae bacterium; assembly: GCA_902614655.1. GTDB lineage: Bacteria > Pseudomonadota > Alphaproteobacteria > Pelagibacterales > AG-422-B15 > CACNXQ01. The sequence continues at coordinate 163,180 of CACMLX010000001.1, forward strand.
CACTATCAATTAGGACTAATTACTATTTTCTTTCTGGGACTTCCATTTGTAATTAATAAATTTATAAATGCTCGATTAAACAGTTTATCAAAGGTTGCTATTTTAGATAATAATAATTCGTACAAACTTTTTGAAAATGTTCTAACAAGAAATATTACGATTAAATACTTTAAGATTATTAATTTGATTAATAAGTCATGGAATTTGATTGCTAATAAGATGGCAAACACAAAAGAAAACCTTGAGTCAGAAAAAAATATTTTAAGTTCTTTGTCTGGCTTAACAGCATCACTTTTGACAGTTTTTATTATTGGTTGGGGAGCCACTTTAGCAGTAGCAGGAGAAATATCTGTTGGAGCTTTGATTGGTGCAAATATATTAGCCGCAAGAGCTCTGATGCCCATAAATCGTTATTTATTACTTCAAGAAAATCTATCAAAAATGGAAGACTCGTATCGAGAGTTAACTCAATATTCTAAATTTGCCTCAGAAAAAACTGAGGGTAGACAGTTATCAGAATTAAAGGGTGAGATAAAGGTCAAAGATGCATATTTTCAATATCCGGATCAAAAAAATCCAATTTTTGAAGCCTTAAGTTTTGAGGTGGTTCCTGGTCAGATAACAGTAATTATAGGATATAATGGATCAGGTAAAACTACTCTTATCAAATCGCTTGTAGGAATTCTGGATTTTACAAGAGGAAATTTTTTTCTTGATAATGTTGAAGTTTCACAGCTCTATGAAAAATGGTATAGAGAAAAAATTATTTACTCGCCGCAAGAACCACAATTTATAGATGGCTCTATCAGGGACAACATTATTGGTGAAAACAAAATAGATCAAGAGAACTTAGTTAAGATATTAAAGGAAGTAGATCTCATCAATTTCATTAACAGCGAACAAAATGGAATAAATAAACAATTAGATAATAGGGGGGAACAATTGCCTTTAGGCATAAGAAAAAGAATGTCCTTAGCAAGAGCTTTGATTAATGATGGGACATTGGCATATCTAGATGAACCTACGGAAGGATTAGATAAGGAAGGAAAAAAAGCTGTTTTAGATATTATAAAAAGGCTTAAAGTACAAAAAAAAACCATATTAATTGCATCAAATGACCAAGAAATTATTAATTCTGCAAATATACTTATTGATTTAAACTCAAAACCAAAGCCTATAATAGTAAAGCAAAAGAATTGACAAAATGAATAAAAATTTAAATGAGAAATACGAAAAAACTACTAACTTATTATTTTATAGTTTTTCAGGCTTTCTATTAACCTTAATTATTTGGGCATTTGTATTTCAAATAGATATTGTTAGTAATGCTGAAGGTCAAGTCATACCTGTAGGAGAGATAAAGACGATTCAACACTTAGAAGGAGGCATTATTGAAAAAATATTAGTCAAGGAAAGTGAATATGTTGAAATAGGCCAGCCTCTAGTAGTTCTTGCGGCGACAGCAAGTGAAGTTGATGTAGAAGAGTTGCAGGTAAGAATGGATACTCAAATTATAAAATCAATAAGATTAGAGTCTGAAATAAACAATTTTGATATTCCAATTTTTCCAGAAGAATTATCATCTAAAAGAGAAAAGATAATTAATAAGTCAATGGAATTGTTTTTAAGTCGCCAAAAAACATTCAATGGCAACCTAAAAGAAATTGATACATTAGCAGGTAAGGCTCAAACAGATGTAGATATCCTGTTAAGACAAGCTGAAATGAGTCAACAATTAATGGAAGAGCAGGTTACGTCTGAGTTTGCTCACCTCAATATTCTTAAGGAGCTTAATAATGCAAAGGGAGTTCTTGAGGAAACAATTGAGAAGAGAGAGAACTATATTAATGAATTTATTGAGGAAGCTCGTAATGAACTTCAAATCGCGCAACGAGAGCTTTCTCAATCTGAAGAGACTATGAAAAAATTAAGAGATAGCTTGAACAGAACCACTATTACCGCACCAGTGGATGGAGTTGTTAAAAATTTATTTTTTGTGACAGAGGGCGGAGTAATACAGCCTGGTGGCTCTATTTTAGATTTGGTACCTACAAAAGACAGTTTAATTGTTGAGGCAAGATTGCCTAATAGTGATATTGGGTTTGTAAAAATAAACCAAGAAGCTGTTGTTAAGCTCTCTTCGGCTGACTCAGTTAATTTTGGACAAATTAATGGACGTGTAATTCAAATCAGCCCTGATACTGAGGAAGATGAGAATGACAAGAGGATTGTTTTTTATAAGATCCTTGTTGAAACAGACCAAAACTTCTTTGAGAGCAAAAATAGAGTTTATCAATTAGTGCCTGGTGTCAAGGTTGTTGCTAGCATTCAAATAGGGCAAAGAACAGTTGCAAATTACCTGCTTTCTCCATTTATGGATACAATGGATCAAACATTTCAAGAAAGGTAAAAATAATCTATCATTTACGTGATATCATTGTATGATGTTGTCATGTACCGTACTGCTCTCATATCTTCTTTATTAGTTATTTTTGTCTGTTCATCAATTGCTCATGCAGATGATAGATTGGATCAAATAATACAGAATAAAATTACATCTGGTCTTACTAATTTAGGAAATAAAATTGCAGAGTCTATTCCTGGAGAAGGCGATACCGAATTTACAATCTCAGAGCAAGATAATTATGATATTAAATTTTCAATTCTAGCCGTTCGTCCAATACTAAAAAACCCATATAGTGGATTAAATAATGAGCATTTATATTTTACTCAATTTCGATTAAGCAGTCATGAGCCATTTGCCAATGGAGATGAAAGAACCTTATTAAATGCAGGTATCGGCTTCAGAACTCTTGTAAATAACAACAATGCCATATTAGGCGCAAACTTATTCCATGACTATGAATTTGACGAAGGGCATCAGAGAGGAAGCATGGGAATTGAATACCTTGCCAATAATTTTCAGTTATATGCAAATATTTATGACAGATTGTCTGAAAAAGTTAGTTATACAGTAGGTTCGTCTAACGTTTATGAGGAAGTGTTGAATGGATATGAATTTTCTGTTGTTGGATCTTTACCTTACCTACCATGGGCAAACGTTATATATAATGGTTATAGCTGGGACAAATCAGGTGCAGACATAGAGGGTGATAAAATTTCTTTAGAAGCTCAAATTATTAATGGAGTATTATTTGAATATGGTAAAAATGATATTGAGAACAGCTCTGACGATGAAGATTTCTATAAGATCACGTTTAAATGGCCGAGAGATCATTTATCGCCAACGCTCGTATCTCATGGAATAACTGAATATGCATTTCCAAAATATAATATGAAAAATGAAATGCTCCATAAAGTTAGAAGAACAAACAATATTATAACTGAAAAAAATATGGGAGGAGTTTATATAGCTAGATCACAATGATTGATATAAATAAATTTTTTTACATATTTTGTTTTGCTATTTTTTTCGCCAATAACTCTTTTTCCGCTCAATTTGAGTTCGATCAAGGTGATCCAACCATTTTTAAAGTAAAGCCAATGAACATGCAATTATGTGAGGATTGGGATCGCTCTACAGGGGAGTGTGTCGGTGACAATACTTATACTATTACAAAGACATTAACAGCTGATGATGGAAGGTGCGATATTGCTGGAGTTGCACCAAATGCAATTGCTTGTAACTATGGTTCATTTAATAATCCAAAGCTTCCATCAGGTGTGACTTATACGTACATAAGAACAGAATTATCAAGATCAATGTGGTTAGAGGGAACTGTAACAAATACAAATGATCCAAGTGTTTCTGGCGTTTCCCAGTGTCATACTGATGGTAGCCATACACAGGCAAATAATTCACAAAATGCTGAGGGTAATACTGCGAGTGATTTTACACCTACCCTTCAAAAATTTAATTTTGTTAATGGTCCAGGAAATGAAGCTACGATTGCTTCAGGGCTTGATAATGGCACAAAAACAACTGCGAACACCAATGCGAATTACTTCACTACTTGTATAAATGATCTTAATGCACAAGCTTGTTATTGGAACACAGTTCCATCGCTGGTAACTCAGGGCGCAACACATTTTGGATTGGCTATAGATGGTAATGCGGGAACTGCAAACTGGTTATCCAAAGATTATTATATGCATACACCGTATTACGCGTCGACAGAACATATTTGGATGAGTGATCTCGATGAGGCTGATACAACTTTAGTATTAATGTATGTACTTGAGACTCCATATTTAACTAAACCAGGGATTACCCCTACACTTAAGATGTCTTTTTCTGTGAAAGATGCTTTAGATGCTGATTTTTTTATATCAGAGGTAGCAGGGAAAGAGGATGTTGCCTCTTGTGCTTTGTATGTTGGCTCTCCAGGTGTTTCAATGTCTCTTTTTGATTAATTTTTTTAATAAAAAAAAATAGGTCTTCTGACTAATTTTTAATTATGTTATAAAAAATTATGAAAATATTAATTTTTGGTTTACCAGGCTCGGGCAAAACTTGGTTAGCAGAGAGACTTGTTCAAAATATAGATAATTGTGCCTGGTATAACGCAGATATTGTAAGAACCGCATCAAATGATTGGGATTTTTCAAAAGAGGGTAGGTCTAGGCAGGCAATGCGAATGAAAACCTTTGCGGATTTTGAAAAAGATAATGGAAGATATGTAATATGTGATTTTGTGGCTCCATCAAAAGCTGCAAGAGAGTCTTTTGGCGCAGATTATTTAATCTGGCTTAATACAATCAACGAAGGAAGAGTTGTGGACAATAAAAAAAAAGAATTAGAGAACTCCAAGGACCTTCCATTTGAAGTTGAAACACTTGAGAGTTCTCAAGCATTTAAAGACACAACCAATATGTTTGAAGCGCCTAATAATGCAAATAAAATCATTACAAGCTTCATGAATGATCAGGAAATAGCTGCTCTGGCTGATGAAATAACTAATGTTTGATTGGAAAAAGCCAACTTCTCAAATGCTTGGCCGTTGGCAACCTTGGCATAAAGGACATACGGAGCTATTTAAAAAAGCTTTCAATTTGTCAGGACAAGTATGCATAATGTTTAGAGACGTCTCTGGAGTTGATGCTGGAGTTAATGGTCAATCAGATAACCCGTTTGAGTTTGAAGAGGTAAAGCGACGTATAATTAACAGTCTTGAATTAGAGGGATTTAAAAATGAGAGAGAATTTATTGTAATAAAGGTACCTAATATAACCGATATTTCATTTGGTAGAGGGGTAGGTTACACATTTACAGAGCACGACCTGGGAGAAGAAATTCATAAAATTTCGGCAACAAAAATTAGAAAAGAGATGAGAGATAAGGACGAATTAGCTTAAAATATTGTTGCTCCAAATATTTTTATTTCACCGTCTTCTGTCCCTAAAACTAGTCTTCCAAGATAGTCGCCATCTGAAATAGTACTTTTTTGTTTGAATAGTACCGTAACATGTTCGTCTCTTCTAATGCATCCAAGAAATTCATTCTCTTGTTTTAAATTTGTAATAACCTCGTTGTTTGTCCATTGTTTTGCGAGCTCAATTTCATTCGCCCCAAAAAGCATTCTTGCTGAAAAATCTTTAGTAAATCCAAAGTAATCTTGAGAATTTGAGCAAATAATTAAGTTATCCCAGAGGGGGGAAGCAATTTCTAAAATTTCTTTGTCAGATTTTTTTAGTAAATCCATTTAGTCGACAAGATTATGCATTGGAGCCTTATTCATACTGAATTCACCTGTCTCTCTGTCTCTTTGTGAAACCGTCAAACAGTGCCAATTAGCATCATCAATTTTCATGTGATCACCACGATAATAATAGCCAGGCCACCGTGTTTCTTCCCTAAATAATGTATGACTCGTTACACACTGAGAAGTGGTAACTCTATGCTTTAATTCCCAAGCTCTCATGAGTTGGTGATAATCTTCCGCAGCTACATGCTCTAAATCTTCTTCTAGCATCTTTAGGAGATTAGTCCCAATTTTTAATAAATTATCATTTGTCATATACGAAACTCCAACACCGCCTACGTATTCATCCATGATTTTTTGTAAACGTTGAAGCCCTTGAATTGGAAGAATATAGCTTGGCGATACTGTACCGGCAGTAATTTCGTTTCTTCCTACTTTATAATTTTCAAGAGGTTTGTAGATTTCTTCTTTTAAATCTTCGTATTGTTTATCAGTAACTTTAATTTCTTCGTTTTGCATATCATTTACGTATTTTACAGCAGCTTTTGCTGCAAGACGCCCCTCAGTAAATGATCCTGAGGAAAACTTATGCGCACTTCCACCAACTGTATCTCCTGCTCCAAACAAACCATTGACACTTGTCATCCTGTTGTATCCCCAGAAATAGTCGCTTGGTGAAATATCCTCTGGACCACTCACCCAGGCTCCGGAACAAGTAGCATGAGAGCCCATTACATATGGTTCGGATGTAGTGAGTTCAGGATTAGTATATTTTGGGTCAATGTTCTGAGATGCCCATACAACTGCTTGACCAACAGTCATACCAAGAAAGTTCTCCCAGCCAACCGTTTCCATGTGAGGATCTTGAAATGCTTCTTTGGTAACCATGTGAATAGGGCCACGTCCAGCTTTTACCTCTTCAATAAATGCATGGTTTCTTAAGCAAGTCGGAACAGGAACATGATCAATATATTCGCCTACAAGTTTTTTAGTTTCTTCGTACCATTTTTTTTCATAATTTTCCCCATTACCATTTTCTGTATAAGTCTTGAGATGTAAAAAATAAGCACCCACTGGCCCGTAACCATCTTTAAATCTTGTCAGAACTATTCTATTTTCCATTTGTGTCATTTTTGCTCCAGCCATAATAGGAAGAGCGTATGCTGAGCCATTACTCCATGGTGCATACCAAGTCCTTCCCATTCCTTCGCCAACAGCTCTTGGTTTGAAAATATGAGATGCTCCTCCTGCAGCCACAATAACTGCTTTGGCTTTAAAAACATGGTAATTCCCTGTTCGCATATTGAAACCAACTGCGCCACCTACTCGGTCGGATTTACTTTCATCCATGAGAAGATGAGTAATCATTATTCTATTGTAAATTTTATCAGCTGATTTTTTTGCGGCTTCAGCTACAATGGGTTTATAACTTTCACCGTGGATCATTATCTGCCATTTGCCTTCCCTTTGGTACCTGCCGGTTTCTTTGTCTCGCATGATTGGTAATCCCCATTCATCAAACATATGAACAGTAGAATCAACATGTCTTGCGATATCGTATGTAAGATCCTCTCTAACTAATCCCATTAGGTCATTTCTGGCATATCGAACATGATCTTCTGGTTGGTTTTCATCCCATTGCATTCCCATGTAGCAATTTATAGCGTATAGTCCTTGAGCTACTGCACCGCTTCGATCAATATTTGCTTTTTCAACACATACTATTTTAAGATCTCTGCCCCAATGTCTTGCTTCAAAGGTAGCTCCTGTTCCAGCCATTCCACCGCCGACAATGAGAATATCACAATCCTCATGAATTGTTTTAATTGAAGCCATCTATTTAGTTGATCCCTTTTTGATTATCTTTCTTTAGACTTGGAAGACCTGTTTCAATATTAAGTCCATTAGGTTCTGAGTAAAGTAACTGTGAATCTATCTCTTCATTTGTTGGAGGAGTTTCATCAGCAAGATTTGGAATATGTTTACCCCAAGGTTTAGTTGTAATTGGCGATACAAAATTTTTCTCGTGACCATTTCGGAATTTTATTCTCCAAGATATGGTTCCTTTTTCCTCTTCACGTAGAACTCTTACTTTATGATGCATTGGCGCAAAATCAGCATATCCTCTTGCATCAATAGCATTCTGTGGACATGCTTTGACACATGAATAGCACTCCCAGCACATGTTAGGCTCTATATTTACCGCACGTCTAGTTTCTTTATCAATATGCATAATGTCTGATGGACATATGTCTACGCAATGACCACAACCATCGCATCTTGTCATGTATACAAATGTTGACATATATATTCCTCTTCTCGTTTCCTAGTAAATCAGTTTTTATTAATAATGCCTAGGCGATTCTCGTTTAATTCCAAGCCCAAATTGCTTTGGTGCATCAGCTGGGGCAGGCAAGTCATCTCTATACCCATCAGCCTCAGATAAATTCTTTTGAATGGCTGCACCTGGTTTGTAAAACATGTGAGCAAATTTTGACCAATAAACACCA
>CACMLX010000002.1 GCA_902614655.1 uncultured Pelagibacteraceae bacterium
CATTAGCTCTTCCAAGCATCATGATGGGCGTTAACCAAACAATAATGATGGCATTGGCATTGGTTGTTTTAGCAACTTTTATTGGGGCTCAAGGTCTAGGTTCAGACATTTGGGTATCGATAAAAAAACTTGAAGTCGGAGCTGCTTTGGAAGGAGGTATTTGCGTTCTTTTAATGGCAATCATGTTCGACAGATTTGGTAAAGCCGCTAGTCGGGAGACAGTTACCTTGCCATCCGATAGTCAAAAATTTTATCTTTTACCGCAAACATGGGATATTTATCCCATTGCTAGACAGGTTGAAAAACCTCTACAATTAATTCATTTTGCATTTGCATTTGTATTCTCAAGCATTATTCGAATATTTTCTTTCATTTTAAATTCAGTAATTTCTTTATTTAATAAGGATTACGGCTCAGCGATTGCACAATTTATAAATGCTCATTATTTCTTTTTCTCTGGATTATTAATATTGATTGGCATCGTTTATTATGATGCAAACGTTGCTGCAATAGGAACATTTCCTGAAGCATGGAACCTGTCAATAAGAGAAGAAATTTCTGCTGGTGTAAAATCATTGGTTGTAAATGATACGTTTATTTCAATAACCAAAACAATCAGATCAACTGTTGTTATTTACCTTCTAAGACCATTTGATTTTTATCTCACATATTTACCATATTGGTTTACAATTGGCGCATTGGTTCTAATCAGCTGGAAATCTGTTGGAATTAGATTTGCGATTATTACTGCTATCCTTCTAGCATTCATCGGCGCTTGCAATATTTGGACTGAAGCAATGATTACTCTTTCATCAGTTCTTATCTCAGTTCTTTTATGTTTTGTGATTGGTGTGCCAATAGGTATCTTAGCTTCTTACAGTAAGAGATTTCAAAATATCAACGAGGTAATATTAGATGCAATGCAAACATTGCCATATTTTTGTTACCTTGTTCCAGTTTTAATGTTTTTTGGTGGTGGTGCATTTTCTGCATTACTTGCAACAATTATATACTCCATACCTCCAATAATACGTTTAACTGTATTGGGCCTGTCTCAAGTTTCCTCCACATATTCAGAAGTATCAAAGTCATTTGGAGGCACTACAATTCAGACTCTCAATAAGATAAAATTTCCTCTAGCAGTTCCTAGTTTGGTTATGGGTTTCAATCAAACAGTCATGATGGCTTTTGCGATGCAGATTGTCACACCTCTCATTGGTGGTAAAGGACTAGGTCTTGAGGTATTTAATGGCTTAGCTCGATCAGATACTGGTAGAGCTCTTGCTGCTGGCATAGGAATTTGTTTATTAGCCATGATAATTGACCGTATCAGTCTTGCATGGACAAAAAAGCAAAGAGATGCCCTAGGTTTATAGATCTAATTTATATACATATTTCCTGATACTTTTCTTCAAAAAATGTTGATAAAGCGGTTTACTTATTCATCTTTTTTGGTCTAGAATTATTTATTAATTAATTAATAAAAAGGGGAAATTAATGAAAAATTCATTATTTGCAAAAACTTTTGCTGCCCTGATTTTGTCTTCTTTTTTAGTTCTTTCGGCAGGTACTGCCAACGCTAAGCGTTTAACAGCTGCTGTTGCTGACTGGACTGGTGGAGAATTAACATGTCAGGTTGCAGTTGCTATCCTTGAAGAAGAGCTAGGCTACAGAGTTGATAGAATAGAATTCGCTTCAGGAACAGGTCTATGGGAAGCTATTGCTGCTGGCGATATTGACTTCGCATGTGAAAGTTGGCCAAGTTATGCTGAGGCTGACGATGTAATGATCAACATGAATCTTGTTTATGATGGAGAAGTTGTAAAAGAGTATTCTGGTGATGGATCTGTTGATGCGTACACAAGTGGTATCATTGGAATGTCAGATTACTATGTTCCAAAATACTTTGTTGACGCTAACCCAGATTTTAAAGACTGGTCAGATTTAAATAAATACAAAGATCAATTTGCGACACCTGAAACAGGTTCAAAAGGTAGATTGATTGGATGTCCAGTTGCTGGTTGGAACTGTCATGACCAAAAAAGATTAGATCTTTTAGGAATTGATTTTGAAGCATCAGAACTAGGTACTGAGGTTGCAGCTCTAGCTGAAGCTCAAGGAGCTTATGATAGAGGTGAAGCATTCCTTCTGTATCTTTGGGAACCACACTTTTTCTTCGGTAAGAATGAAATGGTTGGTGTAAAACTACCAGCATACAAATACTGTGATAGTTTTACTGAAGCTAATAACTGGCAAGATTGTGGAACTGCAGCATGGCCTGCTACAGGTTGGGATAAAGACTACACGATGAATTATATGAATCCTGAAGTTATGTCTAAACCTGAGAACGCTGAAGCAGTTGCATTTTTCAAAAAAATGGCTTTCTCTAACACAGATCAAGCAAAAATGCTTGTAAGAGTTGGTGACGACGGATTATCTGTCGAAGAAGCTGTTGCTGAATGGAAAAACAGTACAGACGAATGGAAAGCTTGGCTTCCGTAAGTCTTAATAGCTAAATCAGAAAATTAAGGCCTTGTTACTTTTGTGCAAGGCCTTTTTTTTAGTTAACTTTTATGATCACCTCATCAAGACATCCTTACTATTATACAATTAGCTTTGCGTTATTAATTGCTGCAGGTATGTGGGGTTTATTCTGGATCCCTCAAAGAGCGTTAGAGGCTGGTGGTTTAACGGGTGGATGGGCAACGATTTCTCAAATGGTTATACCTTTTGCAATGCTGCTTCCAATATCACTTTGGAGGCTCTATAAAGGTCAGTCTTTTGGCCTAGAGTATCCTCTAATTGGACTTTTGTTTGGAGGAGGTATTGCTTGCTACGCTAATAGTTTTTTACTGACAGATGTAGTTAGAGCTTTAATACTCTTTTATATAACCCCAGTTTGGACAACTATTTTTGAAATAGTATTTCTTAGACAAATTCCACGTTTTTATAGATACATAACATTAGCTCTTGCACTATCTGGTGTTTGGATAGTTTTTGGTCAAGAAGGCGTGATACCCTTACCGCAAAATTCTGGTGATTGGATTGCTTTATTAGGCGGAATTCTTATTGCCGCATCAGCAGTTAGAATGGAGATAAAAAAGCCAGAGGGAATATATCCTATATTGTTTTCATTCTTTTTTTATGGTGGCTTATTTACATTAATACAATCATATTTCTTGAGCGACTACCTAGGTGATGCTCCATCAATAGAGTCATGGGTTGCAATGATGCCGTGGCTAATCTTAATTGCAATTTTATTTCACATACCGACAAATATAGTGATCTTAGGTGCACCAAGTAGAATTGGTGCAGGCATATTTTCTATAATTATACTTTTTGAAATAGTTGTAGGAACTTTCAGTGCCGCGGTATTAACAGATGAGCTTATTGGATGGCGAGAAATATTAGGCAGCTCTTTCATTATATTTGCTGGATTAACAGAAATAATATTTGCATCAAAGACTGAAGAAGATACGGGCTAACTATAATTGATTGAGTACTTTAATGTGATCAACTGTAGTGCCGCAACATCCACCTATAATTTGCGCTCCAGCATCCTTCCACTTTTTTGCTTCAATTAAATAATCATCAGGAGAAATTACATTGCTCATGTCGTAGTGTGGAAAATTAAATACCGCTACTTCTGGATACGCCATAACAGGAAGGTCATATACTTCTTTAAGTTCTTTAATACTTTGTTCTATTACATTAATTTCACAATGCATTATTCCTACAGCATCCAATTTATGATGTTTCACATTACTAATCATTTTTTTAAAACTATAGTCATAGTCTGTAGTAAGGGCTATTAACCCGTCTTTATTTCTAGATGAGAATCCAGCCCACACAGGCAATCCAGCCTTACTTGCTGAGTCAAAAATTATTTCAATTCGATCTGGTCGATACATTAGCTCTAGTAGAATAAAATCACACCCATTATCGGCTAGAAAAAAAGCGAGCTCATCAAAAGACTTTTGAAAATATTCGGGTGTGAGTTTTTTTTTAAATTTCTCTCTTTCCTCTTGTGTTTCAAAAGCATCCTCATACGGTATTTGATGAGACAAGGACCCAGCTATAAGTACATCATCCCTACCACATTCTTCCCTTGCTTCTAGAGCTGCATTTATTGCACTTAGATTTATTTCTTTGAATTGATTATCTACCCCCGCGGTTTCTAAGATCATTCGATTTGTTGCATAAGTATTTGTAGTTATAATACTTGAGCCAGCATCAATATAATCTTTATGTATTTGCTTTAATGTATCGCTCTCTAAGGAAGCTGTGCCACACCAAGAATTATCCATTTTAATACCACGGTTTTCAAGCTCCGAACCAGTGGCCCCATCAAGAAGAATATTTTCTCCAGCATGAATACGTTTCATTAAATTTTCATATCTTTTGCTCATCATTATTTTTAGCATTTATAGTTTTAATTAGTAAGTAGAAACTTAGGAAAAGGATTTACTTTTTATGACTTTATGGTCTATAAGGTCTGATCATTAAGGAGAACAGAATGTCAAAAGGTATTATATACACCCCAAGGATTAGAAAATCACCTTTCTTTGAAGAGACACTAAAATACGGCGCTACCAATTTTACAACTTATAACCGTATGACGATGCCTGTTGGCTATACGACTCCTGAGGAGGAATACCAATCATTAATAAACGATGTAACATTATGGGATGTGGCAGCAGAGAGACAAATTGAAATTATTGGAGAAGACGCCGCTAAATTTGTTCAGTATATGACGCCAAGAAATCTATCAACTTTTAAAGATGGGTTTTGTCGTTACGCATTTATGACAGATGAAAATGGTGGAATCATAAATGATCCATTAATTTTAAAGTTTAATGAAAATAAGTATTGGCTGAGTATTGCAGATTCTGATGCGATACTATGGTGTAAAGGTGTTGCTTTATCTGGTAAGTTTAATGTTAAAATTTCTGAGCCTGAAGCTTGTCCGCTTTCATTGCAAGGCCCGCGCGCAAAAGAACTCATGAGAAAAGCTACAAATGATGATCCAGTTATTATGGGGTTAAAATATTATCAATTTATCGAAACTAACTTATTTGGATTAGATATCGTCATTGCACGCAGCGGTTGGAGTAATCAGTTTGGATACGAAATTTATATAACAAGAGAAGTAGATGGTCCGGCATTATGGAATGCATTAATGGAAGCAGGAAAAGAGTTTAAAATTGTACCAAGTTGTCCTAATCAAATAGATAGAATTGAAGCAGGTATGATTTCCCACCAAGGAGATACCTCATTAGCTGAGAACCCTTTAGAACTAAACTTACCAAAATTTTATGATCTTGATCAAGAAGCGGACTTTGTAGGAAAAGATGCTCTCTTAAAAATAAGAGAAGAGGGCATTAAAAAACAATTCACTGGTTTTAAAATTTCAGGAAAGAAAATTGGTTATAATATGGCAAGAATACCATTGTTTGACAATAACTCTGAAAAAAAAGGATTTGTAACCAGCTGTATTTATAGCCCAAACTTTGGATGCAATATTGCCTTAGGGTTCGTTGATATTGATTTAATTAATTCAGAAGAAGTTTATCAGATTGATCATGATGGAGAGAAACGAGAAGTTGAAGTTGTCCCTTTACCATTTAGTTCTAGACTCGAAAAAATGGAATAATGATTTCAAGAAGTAGAGTTAATCAACTTTTATTCCTCTCAATAATTATATTAGCAGTCGTCGCTGGTTGGGCAGTTTCTGAATTATTTAGAAACAATGCTTCAGAAGTATCAAATGATATTGATTTAAAATTTACAGCAGTTGACCATTTTGGAGTTGATGTAAGTGAAAGAACTTACAGCGGATATAGTAAAGTATTCTTTTTTGGCTTTACTCATTGCCCAGATATTTGTCCAATTAGTGCAAATCTTATGAGTAATGCCATTGATCAATTAAATAGAGAAAACCATTCAATAAAAAATATAAAATTTTTCTTTGTAACAGTTGATCCTTCTAGGGATAACCCTGACCGATTAAAAGAATTTCTTAGCAACTTTAGCAATAATTTAATTGGTTTAACGGGGACACATGAAAATCTTATGCCAATATGGAAAGATTTTTTTGTACATGTAGAGCCGTCAACAAATTCAGAACATCAAAATTATTTAGGTACATCTGAACAATCTGATGAAATAAGTAATAAAGAAAAAAACTACATGGTTCAACATACTGCTTTCTATTATATTTTTGATGATGATGATGTATTAAGAAGCATACTTCCGTTTGGTTCTAGTATTGAACAAATGGTTGAAGATTTAAAAAATCTATAACAATGTATAAAATATTAATAATTATTTTTTTTGTTTTATTGTCTTGTTCCGAAATAATAGAAACAAATAAATATAGAGAATTGGCATCTGAACAAGCATCAAAAAAAAATTGTGATGCTAATGTTGAACTTCTTTTAAAACATGAAAAGACTGAATTGTGGGCATCTTATCATAACAAAGATAAAAACTTATTATGCGTTTTAACTTGCGTTAATGATGTTTGTATGTTTTCGACAGAGAGAGATTAAGGGTTGTATAAAGCACTAATAATAGTTTTGTTTTTAATTTTTACAAAAATTGGATTTGCTCACCAATTTCAAAAAGATCATATTAATATAAATCACCCACACATAAAGTTTGTAATTTCATCAGGCCCTGCAGCTGGATATATGAAAATAGTAAACATGGGTTTCGAGACAGATCGTCTAATTAAAGTTGTTACTGACTTTGCAGATACAGAGTTACATTATTCAAGTATAGAGAATGGAATGGTTACAATGAGTAAAGTTGATTTCATTGAAATCCCTCCACAAAAAGCTAAATCGCTCAAACCCGGCACGCACCATATAATGTTTTCAAATTTTAGTGTTGAATTAACTCATGGAATAAGTTTAGAAGGGTCTTTAGTATTTGAGAATGCAGGCGAGATCAAAGTACTTTTTGAGGTTGAAACTCAAAAAAGTCTAGATGATCATACAGAACATTAATGAAAACATTTAAAATTGAATATATCACTACACTTTTTTTTCTCACCTTGCTAATTGCTTTAGCTTGGTACTATTTATTCCTCATGGCATCTAATCCAATGGAATCAATGATGCAAAATAAAAATCCAATGACTATGTCAATGGAAACCGCGTCAGAAAATGAAATGTCAATGAACTCGATGTCTGATACTGAAATGACTATGGACTCAATGAATATGAATGAAAAAAACTCATCAATTAATTTTCTTATGATGCCAATGACAGGAAAGTGGACAATAAATGATTTTATCGTGATGTTTGTAATGTGGACCGTCATGATGTTTGCGATGATGCTTCCATCTACATTTATCTTTTTAAATATTTTTAGAGTGATGAGATCGAATATGCAGATATCATCGAATATTATTATTGAGATGATAGTGATTTCATTCACTTATATTTTAATTTGGGCAATTTTTTCACTTATTGCTTGTACTCTTCAATATATTTTTCACAATAACGGGGTAGTCGATATGATGGGAACATTACAAAATAATATTCTTGCAGGATTATTTCTCGTTGGAGCAGGTGCATTTCAATTTACAAGTTTGAAAGATACATGTCTTGAGAAATGTAGAAACCCCTTATCGTTTCTAATGTCAGGTCCTATCAAAGGATACGGAAATGTTGCCTATGTGGGTTTAAAGCATGGTTTATTTTGCTTAGGGTGCTGCTGGGTTCTTATGTTCCTGCTTTTTGTAAATGGAGTTATGAATTTACTTTGGGTTGTCGCAATAACAGTAATTGTATTGGCTGAAAAAATGCTGCCTTACGAGAAACTTAGCTCTAGATTTCTGGGCATTCTTCTAGTAGGTTGGGGGGCGTATTTAATATTTATTTAACTATATGACTGTAAATCCACTAAACTTACACTGGGAAATAAAAGGAAATTTTTTGCTGAATTGTAACTGCGATGTATTTTGCAATTGTCCGATGTCCCTGGGAAGAGCAGTTCCAAATTCACCAAATGGTAAATGCTTTTCATGGTGGGGAATTAATATCGAAGAAGGATACGCAGAAGAAAAGTGGTCTGGATTTAACCCTATCAAAAGAGAGTCTAAAGGAATAATGGATTTAAGTGGTTTAAATGTTGCTATTCTTTTAGAAGTTCCTGGCCCTTTAGGTTCAGGCGGTTGGACAGCAGGATTATATATTGATGAAAAAGCATCTGATGACGCAGCTGATGCGCTCGCAGTTATTTTCTCAGGTCAAGCAGGTGGACAAACAGGTTGGTTTAGACATATGATTGCAAACTTCCTTGGCGTAAAAAGATGTTCTATATCATATAAAGAAACCGACGATGGATGGTCGTTTACAATTCCAGAAATCTTAGATGGTCGAATTGAACATGAGCCAGGAAAAGAGAGAGGCGAAGTAGTAAAAGTATCAAACTTAAAATATTGGGTTGCGCCAGAAATAATTGTTTGCAAAGGATCAAAAAGAAGTAGGATTAGAGATCACGGCCGTAATTGGGATTTCACAGGTGGAAGTGCCGAATATTGTGCTGTTGATTGGGCCGGACCATAATTCATATGAAAAACAAAGCTAAAGTTGTCGTCATCGGTGGCGGTGTAGTCGGAGTTAGTACGCTTTACCACCTTGCAAAAAAAGGATGGTCTGATGTAGTTTTGTGCGAACGCAAAGAACTTACATCAGGTTCGACGTGGCACGCTGCGGGTTTGATGCCTTTATTCAACATGAGTTACTCTGTTGGTCAAATCCATAAATACTCAGTTAAATTTTATCAAGAACTTGAAAAAGAAACTGGTCAAGATGTTGGCTTTAGGCAAGTAAGTAATATTCGACTTGCTGAAAATCGGGATAGAATGGATGAGTATCGTCAATATGCAGGTGTTGCGGAAACAATAGGTGTTAAAGTTAATTTTTTAACTCCCGAAGAAGTTCAAAAAGTTTGGCCGCTTTGTTCAACTGAGGGCTTAGTGGGTGCTATACAGCACCCTGAGGATGGATACATACAACCCAATGATCTTACGCAAGCTCTAGCAAAAGGAGCAAGAGCGCTTGGAGCTGAAATTTACAGACAAACAGCAGTCATAGGACTTGAACAGTTACCAGATGATAGTTGGATTGTTACAACTGATAAAGGTGAAATCAAATGTGATATTGTTGTTTCATGCTCGGGAAATTTTGTCAGGCAAACTGGAGAAATGGTTGGATTAGATATCCCAGTGATACCTGTTGAGCATCAATATATCGTTACAGAAGCTCATCCTAAAATTCTAGAAAGACAAAAAGAAGGCCTTCCTGAAATGGGTGTACTTAGAGGATCTGACGGCGCATGGTATATGCGTGAGGAAGCTGGTGGATTAATTCTTGGACCATATGAAAATGGTGCACCATGTTGCTATGTCAATGGACCTAGCAAAGACTGTGAGTACGAATTATTCCAAGAAGACTTAGACAGACTTGGCCCCCATATAGAGCATGCCATTCACAGAGTTCCTATTTTTGGAGAAGCAGGAATTAAGAAAGTTTATAATGGTGCTATTTGTTATACTCCAGATGGAAGCCCAATTATCGGTCCAGCATGGGATAGAAAAAATTTATATTTAAATGACGGTCATTCGTTTGGCGTTACAGCTGCTGGTGGTGCAGGCTGGCAGATCGCAGAATGGATTGTTGATGGCGAACCGACCATTGATATGCTCGGGGTTGAACCCAGAAGGTTTGGCGATTACGCATCAAAATCATATTTAATCAAAAAAAATGAAGAGGCTTATGCTAACGTTTTCACAATCCATTATCCTGATGAAGAAAGGCCCGCAGGCCGGCCTTTAAGACAAGCTCCTTGTTATGATAGGCTGAAAAATTTAGGTGCAGTGTTTGGTCAAAAGTTTGGTTGGGAGCGCGCAAACTGGTTTGCTCCTGAAGGAGTTCCACAAAAAGACGATTGGTCATTCAGGCGATCAGTTTGGTTTGAGCACATTGGAAATGAATGTAAAAATGTAACAGAAAATGTAGGTCTTTTAGATATGACCGCATTTGCAAAATGTAGAATAAGCGGACCAGGAGCAGAAGAATTCCTAGATAATTTAGTTGCTAATAAATTACCAAAAAAGATAGGAAGGACAAATCTCTGTCATGCTTTGAATTCTAAAGGAGGAGTACACTCAGAATTTACAATAATGAGAGAGTCTCATGACAGTTTTTATTGTGTTTCTGCTGGAGCTTGGCAGCGGCTGGACCATGATTGGGTAAAAAAACATATGCCCGATGACAGAAGTGTAAAATTTGAAAATATTACAAATCAAATTGGAGTATTAGTTGTCGCTGGTCCGAAGTCGAGAGAACTTCTTCAAAGAGTATCTGAAGATGATTTCACAAATGAGGGTTTCCCATGGCTATCTGGTAAAAAAGTAAAAATTGGTGCAGCAGAAACACTTGCAATAAGAGTAAATTTCGTTGGCGAATTAGGATGGGAAATCCACTCACCAATTGAAGTACAAAATCATATATTCGATACATTAATGGATGCAGGAAAAGATCTGGGTTTAAAGCCTTTTGGCATAAGAGCAATGGACTCTTTGAGAATTGAGAAATCCTACAAACTAATTGGTACAGAATTATCAATTGAATACGCAGGATATGAGTCAGGAATAGACAGGTTCATTCACCCAAACAAAGGTCAATTCATAGGCAGAGATGCATTAGTTCAGTGGAGAGAAAAAGGTTTTGAAAATTCCTTCGTAACTCTTGAAGTTCATGGTGTCAAAGATGCTGATGTGCTTGGCAATAATCCAATATATGCTGATGGCAAAGTTATTGGTCGCGCTACAGGTGGAAATTTTGGCTTTCGAGTTAATAAGTCTCTCGCTTTAGCTATGGTCAATCCAGTTCATTCAGAAGTAGGCACAAAGTTAAAGATCGATATTTTGGGAGATATGTTTGATGTAACGGTAATACCCGAAAGTCCATACGATCCTGATAATCAGAAACTTAGATCTTAGCTACTTGAAAAAGTGTCAGAAGCTTTAAAAGTTTACGAACAGCTCTGTAAAGATAAGCATATTGAACATAATATTAAGCAAAAAGATTTAGTTATTGAATTAGATAAATTTTTGTTAGGTTCGAGCAGAAATTTTATAAAAAAACTATTTCGATATAATTTTAATCAAAAGAAATGCTTTTATTTATACGGGGGAGTGGGCATTGGAAAAACACTCATTATGGATTTATTCTATGATGATGTAAATTTAAAAGAAAAACAAAGAGTCCATTTTCATGAGTTTATGATTGATATACATGATCAATTACACCAACTCAGAAATGAAAAAAATTCAAGAGATTTTATAATTTCAAAACTTGTAAAAGGCATTAAATCGAAATCAAGTCTCATATTTTTTGATGAATTCCAGGTCACAAATATAGCTGACGCAATGATTCTCGGGCATTTATTTGAGGAGTTCTTTAAAAATAATATTTTAATTGTATTAACTTCTAATTACAGCCCAGAAGACTTATACAAAGAAGGGCTGCAAAGAGAACTTTTTATTCCATTTATTAATTTAATTAAAAATAACTCTCTAATTCATCATCTATCAATAGACATTGACTATAGAACAAGATCATTAAAAGAAGAAAAGAACTTTTTTTTATCAAATTCACCGGTTAGCAAGCTTAAAATAAATGATATTTTTTCTATCCATTCAAATAAAACTTCAGTCGAGGATAAAGTAATAAGTGTGAAGAAGAGAAATTTTATTGTTAAGAATCTGTCTAATAGAATAGCTCGTTTTCAATTCAATGAAATTTGTGGCGATAATAGAGGTACTGAAGACTACCTCGAGTTAATTAAATTAATTGATAGATTAATCGTTGAAAATGTTCCAAATTTTGGAAATACAAATTCTAATCTTCAAGAAAGATTTATTAATTTAATTGATGTTCTCTATGATAATAAAATTAAATTATATTTAAGCACAGAAAAAGAAATAAGCGATTTTGGCAGTGCATATCATTTGAAAGATAAATTTAATAGAACCATAAGCAGACTTCTAGAAATGAAATCACAATAGTTACAAATGAAAATAGCAGTAATAGGAGCGGGAATTGTTGGCATTTCTTCAGCCAATTGGCTTAAGAAGTACGGTCAAGATGTGACCTTATATGACATGAATGATCCTGGATCACAAGCAAGTTACGGCAATGCTGGAACTTATGCAAAATATGCAAATATACCAACTAATTCATCATCCTATTTTTATTTATTTCCATATTTATTGCTAAACAAAAACAGCCCCTTATTCATTAGCCTAAAACGATTAAACGAGACATTTCCTTGGATTATTAAATACTTGAGCAATTGCAGAAATGAAAAAGTTAACCACACTGTTCAACATTTAACAACTTTACTGTCACATATGGATGATGGTTATGAAGATCTATTCAACGAAGCAAATGCAGAAGATTATATATCAAGAGAGTCTATCATGTATGGATGGTCTACAAAATTATTTTTTAATGCTGCAAAACAAGATTTTCCTAAAAGAGAAGAAACAGGTGTTAAAATAACAACTCTGAGTCGAGATGATATTTCTGATCTTGAACCTAATATTAATAATATCTTTTATAAAGGAGCCTTATTTGAAGGTAGTTATTTTGCAAAAAGTCCGATCAAGGTTAGCGAAGCATTAATGAAACTGTTTATTAAAAAAGGAGGAAAATTCAAAAAAGAGAAAGTTATATCCATTAAAAAAACTGAAACTAATCAAATAAATATTAAAACAAACTCAGAAGAGACCCTGCACGATAGAGTCGTGATTACATCTGGAGTATGGTCTAATGATCTGCTTAAACATATAGGCGACAAAGTGCCACTGGAAGCTGAAAGGGGTTACCATTTGGTCAATCCAGAATTGAAGAATATTGTAAAAAGACCAATATCTTGGCAAGAACGAGGAACATATTTTACACCTATGTCTGACGGCCTAAGAACGGGTGGAATTGTTGAATTTGGAGCGTTAAATGATACAAAAAATGAAAGAGTCCTTAACTTTTTAAACCGGGCATTAAAGGAAGTTTTTCCCTCAGCAGACCTTCCTCAAAAAACATGGGTAGGGTTCAGGCCATCGGTGCCTGACTCTCTTCCAGTGATTGGACAATCTCCAAAAAACCCTTATATTTATTATAATTTTGGCCATCAACATATTGGGTGGTCATTAGGTGGCATATCAGGAAAATTGGTTGCACAACAAATTTGCGCAAACAATACAGATTTAGATTTGTCACCGTATTCTGTAAAGAGGTTTAAGTTATGAAATACTCACTATACAATTTAGTTAAGAATTCATTTTCTTATCATGAGAATTGGGAAAAAGCATGGAGCAGTCCTGATCTTAAACCTGAATATGATGTAGTAATAGTTGGAGGTGGCGGTCATGGATTAGGAACTGCCTATTACCTAGCAAAAGAATTTGGTGTTAAAAATATTGCTGTTCTTGAGAAGGGATGGATTGGTGGGGGTAATACTGGACGTAACACAACCATAATAAGATCAAATTACTTATGGGATGAAAGTGCAGCTCTTTATAATCATGCTGTTAATTTATGGGAAGGCCTTTCTAGTGAGCTTAATTTTAATGTAATGTTTTCACAAAGAGGTTTATTTCACTTAGCGCACTCGGTTCATGACATGCAAGAAATCACAAGGAGAGGTTATTCTAATTATTTAAATGGTATTGACGCTGAAATTCTAAATCAGGATCAAGTTGCAAAAAAAATACCTCATATTAATGTTAATGGCAGGTATCCTGTTTTAGGGGCCTTACTTCAGAGGCGAGCAGGAACAGCGCGTCATGATGCTGTAGCATGGGGGTATGCACGAGCGGCAGAAAATCTTGGTGTCGATATAATTCAAAACTGTGAGGTTAAAGGAATAGATATATCAAATGGCAAGGTTGTTGGATTACAAACAACAAAAGGTTCTGTTAAAGTTGATAAAGTTGGTCTCGTACCTGCTGGACACTCCTCAGTATTAGCTAATATGGCAGGTTTT
Organism: uncultured Pelagibacteraceae bacterium; assembly: GCA_902614655.1. Classification (GTDB taxonomy): domain Bacteria; phylum Pseudomonadota; class Alphaproteobacteria; order Pelagibacterales; family AG-422-B15; genus CACNXQ01. The sequence continues at coordinate 14,065 of CACMLX010000002.1, forward strand.
TCTCTCCCAATAAACTCTGTACCCTTACAGGCTTTAGTAAGCGAGCCTGTTAAACCAATTCTGGATTGTGTCATCATGTCAAACTCCGTTCATGTTTATGTAAGTCAATCAGATAAAGGTGAACTAGTTGTTGGAGCTGGTTCTGATGCCTATAACTCATATTCTCAGCGAGGATCCTTTGATATGATTGAACATATGATGGCTCCCTTAGTTGAATTATTTCCAATATTCTCAAGACTTAAAATGCTTCGCAGCTGGGGAGGCATTGTAGATGTAACCCCAGATAGAAGCCCAATAATAGGCAAGACCCCTGTAAAAGACTTATTTATTAACTGCGGTTGGGGAACTGGTGGATTCAAAGCAACTCCAGGGTCAGCTCATGTATTTGCTGAGACAGTTTTTAGAGGAGAGCCAAATGATATTGCAGCTCCTTTTTCATTAGAAAGACATTTCTCAGGAGCCTTAGTTGATGAAGCTGCAGCGGCAGCAGTTGCTCATTAATAATTTTTTTTATGTTTATAATTAATTGTCCATATTGTGGGGAAAGAGATCAGACAGAATTCACATGTCATGGCGAAGCTCACATTGCAAGGCCAGATAAACCATCTGAAATAAGTGATGAAGAATGGGGCAAATATCTTTTTTTTAGAGAAAATCCAAAAGGAACCCATTTTGAAAGATGGACTCACGATCATGGATGCAGACGATGGTTTAATGTAATGAGAGACACTGTCACAGATCAAATAATAAAAACATATAAAATGGGTGAAGCGAAGCCGGTGATATCAAATGAGTAATCAAAATAGGACAATTTACGGTGGTAAAGTAAACAGGGAAAAGCCAATTAACTTTGTTTTTAACGGAAAGTCTTATATTGGGTATCAGGGCGATACGTTAGCTTCTGCGTTATTAGCTAACGATGTTCATTTAATAGGTAGAAGTTTTAAGTATCATCGCGCAAGAGGAATTTTAACTGCAGGTTCAGAGGAGCCAAATGCAATTGTTCAATTAGGACTTGGAGCACGAACAGAGCCAAATATTCGTGCAACAGAAGTAGAGCTTTATGAAGGTCTAGAAGCTTCTAGTCAAAATTGTTGGCCATCAGTTAATTTTGACATTGGAGCAATGAACAACTTTCTATCAAGAATATTCCCTGCAGGTTTTTATTACAAAACATTTAAATGGCCTCCAAGCATGTGGTTATTTTATGAGCATTTCATAAGAAAAGCTGCTGGGTTAGGTCAGTCACCTACAGCAAAAAACCCAGATAGATATGAACAGAAATTTTATTACACTGATATCACTATTGTAGGTGGTGGCATCTCAGGTTTACTCGCAGCTTTGGGCGCAGGTCGATCGGGGTGTAAAGTTTTGCTTATAGATGAAAATCCCGAATTAGGAGGATATCTCCTCGATTATAATTTTAGTATCAATGAAAAAGACGGAAAAAAATGGCTGAAAAAAATCATAGATGAATTAAACGGCTTAGCTAATGTTGTAATTCTCAAAAGAACCACCGCAATGGGGTATTATGATTACAACTATTTAACGGCTTTAGAAAAAGTTACTAATCACCATGTAGAATTTTCAAGCACTTTACCAAGAGAGAGATATTGGCGCATACGTTCAAAAAAAGTTATTTTGGCACAAGGAGCTTTTGAAAGACCACTTGTTTTTGCCGACAATGATAGACCTGGTATCATGATGGCATCTGCAGGTCAAAAGTATCTCTCTAGGTACGGAGTATTACCAGGTAAGTCAGTTGTACTTTTTACAAACAATGACCATGCTTATTTAACCGCTTTTGAGTTTGTTGAAAAGGGGGCTAAAGTAACAGTCGTAGATACAAGAGATCTTTTAAATGCAAGAATTAGTGAAAAATGTAAATCATTAAATATAACAGTTTTTAAGTCATATTCAGTTATTAAGACCTATGGTGATAAGAAAGTAAATAGAATAGAAATACAGCAAGTTGATAAAAATCAAAATCAACTAACAGGAGAAGTTGAAAATATTCATACTGATTGTGTATTGATGTCTGGTGGATGGAATCCAGCAGTCCAACTGTTCAGCCAATCAAGAGGTAAACTAAAATATGATCTAAAAATAAATACTTTTGTTCCTGATAAAATCATCGAAAACCAAAAAATAATTGGTTCGAATAATGGTCAGTTTAATCTGCAAGAAAATCTTAATGAATCATTTGAAGCAGGAATAGCAGCAGCTAATGAACTTAATTTCAATAGCGTTGAAAAAGTTAATTGGACTGGAAAAGAAGAGATAGAGTTCACACATTCTGATGTTGAGCCATATATGTTAGGTAAGAAAAAAGTTACAAAAGGATCTAAACATTTCATTGATTTTCAAAACGATGTAACTGCTGCAGATATTTTTTTAGCGCAACGAGAAGGCTACATCAGTGTAGAACATACAAAAAGGTACACAACAACAGGGATGGGCACTGACCAAGGAAAAACATCCAATGTTAATGCATTGGCTTTGATGTCTCATATTCATAATAAACCTGTAGACGAAATAGGTCACACAACTTTTAGACCGCCTTATGCTCCTCAGACGATTGGAGCTATAGCCGGAAGAAGCGTTGACAAGCTTTTTGACCCTGAACGAAAAACATCAATGCATGAATGGCATGTTGAAAATAAAGCTGTATTTGAGGATGTTGGGCAATGGAAAAGACCATATTATTTTCCTCAAAAAAAAGAGGATATTCACCAAGCAGTTAAAAGAGAATGTTTAGCAGTAAGAAATAGCTTGGGCATATTAGATGCATCAACCCTTGGAAAGATTGATCTACAAGGGCCTGATGCCGCTAAATTCCTAAACATGATTTATACAAACGCTTGGTCAAAACTTGAAATTGGCTCATGCAGATACGGATTAATGTGCAATGAGCATGGCATGATATTTGATGATGGAGTGACAAGTAGGTTGGGAGAAAATCATTATCACATGACAACGACAACTGGTGGCGCTGCGAGAGTAATGTCCTGGTTAGAAGAATTTCTACAAACAGAATGGCTTGATATGAAAGTGTTTTGCACCTCAGTTACTGAACAGTGGGCTGTGCTGTCTATATCGGGACCAAATTCAAGAGAATTTTTAAAAGATTTAACAAATATTGATTTATCAAAAGAAAATTTTCCATTCATGAAATTTAGAGAAGGGGAAGTTTGCGGAGTTAAAGCAAGAGTATTCAGAATTAGCTTTACTGGAGAGTTAAGCTATGAGGTTAATGTTACTGCGCGTTATGGACGTTATGTTTGGGAAAAATTTATGGAACATGGGAAAAAATACAATATCACTCCATATGGTACAGAGACAATGCATGTATTGCGAGCTGAGAAAGGATTTATAATCGTTGGACAAGATACAGATGGAAGTGTCACGCCAAGTGATATGAATATGGATTGGATCGTTTCAAAGAAGAAAGAAGATTTTCTTGGAAAGAGATCCTTTACGAGACCTGATACCGCTAGACATGATAGAAAAAAATTTGTTGGACTCTTAGTTAATGACAAAAAAACAATTCTTCCAGAAGGATCACATATCGTTGAAAAGGCATTAAAACAACCACCGATGAAAATGTTAGGACATGTTACATCTAGTTATTACAGCCCTACTTTAGGTTATCCAATCGCTCTAGCGATGTTAAAAGATGGCTTTAATAAAATGGGTGAACAAGTAGTAGTACCACTTATGAATGGCAAGATTATTGAAGCTACTGTGACAGATACAATATTCTACGACAAAGAAGGTAAGAGAAATAATGAGTAATCAACCGCAAATTTTTTCCCCTCTTACACAAAAAGAAAAAATCGCTTCGTATAATATTTCATTGGAGCTAATTGAGTTTTTAGGAAAAATTAATTTGAGATTAAAGGAAAATGATTCTCAAGCAAGAGATGCAGTAGAAAAATACCTTACATATAGCCTTCCAAAAAGTGCTGGTGAAGTCACTGGAAATAATGAGACTAGAGTTTTGTGGTTAGGACCAAATGAATATTTGTTATTAAGTGAAGATGAAAAAAAAGACAATGTTATCAATGGATTAAGAGAAATACTTTCAGATTTATTTTGCGCAATTACCGATGTATCTGATTATTATTTGACGATGAGGCTTAGTGGCCCAAAAAGTATTGAAGTCTTAACAAAGGCTTGCCCTCTTAATTTTGATCAATATCTCACAAAAGGGAATTCTTGCGCTCAATCATATATAAGTAAGGCAACAGTCCTCATTGACAGATTATCAGATGACCTAGTTTTTGATATATCAGTTAGATGGAGTTTCGCTGATTATTTATGGGATTGGTTAGCGGATTCAAGCAATGAATTTATATTAAGCGAAAAGTAATTATTGTGAAAGTATCATTATTACTTGCCTTATCTCGATCAGTTTTTAAAAAATGCCCACAATGTGGAGAAGAAAAAATTTATAAGCAATATTTGAAACTGAAGCCTTATTGCAATAATTGTAATGAAAAGCTCTCAATTTATAGAACGGATGATTTTGGTCCCTGGCTTACAATTATTATTGTTGGACACATCATTGTTCCGTTAGTTTTATATATAGAACAAAACTATTCACCTCAGTTATGGTTGCAAGCAATTACATGGATACCAATTACAATACTGACAGTACTTTATATGCTTCCGATATCAAAAAGTATATGCCTGGCCATATTGTGGAGCTTAAGGGATAAATAATTATGAGATTGGTTTTATTGTTCTTATTTTTATTTTATGCTGCGTCAGCAAGTACAGAAGACCTGCCACAAACCCCTGCACATCATTTATCGGATGGAACTTATGCAAACACGAATGGAGTACCATATGAAAGTAGTTTTAAAAAATTAATGCAATGGAGTTGGGAGAGAAGAAGTAAAGATTTATCGACATTTAAATTTGAAATGGAGAAACCAAATTACAAAGAAATATATAACAATGATAACATTGTTACTACATGGATTGGGCATGAAACTTTTTTATATCAAAACAAGGATATAAATGTGCTTACAGATCCACATTTTACTGATCGAGCCTCACCATTAAGTTTTGCCGGACCAAAGAGATATATGCCACCCGGTATGGAAATTGAAGATTTACCAATCATTGATGTCGTAACAATTTCTCATAGTCATTATGACCACCTTGATTATAGAAGCGTGAAATTAATCGCGGAAAAATACGAAGATGTACTTTTTTTAGTCCCTTTGGGTCTCGAAGAATGGTTCATAAATAAAGGTATAAAAAATGTGAGAGAACTTGATTGGTGGGACTCAATTAAAGTAAGTGATACAGAAATTACTTTTGCTCCTGTACAGCATTGGTCGGCAAGGGGCTTATTTGATAGAAATGAAACCTTATGGGGAGCTTGGCATTTTAAAAACTATTATCATAGCTTTATTCATTTAGGTGATACAGGCTATTCTGATGATTTTAAAGAAATCAGAAAAAGATTAGGGTCAGTTGATTTAGCTGCTATTCCAATCGGTGCTTACGAGCCAAGATGGATCATGGAAGTTTCACACATGAATCCTGACGAGGCAGTTATGTCTTTCTTGGATTTAGAAGCTTCTAAAGCCATTGGCATGTCTTGGGGAACATTTATTTTGACCGATGAGCCTGTAAGAGAGCCGCCTCAAAAGTTAATTGAAGTCGTCTCAAAATATAATATTTCTCAAGATAGATTTTTCACATTAAAGCATGGAGAAACCTACTTAGATAATTGAAGTTTAATTTTTGAAAGTAAGTAAAGAGACAAAAAAGAAATAACAAAGCCTAATATTAATGAACTTAAAGCCGTTTCAAGATCTATAGGTAAGTTCACTTTTTCAAAAGCTAAATTTAGAAATTCATTAAACAAAAGAAATAAAACTAATGCCAAAAAGCATGATGTGTAGTGAGCAAATACATTTGAAGTACGAACAAAATTAAATTGCTTGTAGTCAATATCTTTGCCGATAAAGAAACCAATTATTAGACCTCCTATTGCTATTGCTGCTTCATTTCCATGTGCAGTCGGCCAAGTAAGATAAAATAAAAGAAAGATTACAACTAATGATAAATATTTTGTAAAGTTATTAAATTTAATATTTCCTCTTTCAATGTTTTTGTAGATGAGGTCTGCAATGTAAAGAGTAACTAATCCAACAACCAAGCCTCCTAAAATATCTCCAATGTCATGAACTCCCAAGTAAACTCGGCTTAGAGGTACTCCAAAGAGAAAAATTATTGAGAGTGACTTCACAAATAAATTCTTTACATTTAAGGCTATATAAATCCAAATCACGACCGCAATTTGAGTGTGACCACTTGGAAACCCGAATGAAGTTTCAGTTTGAAGCCATGGATCAATATTAAGAGCAAAATCCGGCCTAGGATCTTGAAAAATATCTTTCAGAAATGAATTTATAATTGCGGAAAAGAAAACTATTACAAGAAGTTTGCCAAAAACTTTTCGGTCATAACACCAATAAATAAATGGGATAAACATGAATAAAAAATCTCGATATCCCAACCATGTAAAAAATTCAAATATAGGAGTTAAATAGGGTGTTCGAATATTGACTACCCAACTAATGTCATTAAGTAAACTATAAATCATGAATATCTGTTGTATTTGTGGTTTTATTAATTATATATCAAAAAATCATTAATTAGATATTTAAATGAAAGCAATAGGATACAACTCATACGGAGATATTGATAATCTTGAAATTTTAGAGGTTGCTGAGCCAAGACCTAAAAGATCAGAAGTAATTGTAAAGATCGAGGCCGTATCGCTTAATCCAGTTGATATCAAAAAAATGCAAGGTGGGTTTAAGCCCATAACCAATCTGAATAAATTTCCTATATTCACTGCATGTGATTTCAGTGGTGAAATTACTGAAATTGGAAGAGATGTAGGAGCTTTTAAAGTTGGTGATAAAGTATTTGGCATGACAGATATATTATTTAATGGAAGTGCCGCAGAAAAAATTAAAATTTCTCAAAAGTTAATTTCACTCGTACCAAAAAATATCAAGTTACACGAAGCGGCCGCTATTCCTCAAGTAGCAAATACATCGTTGCTAGCATTGAGAAATATTGCTTCAATTCGAAAGGGACACAAGATCTTAATTAATGGCGCATCCGGAGGAGTGGGTTCTTTTGCAATTCAAATGGCTAAAATATATGAAACAGAAATAACTGCGGTAACAAGTGATAGAAATTACGAATGGATCAAAAATGATTTTAATATAGATGACGTTGTTGATTATACAAAAGAAGATATTTTATCTTCATCAAAAAAATATGATATCGTTTTTGATGCAAATGGAAATCTATCTTTTCCTAAGGCATCAAAAATCTTATCGGCTAACGGAATATATGTGACTACAAAAAATAATATCTACAATAATATAGATGTAGCAAAACAGTTATTTCAAAGAAAAAAATCAAGAGTCGTATTATCTGGTAGAACATCAACTGCAAATTTAGATTTATTTAGAATGTGGATTGAAGACGGAAAGATTAAGCCCATTATCGAAAAAATATTTTCTTTTGATCAATACCTTGATGCTTACAATCATCTCAAAAGTGGTCGCGCAAAAGGCAAAATACTTTTAACCTTTAATTAAAATATGTCTGACATTGAGGTAAAAAATATCATTAATCCTATTCCCGCAACAGACGGTGCTGGAGTAAAATTAAAAAGAAGTATAGGTGTGGAGCCAAACTATTTTGATCCTTTTTTAATGTTGGATGAATTTGGTTCTGAAGACAGTAAGGACTATATAGCTGGTTTTCCATCACATCCTCATAGAGGAATAGAGACGGTGACATATATGCTGGCTGGAGAATTTGAGCATAAAGATAGTACTGGTGGAGAAGGAAGAATGACAGCAGGCGATGTACAGTGGATGAAAACTGGCAGTGGAATTATTCACTCCGAAATGCCTGCTATGAAGGAGGGCAAGCTTCATGGTTTTCAGTTATGGATTAATATGCCTGCTAGCTTAAAAATGAGTAAGCCTGAATATCATTATATTGATGCCGATGAGATGAGTGTGCATCATGATGAAGATAAAAAAATTAAAGTAATTGCTGGTAAATTTGAGAACGCTGAAGGGCCGATCAAAAAGCATAATGTTGAGCCAATATTCTTTGATGTTGAACTTAAACAAAATAAACAGTTTAGTTTTTCAATACCTAAATCGCATAACAGTTTTGTATACTTGATTGATGGCAGAATAAAAATCGGTAATCTATCTCATGATAATATTGAGGGATCTAAACTAGTATTGTTGACGAATGGTAATAATTTGAAAATATCCGCTGAAACCAATGCTAAGTTTTTATTAATCGCGGGTGAGCCAATTGGTGAAAGCATTGCTCGTGGCGGACCATTTGTAATGAATAATAAAAGTGAGATCATTCAAGCGATTAATGATTATAAGAATGGAACATTTGTTAGATAAGGAAAAATATGAGTATTTATGACATTGAAGTAAAAGACATTGATATGAACTCTATCAAAATGGAAGAATTCAAGGGAAAAACTTTATTAATTGTAAACGTAGCAAGTGCTTGTGGTTTTACACCGCAATATACTGGCTTACAAAATCTATATGATAAATATAAAGACAAAGGGTTAGAAATTTTAGCATTTCCCTGTAATCAATTTGGCGCCCAAGAAAAAGGGACGAATGAAGAAATAAAAGATTTTTGTGGCGCAAAGTATAATGTATCCTTTCGCCTGTTTGATAAGATTGATGTTAATGGAGAAAATGCATCACCTCTTTTTGTTAAGCTTACTGAAAAAGCAGGCAGAGAGATACAGTGGAATTTTACAAAGTTTTTAATCAATAAAGATGGTGAATTTGTTAGAGGTTTTGGTACACAAAAAAAACCTGAAGAGATTGAAGAGCATATAAAAGCTATTATTTAAGATGTCTGACAGAATTAAAGAAATATTTGTTGAACCACAGACTTGCTATAAATTTACTGAAAAGGAAGTTTCAAATGATACACTGAATGAACTTTATAATCTTGTTAAGTGGGGGCCCACTTCGTTTAACTCTAGTCCAATGAGATTAAAGTTTCTTAAAAGCAGTACCTCAAAGGAAAAGCTATCAAATTTAGTGAGTGATGATAATATTCGCAAAGTTATCAACGCACCTGTATGTACAATCATTGGGATGGACATAGAATTTTGGCGTGATCTTCCCAAGAACTATTTACGTGAGGATGCTAAGCAATATTTTGAAAATGATACAACCAAGTCTGAAGTTACAGCCTTTAGAAACTCATCAATTCAAGGAGGTTACTTTATAAAAGCAGCAAATTCTCTTGGTTTATCAGTTGGACCAATGTCAGGCTTCTCAAATGATCTGGTTGATAAAGAATTTTTTAATGGCACAACAATTAAAAGCAATTTTCTATGTAATTTGGGATACGCTGCTGAAGGTGGTTTTTATGAGAGAGCCCCGAGGTATGACTTTTCTGATATTGCTGAAATAATTTAAGCGGCAATCAAATTTAGATAAGTATCTTCTAACTTATTGATATCTCTTGCTCTTATTAGTTCATTCACTTCTTGTTTAAATTTTTTAGATCCTGGAACTCCAAAACAAAGTGAAAGTAATGGACTGAGCAATTCATAGGTAGATACAGTTTCAATATTCATTTTAATATAATCAAAATACTTTTTCACGACATCGGACTTGTTAACTTGAATATTACTTTGACCATAAAAAATATGATCCACATCTTTTATAAAGAAAGGGTTTGCCTGTACTGCTCGACCTACCATCACTCCATCTAAATATTTTAATTGTTCAATACAGTCATCAATATTTGTCAAACCTCCATTCATTATAAATTTAATGTCAGGAAACTCCTTTTTGATATTGTAAACAAATTCATATTTAAGTTCGGGCAACGTGCGATTTTTTTTAGGATCAAGACCTTTTAGAAAAGCTTTTCGGGCATGAATAAAAATAATTTTTACCTCACTCTCAAGAACTGTAGAGATGAAATTTCTAAAAAAATCATAAGAGTCAAATTCATCAATACCAATTCTACATTTTAATGAAACGTCCATTGAAGTTTCTTCTCTCATACCACTTAAGCAATCTCTAACCAGTTCTGCTTCTTTCATTAAACACGCCCCCATTTTCCCTTGAGAGACTTTTTTAGAGGGGCAGCCAACATTTAAATTGATACCCTGATAATCAAACTTATTTGCTAAACTTGTTGAATATTTTAATAAGCTTACATCAGATCCGCCAACTTGCAGGATGACAGGTTTTTCGATATTTTCTTTTCTAAGAAGTTTTTTGTAATCGCCTCTGTGTAAAGCTTGACTGGCTATCATTTCAGTAAATAAAACAGCTTCTTTTGAAATAAGACGGTACATGTACCTTGCGCTTGGGGTTGTCACTCCCATCATTGGTGCTACAGAAAAGCGATAGTCAACCTTCAAATTATTCATAATTTAGTTTTTGCCTAACAGTTATAAGCACTCCGCTACTCACAATACAAAGAATTCCAAAGCACACTATTATGTTTGGAATATCTCTAAAAAATAAGACGCTTATTAGCATATTACTGACGATTTCAAAATAGTGAAATGGAGCCAAAATGCTTGCTTCAGTATTTTGATAAGCTTTTATAAATATAAAATGCACCAGAATCACAACTAAACCAATTGAGCCCATCAAAATAATCTGACTAAAATTAGGATCACTGTTCCAATAAAAAGGAAGAAATATAGTCATTATTAGTGCCCCAGGAATAGCGGTATAACATAGGGTTACCCATGGATCAGAAGTAAAGTTTACGCGGCGCGTGTAAACAAGATACATTGCATAGAAGAATCCTGAAAATAAGGCAAATAAAGAAAAATAATTAAACTCACTAAACCCTGGCTGTATTACTAAAAGAGTTCCAAAAAAACCAAAAAATGTGCAAAAGATCTTTAGTGAATTTAATTTTTCTCCTAAAATAAATGAAGACATGAATACAACTACAATGGGAGCAATGAGCATTATACTTAATGCATTTGCAAGAGGGATTTGTGAGATTGATGCATAAAAGAATGCCGTCGCAAGAAATATAAAAGTACCTCTGATTAATTGATGCTTTGTTGATTGATTAACGAATTCCTTTTTTCCTTTTAAAAAATAAACAAGTGGCACTAAGAAAATAAAATGGCTGAAAAAACGTCCCCAAATTATTTCAAGTATACCAATGTCCTCGCTTAAGTACTTAGCAAGTGCATCGTATAAAGGAGCTATTAATAATCCAAGGCATAACAAAGATATGCCTAAAATAACGTTCTGCTCTTTAAGCATGGTTTATTTATTTAGTTCACGCATTGCCTGATCAATTCCCTCAATTGTGAGAGGAAACATTCGATCAGAAAAGATCTGCTTTATAATGGAAGTTGATGCAATTCTATCCCAATATCGCTCAGGTATTGGATTAAGCCAAATCGCATTTTCGTATACGTTTAACATTCTAGTTAGCCAAGTCTCACCAGACTCTTCGTTCCAGAACTCTACGCTTCCGCCAGGGTAGGTTATTTCATACGGGCTCATTTCAGCGTCTCCAACAAATATTACTTTATAATCAGATGGGTATGTATGCAGAACGTCCCATGTTTTGATATTGTCATTGTATCTGCGATTATTATCTTTCCAAACCGCATCATACAAGCAATTGTGGTAGTAGAAATATTCCATGTGCTTAAATTCTGTTCTTGCTGCAGAAAATAGCTCCTCACAGATTTTAACATGTGCATCCATTGATCCACCAACATCAAAAAAAAGCAATACTTTGATTTTATTTCTTCGTTCAGGCATCATTTTAACATCGATGTAACCTTTATGAGCAGTAGACTTAATTGTATTATCTAAATCTAACTCAGTTTCAGCTCCTTCGCGCGCAAACTTTCTCAATCTTCTTAGAGCAATCTTTATATTTCGAGTACCAAGTTCTACATCGCCATCTAAGTTGCTAAATTCTCTTTTATCCCAAACTTTTACTGCCTTTTTATTTTTTCCTTCTTTCTGACCAATTCTTATTCCTTCAGGGTTATAGCCGTATGCTCCAAATGGAGATGTTCCACCTGTTCCAATCCATTTGCTTCCACCTTGGTGCCTCTTTTTTTGCTCTTCCAACCTCTGTTTGAGTGTTTCCATTAACTTGTCCCAGCCACCCAAAGACTCAATCATCTTTTTTTCTTCATCAGTTAAATACTTTTGCCCCATCAGTTTTAACCATTCTTCCGGTATTTCTTTTGTTGTTTCACCTTCAGGGTTCTCTAACCCCTTAAATGAATGCCCAAAAACTCGATCAAATTTATCTAAATACCTCTCATCTTTGACTAATGCTGAGCGGCTTAGATAATAAAAGTCGTTAACATTGAATGAGTCAACAACACGCTTATTCATCGCTTCCATCAACATCAAGTATTCTTTTAATGATACGGGTAAGCTCGCTTGTTTGAGGTCAAAAAAGAAATTAATAAACATATAATATTATTTTATAGAGATTCTTGCTCTACTCAACATTCTCATTTTCTCTTCGAGATATGAAAGCTAAACGCTCAAATAAATGAACATCTTGTTCATTCTTTAGCAAAGCTCCATGTAGAGGTGGTATTAGCTTTTTTGGATCCTTTTCTCTTAGGATTTTAGCATCTACATCATCTGTCATGAGCAACTTTAGCCAATCAATTAGTTCAGAGGTAGATGGCTTCTTTTTAATTCCTGGAACTTCTCTAATATCGTAAAATATTTTAAATGCTTCTTGAATTAGATCTTTTTTTATATCTGGATAATGTACTTCAACGATCTCTTCCATCGTATTTGGATCAGGAAACTTAATATAATGAAAAAAGCACCTTCTAAGAAATGCGTCTGGCAATTCCTTTTCATTGTTTGATGTTATAATTACTATTGGCCTATTTTGCGCCTTAATTGTCTCACCAGTTTCGTAAACAAAAAATTCCATTTTATCTAGTTCTAGTAGCAGATCGTTTGGAAATTCGATATCAGCCTTGTCAATTTCATCTATTAGTAGGACTGGCCTTTTATCGCTCTCAAAAGCATTCCATAACTTACCTTTGCTAATATAATTTTTGATATCCTTAACTTTTTCATCTCCAAGCTGCGAATCACGCAATCTTGTAACAGCATCATATTCGTAGAGACCCTGTTGAGCTTTAGTTGTGGACTTAATATGCCAAGTGATTATTTCAGCATTCAGAGATTTTGCTACCTCATGAGCTAGCATTGTTTTACCAGTGCCTGGCTCACCTTTAACTATTATTGGTCTTTCAAGAGTAATAGCGGCATTTACTGCCACTTTAAGATCCTCTGTTGCAATATAGGAGCTGGTTCCTTCAAACTTCATATAATTAAGATTAATTTCAGAGAAACATATTATATTTCAGTGATTTATCAATCATAAAAATTGTAATGATCCGTTGACTTAAATAATAAAAACCACTAAAAGCACCCAACTGTTTTTAATCTAAATTCTCAAGGAGTAAATATGGTCAAACTTCCAAAAACCTACAAGCCAACAAAATCTGAAAAATTCATGAATGCAAAGCAAAAAGAATATTTTAGAACGAAGCTTAAAAATTGGAAGGATGAGATTTACAGAGAAAGTAGAGAAACAGTCGAGAATCTACAAGATTCAATTGCTCCAGCCGACATGTCTGATAGAGCTACCCAAGAATCAGAGAAATCACTTGAGTTAAAGTCTCGAGATAGGCAACGTAAATTAATCGCCAAGATAGACGCTGCGCTTGCTAGGATAGAAAATGGAAGCTATGGCTATTGTGAAGTTACTGGAGAACCTATTAATATCGAAAGATTGGACGCTAGGCCAGTAACTACTCTCAGTATTGAAGCTCAAGAAATGCACGAGAGAGACGAAAAGCTTCACTCTGACGACTAGATAGTTATTAACAGCGAAAATCAGCCAATTTTAGATATATATTTAAGTTAATTTAATTGAGTTATATCATTAGATATAGAATCACCTGTTGATAAAAACTATAAAATTTAAGAACATTAATTGAACAAATTATATTTTATCGTTATTTAACAATAGTTTATAGGGTATTGTAAAATGAGAACAAAATGTGTACAAATGGAATATATATTAAAACTAAGTTTGGAGAAAGCACATGACAAAAGCAAATTTAAAAGTGGTAGACGATAAAAAGATGGACAACTCAGAAAAAGCAAAAGCTTTAGACGTAGCAATGTCACAAATTGAGCAAACTTACGGAAAAGGCTCAATTATGAAACTTGGCCAAAGGACCGTTATGGATGTTGAGGCCATTTCAACTGGGTCGCTATCATTAGATGTAGCTTTAGGAATAGGTGGACTGCCAAAAGGTAGAATAGTAGAAATTTATGGACCAGAGTCATCTGGTAAAACAACTCTTGCATTACATGTAATTGCCGAAGCGCAGAAAAAAGGTGAGAATTGTGCGTTTATTGATGCTGAGCACGCATTGGATCCTGCTTACGCAAAAAAACTCGGCGTAAACATTGATGAACTTATCATTTCGCAGCCAGATACAGGTGAGCAAGCTCTTGAAATAACCGATTCACTTGTTAGATCGAAAGCAATATCAGTTTTAGTTGTCGACTCAGTTGCAGCATTAACTCCTAAAGCAGAAATCGAGGGTGAAATGGGAGATGCGCACATGGGTCTTCAAGCAAGATTAATGAGTCAAGCATTAAGAAAACTTACAGGCTCCGTTTCAAAATCTAATTGTATGGTAATATTCATCAATCAAATTCGAATGAAGATTGGTGTGATGTTTGGTAGCCCTGAAACAACAGCTGGTGGTAATGCTTTAAAGTTTTACTCATCGTGCAGATTAGATATCAGAAGGATAGGAGCAATAAAAGATAAAGACGAAATTATTGGAAACCAAACAAGAGTAAAGGTTGTAAAAAATAAAGTTGCCCCACCGTTCCGCGTAGTGGAATTTGACATTATGTACGGTGAAGGAATCTCAAAATTAGGTGAGCTCATTGATCTGGGTGTAAAAGTCGGCACCATTGAAAAGTCTGGGGCATGGTTTTCCTATAAAGGAAATAAGATTGGCCAAGGACGTGAAAACTCCAAGATCTTTTTAAAGGATAATCCTGCAGTAGCTAATGAAATTGAATCAATCATTAGAGGACAATCTGAGGAAATACCTGAGCAAATTGGAGAAAACGAAGAAGTAGAAGATACTCCAGAAGAATAAGAAATTCATATAAATTGATCATAGCAAAAAGGCGCTTTAAGCGTCTTTTTGCGTTTTAGTCATCTCGGTGTTATACCTTAACTATGAAGATAAATAGTTTAAGGGACTCATTCATTTCTTACTTTGTTAAAAATGGACATAAACATGTTCATTCAAGTCCCCTTGTGCCTCAAAATGATCCTACTCTGATGTTCGCTAATTCAGGAATGGTTCAATTTAAAAATGTATTCACTGGATTAGAGAAAACAGATTTCAACCGTGCCGTAACAGCCCAGAAATGCATTAGGGCAGGGGGAAAACACAATGATTTAGAAAATGTAGGCTATACATTAAGGCATCACACTTTTTTTGAAATGTTGGGTAATTTTTCATTTGGAGATTATTTTAAAGATGAAGCGATAGATTACGCATGGAGATTTATCACTTCTGAACTAGGAATAAATAAAGATAAGCTTTGCGTAACTATTTATCATGATGATGAGCAGGCTTACAACGCTTGGAAGAAGATTACCAGTTTCAGTGATGATAAAATAATAAGAATTTCTACAAAAGATAATTTCTGGTCAATGGGAGAAACAGGGCCATGCGGACCTTGCTCTGAAATATTTTATGATCATGGTGAAAATTATATTGGCAAACCACCTAGTGAAGCTGATGAAACGGGCGATCGATTTGTAGAAATATGGAATCTTGTTTTTATGCAGTATGAACAAGTTGACTCAGTACATCGTATTGATTTGCCAAGTCCTTCAATAGACACAGGTATGGGTATTGAGAGAATAGCTGCGGTTATGCAGGGCACAAATGATAATTATCAAGTTGATAGTATATTAGAAATTATTAATCATTCTAAAGAATTAACAAAAAATGATAATGAAAATTTAATATCAAGCCATAGAGTAATAGCTGATCATCTCAGATCTTCATGCTTTTTAATTGCTGACGGCGTCCTTCCATCGAATGAAGGCAGAGGTTATGTCTTAAGGAGAATTATGAGAAGGGCAATGAGACATGTGCACATTCTAAATTACAATGATTTACTGATGCACAAACTTGCACCAACACTAATTTCAAATATGAAAATGTCCTATCCTGAACTTGAAAGAGCAGAGTCTCTAATAAATGAAACATTGAAATATGAAGAGCAAAGGTTCAGAGATTTATTATCCAGAGGAATTAAGCAACTTGATACAATGATCGATAATTTGAATGGAAAAACTATTCTAAATGGGCAGTCAGCTTTTAAGCTGTATGATACATATGGCTTCCCAATTGATTTAACTCAAGATATTTTGAGAAATAAGAAAATTGAAGTCGATATTAATGATTTTAGGAAATGTTTGGAGGATCAAAAAGAAAAAGCAAGAAGCAATTGGACTGGATCTGGTGGCACAGCTACAGATAGAATTTGGTTTGAGTTAAATAAAAGTTTATCCCCTACAGAGTTTTTAGGCTACACATCTGAAAAAACAGAAGGAAGTATTATTTCTATATTAAAAGAAGGTGTATTAGTTGATAGTTTACATAGCGGTGACAACGGATCGCTAATACTAAATCAAACGGTATTTTATGCTGAGTCTGGTGGACAAATTGGTGATACAGGTACAATACAAGCTGATAATTTCGAATTTGAAGTTTCAGACACACAAAAAAAAGGAAACCTATTTGTGCATCACGGTAAAGTAATTAAAGGAGATATTAATAAAGGTACAGGCGCACATTTGTCAATTAATTCTGCTAGAAGAAGCTCATGTAAGACTTATCATTCTGCGACACATATTTTACATCAAGCATTAAGGGAAGTTTTGGGAGATCATGTGACCCAGAAAGGTTCTTTAGTTTCGTTTGACAAATTAAGATTTGATTTTAGTCACCATAAATCACTTTCAGAAAGTGAGATATCTAAAATAGAACAGATTGCGAATACGGTTATTGAGGAAGGATCAGATGTTGAAACTCAAATTATGACACCAGATGATGCAGTAAATACTGGAGCACTTGCTCTATTTGGAGAGAAATATTCTGATGAGGTAAGAGTGTTAAAAATAGGAAAGATGAGAAATAAAACTTTCAGCATTGAATTATGTGGCGGTACACATGTTGAGAACACAAGTCAAATTGGGAAATTAAAAATAGTTAATGAATCATCGGTTGCTTCAGGAGTTAGAAGGATAGAAGCTCTGCGTGGTGAAGAACTGAAAGTTTATCAAATGAATAAAGCTGCAGAAAATAAGAATATAGAAGAAAAAAAATTAATATTAGAAAAAGATAAATCAAAATCAAAAGAAGTAGTTAATAATTTAATCAAAGAAGTTAATGATGAAATTTCAAATAATAAAAACATCATCATTATCTTTTGTGATAATTCCAAAAGCTCTGCGTTAAGACCTGTAATTGATAATGCCAAAAGAAAATTCAAAAATGGTGGTATTATTGTTTTAGGTTCAAAAAAAGACAATAAAATCAGCTACCTAGTTGGTGTAACAGACAACCTCACAAAGGTCATTGGCGCAGATGATATTGCTTTTTACGCTTCTTCAGTTTCTAACGGAAAAGGAGGTGGTGGCAGAAAAGATTTTGCTCAGTCTGGTGGCGATTTAATTGATGAAACTGACCAAAAAAACAAAATACTGAAATTTATTACTGATAAGTTGGATTAAGCGCTTTATCTAAATTTCGTTCAATGATTTCAAGAAAATCTTCAGTACTGTGCCAATCTTGCTCATGGGGCATAAGGAGTGCTAAATCCTTTGTCATTGAGCCGCGTTCAACTGTTTTTACACAGACTTTCTCAAGAGTATCAGCAAACTTAATTAGTTCATCATTATCGTCAAGTTTTCCTCTATACTTTAGACCTCTTGACCATGCAAAAATTGATGCTATTGGATTTGTGGATGTTTGTTTTCCTTCTTGATGAAGTCTATAGTGCCTCGTTACAGTTCCGTGAGCAGCTTCAGCCTCAATTGTTTTTCCATCAGGTGTCATCAACACGCTTGTCATTAATCCAAGAGAGCCAAAACCTTGAGCGACAGTATCTGATTGAACATCTCCATCATAATTCTTACATGCCCAAACAAATTTTCCATTCCATTTTAATGCAGATGCGACCATGTCATCAATTAATCTATGTTCATAATCAAGTTCTAAAGATCTGAATTGATCAGCAAATTCTTTATCATAAATTTCTTGGAATAGATCTTTGAATCGTCCATCATATTTTTTTAAGATAGTGTTTTTTGTCGATAAATATACTGGCCACTCTCTCATAAGAGCGTAATTCATACACGATCTGGCAAAATCACGTATGGACTCATCGGTATTGTACATTGCCATTGCAACGCCACTTGATTGAAACTCATAAACCTCTTTTTCAATCGGTTCTTGGTTGGGGTCATCAGGCGTCCACTTAATACTTAATTTTCCTTTACCAGGAACTTTAAAATCTGTCGCTCTATATTGATCGCCAAAAGCGTGTCGTCCTACTACAATTGGATCTGTCCAACCGGGTACAAGCCTTGGAACATTTTCGCAAACTATTGGCTCTCTAAAAACTGTACCACCAAGGATATTTCTTATTGTTCCGTTTGGGGAACGCCACATTTCTTTTAGCTTAAATTCCTTTACCCTATCTTCATCTGGTGTGATAGTTGCGCATTTAACTCCTACACCATATTTTTTTATTGCATTAGCTGAGTCTACAGTAACTTTATCATTAGTTTTATCCCTGTTCTCTACGCCTAGATCATAATAGTCTAATTCTACATCAAGGTAGGGAAGTATTAATTTATCCTTGATGAATTGCCATATAATTCTTGTCATTTCATCACCATCAATTTCGACGAGTGGTGTTTTTACTTTAATTTTACCCATTGTTTTCTAATAGTTTTGTGAGATCATCATAATTGTTGATTACTTTATATGCTTCTTTCATATTTTCGCCAGCAAAATCCTCATCTATTAGTCGATCTATAAGACTAAGAAGTTCATTCCAAAAATTATTTAGATTATAAATATAAATAGGTTTTCTATGCAGTCGAAGCTGTTTCCAAGAGTAAACTTCAAAGAATTCTTCTAGAGTTCCTATTCCTCCAGGAAAAATGATAAAACAGTCAGCTTGATTAAACATTTCCATTTTTCTTTGATGCATTGTTTTGACTATTTTAAGATTATTGAGACTTTTATTTTTCTTTTCTATATCAATTAAGTGCTCCGTAATTACACCATATACATCTCCTCCGTTATCAAGTGCACTGTTAGCCAATATTCCCATCAAACCCATATTTCCACCGCCATAAATAAGTTTAATTTTATGTTTTGCTAAAAGTGATCCAACTTTCTCGGCTTCATTTTTATAAATGTTACTTACGTGATTTGAGGAACCACAGTAAATAGCTACAGACTTTATCAATCTATTAAGACCTTATCATTTAGAATTTTTGATTTACTATAAAATATATTACTTAGACTTTTAGGCAAAGCAAGAAGGGCCGGAGTAACAAATAATGTAGCAAATGATGCAAAACCGATGCCCCATATAAGCGACCAAGCAAGCAGAACAAAGAAATATGTTTCTTCACTTTTATATGCAATTGTTCTATCAAAAATATCTAAACTTATTTGAAGTGCGGATGGAAGCAATCCTGTGATTGTTGTAATAGTAGTTAAAAAAATTGGCCGAATTCTGTTTTTGCATGCAATTAAAATAGCATCATAGATATTATTATCATTCTTGCTAAGTTCTTTACGATAACTATCAATTAAAATAATGTTATTATTAACTACAATTCCCATGCAAGCGACAATCCCAAGTCCTGAAAACACAATACTAAATTTTAATCCAAGTAATAGTGTTCCGAGTAAGATTCCTCCAATTGACAGAATTACAGAAAACAAAATTATAAAGGTATGATAAAAGCTATTAAACAGAGTGATCAATACAATAAAAATAGCAACCAAAGCACCTAAAAATGCTATTATCAAAAAACTCATTGAGCTAGCTGAGTCCTCTGCTTCACCCGCGAACTTTATAAATACATTTGAAGGCAAATTTAATTCATTTACCCAATTTGCTAGATCCTGTTTTACGGCTGATGCGTTTAATTCCTCCTTTATATTTGCGTCAATTACAAGGGTTCTCATTCCTTGTTGTTTTCCAATTGTAAAAATTTTTTCTCTTTTTTGTTTATCTACAAAATTAGAAAGAGGAACCAGTCCTTGAGATGTGGAAATATTTGTTCGCTCAATTGAGGAGAATGTTTTTTCATCAGAGGGCAGATAAATTTTTACTGGTATTCTCTCCTCAGCATTGTCTGGAATAATGTTACCTATTGTTAGACCTGAAGTAGCAATTTTAATACTGTCTCCGATGGTATTTTTTGACAGGTCATATTTTTTTGTTTCATTTGAATCAATATTATAAATCCATTCAATACCCGTAATTGGATTTTTGATATTTTGGTCAGTATAAGAGTCATCTTTCGTTAATTTCTGAAGCACAATTTCTGCAAATTGTCGAATTTTTGTAGAATCTGGTGACTGTACTTCAATAGTAAGATCTTTAGCCCATTGCGATCCACTATAATCATTTGCACTAACAGAAATATTTAAGCCTTGTATTACTGACAACCTTTCTTCAAGGTCCTTAATAACTAAATCAGTATCTGGTCTGTCTTTGAAATCAATTAAATCTACCCAAATATCCGCAACCATGTCAGTCGGATTATTATCAAATAACCATATCCTATCTCTGTAGATTGTATTTCCATAAAAATTTTTGATATGAGGATGTCCGACGATTACATCAATTGTTTCCTCTAAAAAACCTTTAGTCTCAGCTGGTGATAAATTCCCTTTCGCCAAAATCTCGATTTCAAGACTGTTTGCTTTATCTTCAGCAAAAAAAACATATTCAGTATTTGACTTTATTGTCCCATATACAATTGCTAAAAATATTAAAATACCAAAAAGAGAAACTTTTATAGGATTAAAAATTATGTAGTTAACAACCATACCATAATATGTATATAACAAACTATCGTAAGGATCTTTTTTGGTCGCCATTCCTGCAGTCTTCATTCCAAAAGATGACCCAAGTACAGGAATAATAATCATTGTAACAAAGAAAGAGCATAATAAAACCACTAGAACAGTTCTTGGTATTACTCGAATCCACACACCAAAAAAATCTGGCCAAAATGCTAATGGCAAGAACGCTAAAACAGTTGTGAGTGTTGACGCAAATATTGGATAAAACATATCATGTGCTGCATTAAGATAAGAAACAGATCTTCTAACTCCCTTTTCTTGTTCTCTTCTTGCATACTCCGTAATTACAATTGGACCATCAACAAGCAGACCCACAGATAATACAAGGCCCATTATGCTCATTAAATTATAGGACATGCCCATAAAATTAAGTATTGTTATTGATAGTAAGTAAGTTGTAGGTATTGAAATACCAACGAGAAGTCCTACTCGCCACCCAAGAATAGCTACTATAATAGTCATTACAATGATAACGGCAGTTATTACTGTATTCTCAGACGCTGAAATTCTATCGTTGATGTCCTTAGACTCATCGGCTATCAGAACAGCAGATGCAATAGGGCTAATAGTTCCATCTAACTCTGCAAGTTTCTTCTTTATGCTCTCATAAAGCGTAATTGTGCTTGAATTTTCTTTTTTATTTATCTGTAGTAAAATACCCGGGTTACCATTTATGTTGACGTAGTCTTTATTTTTATCAAATGTTTGTTTTACGTTTGCAATATCACTTAAATTGATTGTCTTATTTGTTGAGGATTTTATAGGCAATCTCCTAAGCTCTGTTGCTGATTTATATAAAGATTTGATTTTTACAGAGTAGTCTGAATTATTATTTGTAATTTTTCCTGCAGAGATAAGGTTATTATATTTTCGAAAAGAATTGAGTACATCATTTATTCCTAGGCCGTACTTTTCCATGGCGGATGAATTGATATTTATGTCTATTATCTCTTCTTTCTTTCCCTTGTATTCAATATCTGTAACATCATATAACTTTTCAAATTCATCTTCATATTTTTCAGCCACTTTAACTAATTCTCGATAGCCCATGTCACCATGAATACCAACTAGTACAAATTGATAGTTTGATGATTTATGTTCAACTACTTCTCGAAGATCATAACCCTGAGGAAGCTCCTCGATATTTAGAATTTTATTTCTTACTTCTTTTGCAATATTTGGAATTTCAGTATTTAATTCAAAAGCAACAAGAAATGATACAAGTCCATCTTTCGTAATAGAAATAACTTCTTTAGAATCTTTCATCGTCATCATTTCTTTTTCAATTGGAGTTGTAATTAATCTTTCCACATCTGTTGAAGATGCTCCGTCGTAATAAATTATTACTGATACCGATTTCAGGTCTACGTTAGGCCATTCATGTCTTGGAAAACTGGTATAAGATAAGATACCAACTAAAAATATCCCTACCAAAATAGTATTAATAGTTTTTTTTCTAAGAAAAATTGTATCAAGTATTTTTTTTAGCATTTATGCAAAGGATGGTCTTCTATACTTGCTAATAATTTCTTTAATATGATCTGGTAGAACTAAAAGACAAGGAGTTAGTACTAGTGTTAAAATTGCTGAAAAAGAAATCCCATAAATGATGCATTGCGCCAATGGAGCCCAAGATGTAGAAGCGTTTGAGTCATAGGCAATCTCTCTTGCAATGGGATCAATGGAATAGTTGAGTGCTAGAGGGATTAAGCCTAACATTGTTGTTAATGATGTCAGAAAGATAGGACGCAATCTTTGTGCGCATGCCTTAATTATTCTAGTTCTTACGTCTTCATTGGACTTTGAGGAAATAACATTAAAGCTATCAATGAGTATTATATTGTTATTCACCACTATTCCTGCCAAAGATACAATTCCAATACCAGTTAAAAGTGCACTAAACACTTGATCAAATATAAGTAAGCCTAACATAACTCCAGCTGTACTTAGTACGACTGCACTTAAAATTATTGTCATCTGATAAAAATTATTAAATTGAGTAACCAGCAATGCAGCCATTAACATGATTGATATAATAAATGCCTGCGTAACAAAATTAAGGGAATTCACCTGTTCTTCGTTATCACCCCCAAATTCGATATCAATATTTGCGGGAATGCTTTGGTCTTTGATCCATGTTTCAAATAGCTTTAATCTTGACTCAGGTGTAAATCCTGAAGACACATCTGCTTTAATTATTGTGACATGCTTTGAATCAAATTTTCTTACATAATTTACTTTTTGTTGAGGTTTTTTTTCAACAAAATTTGAAATAGGAACCAAGCCAGATTCTGTATTTATTAAAATATTATCAAGCTCATCAATATACCTCTCTTTTTTTGGATACCTTAAGACAATATCTAATTCTTCATCAATATCTTTTGGTCTATAAGAACCTATAGTAAGTCCGCTAGTAATAAGGCCAATAGAATTTCCAATTGTAGGTATATCAGCCCCAAATTTAGCTGCTTTAGGCTTATCAACAAATAGTTCCCATTCAACTCCGGGAACAGGAAGAGTGCTTTCTAGGTTGACAATTCCATCTATTTCACTCAAATAATTTTTTATCTCTTGAGCAACATTCATTGTGGAGTCTCTACTTGGTCCAAGAACCCTTATTTCGATATCTTTACCAGTAGGAGGTCCACCTTCTTGTGCTTTGATTTCAGTTTTAATGCCTGGTATTTTATCCAATTCTTTTCTCATATTTTCAATTACAACTCTTCCATTTTCCCTCTCTTTTCTGTCAGTAAATTCAAAGAAAAATGATGCGATCGTATCATCAGAACTGCTTCCACCAGTTCTAAAATTATTGAATCTTCCAGTTTGTAAAAATAAATTTTTTATTCCTTTTGTATTGTATACAATTTTCTCAACAGATTCAGAGAGTTCATCAATTTGTTCAATTGTAAGATTCCCACGAGCTTGTATTTTACCGTAGCCTGCGAATGGATCACTCTGGGAAACTAAAACAACACCTTGGCCTACCGACGAATAAGTTGAAATAACAATAAACGAAAATGCAATAATCGATCCGCTGATCAGCAATGGTCTTTTAAGAACTATGCTTAAAAAATTTATATACTTACCAACAACCCCTTCAACTTTAGTAAGGTCATATGTATGTTCAGAACTAATTGATTGCACGGTTTTTTTGCTCATCTCCGAAGCTTTTCCAAATATACTTCCGATTACAGGCACAATCATAAGGCTGTAAATTAAAGCAACTGTTAATATAATAAATATCGTAATAGGGAGGACTCTCATGAACTGTCCACTTACGCCGGGCCAAAAAAATAGGGGTATAAAAACAGCTAATGTTGTCGCTGCTGATGCCGTAACGGGCCAGAACATTCTTTTTGCAGCATAGACAAAAGCAGTCTTTTTATCATATCCTTCTACCATCTTTCTGTCAGCTAATTCCACAACGACGATTGAGCCGTCTATTAACATTCCTAAGGCCACAAGCATACCAAAAATAACCATAAAATTATATGTAAACCCAAGAGCATATAAAATGAAAATTGCAATAATGATTGATACTGGAATACCTGAGCCAACTATTAAAGATGATCTAATTCCAAATGTAATCATAGCTACGATTAGAACAAACATAGTAGCCATTATAATGTTTCCTTGAAGTGAATTAACTTGCTCAAGCATTGTATCCTTGGTGTTCAATACATAGCCTAGGCGAATATCAGAAGAAATCTTAGATTGATATTTTTCTACAATGTTTTCTACCTTATTAATCGTACTTATTAGGTTTGCCCCACGGGCTTTTTTAACTCCCAAGCAAATACTTTGATTTTGATTTATGCTTGCAAAAAAGGTTCGCTCTTTGAAATTTCTTTTCACTTCAGAAATATCTGACAACAATACAACGCCATTAGAAGAAGATCTTATTGGTATTGAATTGATCTCACTTTCGTCTTCAAATAAGCCTGGCACATCTACCGAGAATTGTCCTTGTCCGGTTTCTATCTCACCTGCCATGACAGCTTGATTGTTGTTGTTAATTGCTCTGATTATTTCATAGAGGGAAATGTTATAGTTTTCAATTTGGTTACGATTAAGTATGGCTTCTAATTGTTCATCTCTGTTTCCAATCAGATCTACCTCGAATATTTCAGGAAGAAGCTCTATTTCATTTTTAATATCTCTCATGATATTAAGAAGATCTCTTTCTTGTGCAATATCTGATGAAATTGCAACAATAATTGATGGATCATCAGACAATGATACTTCTCTGACAATTGGTTCCTTAGCGTCATCAGGAAATTTAGATTTAGCTTCATTAACAGCGTCTCTGACACTGTCTAAAGATTTTGACATCGTCTCAGCTGCTTCAAATTCTACGAC
The DNA here is from genome assembly GCA_902614655.1 of uncultured Pelagibacteraceae bacterium. GTDB lineage: Bacteria > Pseudomonadota > Alphaproteobacteria > Pelagibacterales > AG-422-B15 > CACNXQ01. The sequence goes on from CACMLX010000002.1 coordinate 39,758, forward strand.
TGCTGCAGCGTAACCTTCGAAGCCAAAAGCTTGAAGTTTTTTCACACCTTCTATAGACCTTAATTCTTCCTCTAATGGACGGACTAGCAATCTCTCGGAGTCAGATGGTGACACGCCTGGAAGACCAACTCCTGCATATACAACGGGAATAGTAATGTCAGGCTCAGCTTCTACAGGAATATTAATCCGACCAAAAATACCAGCAACTATAAGAACTAACAGAAATGCAAGAGCCGTTCTTTTTCTATCTACAAAAAACTCAATCATTTAATAGTTAATATCTTGTCCTTCAATCACATATTCTTGACCGACTGTGATAATTTTAGTTTTTTTAGGCAAGCCCTCCACCCATAGTCCTTCCGGAGTATCTTCAATTATTAAAATACTTTTAAACGAAGCCTTATTATCAACTGCGATTTTTACGCCTAGTTCTCCACTATCATCTAGAGATAATAAATAAGAAGGGATTAAATGTGCAGAGGTTTCGCGAATAGGCACCTTTATTTCCGCTGTCAGTCCCTCCCTAATTTCACCATCTACATTAGATATTTCAGCTTCAACTGCGTAGGTTCTTGTCATAGGTGAAGCACTCTTACTTACAAATTTAATTTGGCCAATTAAACTTTTGTTATTTAAAAGTTCGATCTCAACAGTTGAACCTTTTTTAATTTTACTTACCTCTTTTTCTGTTACCTCACCAATAACCTTCATTGGATCTAATTGAATAATTGTTACACAAGGTAAGCTTGGTCCAATTAAAGACCCTATTTCGACATGCACTTCTTCAATGTAGCCGTCAAAAGGAGCTAGTATTTTTGTATTGCTTAATTCATTTTGTGCCATCTCTACTTTAGCATCAGCACTTTTAAGCTTTGCATCAGCCATTGCCAAATCATTCTCAGATCGATAACCATCAATTTTAAGCTTGTTTATCGCTTCATACTGTAGACTGGCTTGATTTTGAAGTGCAAGCGCCTCATCTAACATTGCCGATCTATTTTCTTCTTCCAAACTACAAACTAAATCACCTTTTTTGACAAACTCACCTTTAGAGGATGTAGATATAACGTTAGAAGAAGTTTTTGGATTTAAATTAATTTTCTTATTAGCTTCGGTTTTACCCCTGATTGTTAAATAAAATACCTTTTTTTCTGAGATTGTTTCCATTACTCTCACCGAAACAGTATTATTTGTCTCTACCGATACTTCATTACCCTCAACTAATTCAATATCATTATTGTTACCCAAGACACCTGATAAAATCCAAATGAGCACAGCAGCAAGTATGTAAAAAGCTATCATATAGTTACTGAATAAAAATCTCATATTTGTACCTCGATATTATTAATTAATTTTTTTCTTAAGTAGGTGTCTATTTTTTTCCATGTAATTTAGTCCCGTTTCAATTAATGCTGATGCAAGGCCCCTAATAAATGAAACTGACTTTTCGTTTCTGATTGCGTCTAAATTTCCTGGAACAGGACCATCGTATTTGAATTGTTCAAGCTTTTGTCTCAAATATAAAACACGTTCGTTTAAAACAGTATTCATAGTTTCGTTTGGTATATATTTTGAGAATAATAAAAGAAGAAAAAATTCAGATTTAATTTGGTCTCCAAAATTTCCTGATCGAATGTAAGAAGATGCATCACCAAGTAAATTATCTTTCATTAAATCCATTCCTTTTTTTGTTATTGTGTAAACTTTTTTATCAGGTTTTTTACTTTGAGAATGCTGTTTACAGGATACGTATTTATCAGCTTGTAAGTTGTTTAAAGTTGGATAGATCGTTCCAAAGCTTAAACTATAAAAATCTGATAATGGACCTTCAAACATTTGTTTAATTTCATAGCCAGATCTTGGTCCGAGCGATAGAAGTCCTAAGCATAGTGTTTCTTTTTGCATATTAATTTATTCCTAGTGATGATAAATTTAGAACACCTGACATATACATTACTTGGGCTTTTGTGATTTCACGGTCTTTTTGCTCTTGGAAGTACTTGATTTCTGAATTAAGCAGACTTTGTCTTGCTGTTAGTACATCAAGGACGCTTCTTTCTCCTACTTCTTCTTCTATAACAGTACCTTCATATGCAGTTTTATTAGCTAAAAAATTCAATTTAGCCGCTTCTACTGTTTCGTCAGTAATAAGATAGTTTTCCCAAATATTCTCTGCCAGTGAAAGCGTTTCGTTTGTGGTTCTTTGTATAAGAATTATTTGACTGTTTTTTTGTTTTTTTGCTTTTCTTATATTAGACAGAGATTTTCCTGATTTAAAAATTGGCCATGTGACTGTTGCTTGCAATTCTTCATTTGTAAGTTCATCTATTGTCGAAGAATATTCTTCAAGTTCAGTTTTTGAGACCGTAAGATTAATTTGTGGATACAGGGCTGATCTAGCTACCCCAATATTTGCGTTGTAAACATCAAGCGTGGAGTTAACTATCCTAAGTGTATAATTATTTAAAATTACTAACTCTCTATACTTTTCATATGTATCAGGGATCTCTGAACGAATTTCAGAAAACGTTAAATTGTTTGGTTTAGTTCCAATTAAATTATAAAAGGAATTCATTGTATTTTTTAAATTTATTTTTGCATCAAGAAGATTAATTTTTGAATTATTAAGAAAAGCATCTGATTGTGCAACATCAGTCTTAGAAGCTAATCCAACCTCAAACTCCTTGCTTGTTGCATTAAACCTCTCGCTCACCGAATTAAAGTTATCCTTATTTGATTGAACTATCTTTTGCGCAAGCAATACATTGTAGTAGGCGTCTATTGTTTCTAAAATTATGTCTTGCGTGACTTTAGATTGTGTAAGATTTTGAATATGCAATTGTTCTTTTGTGGAGAGTGAACTATAAAATCGACTAAAACCACTAAATACATTTTGTGAAAGAACAATAGATTTACTGCTAGGGGATAACTCGTAACCATTTGTAGCACTTCCAGACTGACTCTTAATGTCGGAGTAATCATTTTCAGACATACTGCCACTTAGAGTTATTGTTGGAAAGTAGTCAGTTGTTGATTGAAGATAATCTTCTTCAGCCATATCAACATTTATAGCTTCAATTTTGAGTGATAAATTATTGGATAGTGAGTCGTTGACCGCTTCTTTAAGACTCAAGGCCTTAACGGAAACATTTAACAATAAGAAAATCAGTACAATGTGTATAATGTATTTCATCTATATCCTTTAAAAAAGAGCGTATATATATCAGAATGATATATATAATCAATACCTATATCAATTTGATATAGTTTAAATCTTTGAGTTATCAAATAAGTTTTTTTCAGCTATAAATGATTGAAAAATAACAATTTTATGAAAATCAAGAATAAGTCCTTTTCAGATAAGAGTAAAAAATGGCTCAAAAGGCATTTAGAAGATGAGTATGTAATCAAGTCCTCTAAAGATAATTTTAGATCTCGAGCGGCCTATAAATTAATTGAAATTATTGAAAAATATAGACTTCTTGATGGCTTAGAAAAAGCTTTAGACATTGGATCTGCCCCTGGCAGTTGGAGCGAGGTTCTAAAATCTCGTGGCAAAAATCTTAAAAAGATAGTGGCTTTAGATCTATTGGATATGAACCCCATAAGGAATGTGGATATATATAAAGTCGATTTCTTGTCTGATAAATGCTCAAAAATATTAGCCAAATATGACAAATTTGATCTTATAGTGTCTGATATATCTCCAAATTTATCTGGTAATAGATCATCAGATTTTTTGCTTTCGCTTGAATTATTAGAGAATGTAGTTGATTTTGCCCTAAAAGAATTGAAACCAGGCGGAAACATGGTTTCAAAATATTTTAGATCAGGTGATATTTCAGAAGTTATATTAACTTGCAAAAAACATTTTAAAAAAGTCACTTCCTTCAAGCCTAAGTCAAGCCGCAAAGAATCGAGTGAGATATACTTGGTTTGTCTTGAAAAAAAGTCACCTATTGATTGACATAAATTAATAAATAATTTATTTCTCAGAGATGGAGCACTCCAGTATTAAAAAATCTCTCTCATTTGATGACGTTCTTATTAAACCTGCGCGATCATCTGTGCTTCCTTCAGAAGTAAGCACTTTTACAAAAATTACATCTAATATTTCATTGGGTGTTCCTCTTATATCTTCCGCAATGGATACAGTAACTGAATACAAGTTAGCTATTGCAATAGCCCAGTCTGGTGGAATGGGAATATTACATAAAAATATGTCCATAGACGAACAGTCACAGAATGTTTCAAAAGTAAAAAAATTTGAAACCGGAATGGTAATTGATCCACTAACGATACTACCATCGGCAACGTTAGCTGACGCTCTAGAATTAATGAAAGTCAATGAGATTTCAGGCATACCTGTTGTTGATGAAGGTGACAAATTATTAGGTATTTTAACAAATAGAGACGTACGATTCGCAACCAATATGTCTCAAAAAATAAGTGAATTAATGACTAGTGAAAATTTGGTCACTGTCAAAGATGGAATTTCAACAGATGATGCCCAAAAATTACTACACAAGCATAGAATTGAAAAATTATTAGTTGTCGATAATAAGGGCAAATGTATTGGTTTAATTACTGTAAAAGATATAGAAAAAAGTCAGCTTCATCCAAATGCTTCGAAAGATCAAAAAGGCAGGCTGATAGTTGGAGCAGCAATCGGAGTTGGTGAAGAAGCAATTCATAGAGCAGAACAGCTTGTTGATGCTGGCGTAGATGTTCTTGTCATTGACACTGCGCACGGTCATTCAGAAAAAGTTATCAGCACCTTAAAAGAAATAAAATCAAAATTCTCAACAGATGTAATTGTTGGAAATGTTGCCACAAACGAAGCCACCGAAGAACTTATTGATCAAGGAGCAGATTGTGTAAAAGTTGGAATAGGTCCGGGATCAATATGTACCACTAGAGTGGTAGCTGGAATTGGTGTACCCCAATTTTCAGCAATTTTAGACTGTGCTGAAACTGCAGCAAAAAAAGGAGTGCCGATAATTGCGGATGGTGGAATTAAATATTCTGGTGATATAGCAAAAGCCTTAGGCGCAGGAGCAAGCGGAGTTATGATCGGTTCACTCTTTGCTGGAACTGACGAGTCTCCAGGGGAGGTATATTTATTCAAGGGAAGAAGCTATAAATCATACAGAGGAATGGGATCGCTTGGCGCTATGGCCAGGGGATCAGCAGATAGGTATTTTCAAGAAGAAATAACTGAGAGCAATAAGCATGTTCCTGAGGGAATCGAAGGAAGAGTTCCTTACAAAGGAGCTATATCGCCAATTATATATCAGCTTGTTGGAGGCTTAAAGGCTTCTATGGGATACACTGGTTCAAAAGATATAGTAGAATTTAAAAAGAATGTTAAGTTTGTAGAAATTACTGGAGCAGGTCTTAAAGAAAGTCATGTACATGATGTCGATATCACAAGAGAGTCACCAAATTATCCGACAAACATATAAACGTTTAATGAAAGTACTATTGGTAATAAACATTTGTATTTTGCCAACAAGTATATTTGCCTCAAATAGTTTTTATGCATCGGCGCTGAATGTTTTCAATGAAGAAAATTTTGAAAAGGCAATAAAATATTTGGAAAAAGATATTGTTTTTAATCCCAAATCAGCTGAGTCATATATTTTATTAGGTAAATCATATGAAGACTTAGAAGATCAGGACAATGCACTTAAATATTATGAAATTGCCTTTACGCTTATTCCACATAATCTTGAGCTTAATTTTTTAATAGGAAAAGTATCCTATGAATTAGGTCTAATTGAGCAATACGCTGAGCAAATATCTAATCTTGAAATATTATGTGAAACTTCATGCGAAGAAATCGTCAAATTAAAAGATTTGGCGGAATAAATAATGATATTTATTGTTGATTTTGGATCTCAAGTTACTCAGTTAATAGCAAGAAGAGTAAGAGAAGCTGAAGTTTATTGTGAGATTGTGTCAAGCAAATCACTTTATAATCAAATAATAAATAGAGGTTGTTCGGGGATAATTTTCTCAGGGGGTCCAGCAAGTGTTCATAAGTCAAATACTCCAAAAATTGATAAAAGAATATTCAATTTAAATATTCCAATATTGGGAATTTGCTATGGTATGCAATTATTATGTTACCAACTTGGTGGGAAAGTAAAAATTTCAAAAAAAAGAGAATTTGGGAAAACACTTATAAAGCCATCAAAAAAAAGTGTTTTATTCTCAGGATTTAGAAAAGGAAAGAGCTCGAATTATGTCTGGATGAGCCATGGCGATAAGGTTATTAGTCTACCAAGAGATTTTAAAAGTATTGCATCAAGTTCAAATACTAAGTTTGCAGCAGTCGAAAATAAAAAAAAATCTTATTACGGCCTACAATTTCATCCTGAAGTTGTGCATACACCCAATGGTCATAAGATAATCGAAAATTTTATATTTAGAATTTGTAAGATAAAGAGAAACTGGAGTATGAAAAATCATTTAAGAAATCAGATTATTGAGATTAAACATTCAGTTCATAAGGATCAGGTAATTTGTGGATTGTCAGGTGGGGTGGATAGTACTGTTACTGCAGCTATAATTTCAAAAGCCATAAATAAGCAATTAACATGCATTTATGTTGATACAGGTTTAATGAGACTGAATGAAACAAAAGAGGTAGTAAAAATGTTTAAAAAACATTTTAAATCTCGATTAATAGTCAAAGATTCAAGAAAGATATTTATTAAAGCCTTAAAGGGCGCTACTGATCCAGAGAAAAAGAGAAAAATAATAGGTAATCTTTTTATTAAAATATTTAACCAAGAGGCAAACAAAATAAAACGTGCCAAATATTTAGCTCAAGGTACTATTTATCCTGATGTAATCGAAAGTCAGAGCTTCCATGGCGGTCCCACATCAGTTATTAAATCTCATCATAATGTCGGCGGTTTACCAAAAAGAATGAAACTTAGACTTGTTGAACCTTTAAGAGAACTTTTTAAGGATGAAGTTAGAAAATTGGGGCTGGAGATGAGACTCCCAAAAAAATTCATTAACAGACATCCATTTCCAGGCCCCGGATTGGGAATAAGAATATTAGGTGAGGTAACAGCAAATAGAGTAAAGATTTTACAAGAGGCAGATAATATATATATTGAAGAAATTAAAGAAGCAGGTTTATACGAAAAAATTTGGCAAGCATTTGCAGTCTTGATGCCAATTAAAACTGTTGGCGTAATGGGTGACCATAGATCATATGAGCAAGTCTGCGGATTAAGAGCTGTTACGTCTGTTGATGGAATGACTGCAGATTTTTATCCTTTTAAAGGTAAATTTTTGAGTAAAGTTTCAACAAGAATAATTAATGAGGTTAAGGGCATAAATAGAGTGGTATACGATACTACTTCAAAACCACCCGGAACTATTGAGTGGGAATAAGAAAAATACATATTAAAATAAAATATCTAATTCTTTAATATTAGGAGAAAGTGATGATTACAGTACTTGTTAAATTTAAAATATCTGATGAACTTAATTTAAAAACTCTCAAAGAAAAATTTATTGAAACTTCAGTATTATATGTAGATGTAGAAGGTCTTTTAAGAAAAAACTATATAGCGGATACTGAAAATAGTTTTGCTGGAGGAGTATATACTTTTTCAACTTTAGAGAATGCAAAAAGATGGTTTACTGAAGATAGAATTAAGTGGATAACAGAACGATTCTCTAAACCGGAAATTGAATACTATGAAAGCCCTGTTATTGTTGATAATGAAAAGAATAAAATAATTTCATAAACATCTTTATTCATTTAATGTAAAAGGGAGTCAAAATAAAAATAATATGTATAACTCTAAAATATACCTATTACATAAACGAAAACTTACACAAAACCTACACACTTTAAAAACAGCCGCTGTAAGCATTGTTATACAAGGCCTCTACAAACTGGCGCTATTGAGTGGAAGTAAAGGCTGGCAGACATAGTTGTAATACCTTAATAGCATTTGGATAAAGAACTTGATAGTAAATTTATAATATGAAAAACTCTTTAAATGATTAACTTAAAAAGAGTAAATTATGGAGAAAAATAAATCTTTTTTTGAAAAAGATGAAGCAGACGAATGGTTTAAACGAAATATCGAAGCAATTGAGGAAAAAGAAGACTCAAGTAAAAACGCTATAGATTTGCTTGTTGATTGGTTGAAGCCTTTTGCTAATGAAATTTTAGATGTTTTAGAAATTGGCTGCGGAAGTGGACATCGACTTAATCAAATCACAAATTCTATTTCAGCTAAAGGTTATGGGGTTGAGCCAAGTACTAAAGCAGTTAAATATATTCAAAGCAATTTTCCTAAAATTGAGGCAAAAGTAGGGTTCGGCGATGATGTTCCATTTTATCAAAAATTTGATTTAGTACATTTAGGCTTCTTTTTATATTTGGTGGATAGAGAGAATTATTTGAGGTGTATTAGTGAAGCAGATAGATTAGTTAAATTTGGTGGTTTTTTATCAATTATTGATTTTGAAACACCATTTCCATATTCAAACTTATATTCACATCAAAGTGGTGTTTATTCGCACAAGCAAAACAACTGCGATGTTTTCGTAGCAAGTGGTTTGTATAGTGTTGTTAATAAGTTTCAATTTTCGTATAGTAACCTCTTTTTTGACAAAGAGATAAATGAACGCGTTGCACTTACCCTTCTTTACAAAGAGACTGAAATTTTTGGGAAAGGTTAAACTTTAATTTTTATGCTAAATCTGACCTACGTAGTTTGTAACCACTTTATGCTGTAAGCATTGCTATACAATACTTCTACAAACTGGCACTATTGAGTGGGAATAAAATATTTATAAAAAACTCTATATATTCTTCAGTAGAATATGTGCTATATACTTTCTAATTTTATAAAGTAAACTTTATGACAAAGTATAAAAAGTATCAAGATTACGTAATAAAGGACGGAATATTTATTGGTGATTTTGAACAGATGTATCAAGATTTCTTAGATCCGTGGGAACAGACTGAGCGAGAAAAATTTGCGTCCGAAAAAGCAGTATGTATTAATATAATTAAATCTTTATCTTGTAAGAACATTATTGAGTTGGGGTGTGGATTTGGACAACTTACAAATAGGATAAATCAAATATGCCCAAATGTGTTAGGCGTTGATATTTCAAAAACAGCAATAGCAAAGGCCTCAAAACGATATCCTCATTGTAAATTTGAAGTAAGTATTTTTCCTCATCTGGATTTGCTTAGAAAAATTAAACCTGATTGTATTGTAATGGCAGAGATTACTTGGTATGTATTGGATCAGCTTGATGAATTTTTATTTTTCTTAAAAAAAGAATTTCCAAATACTTATCTTATACACACGCTCATGACATATAAATCGGGAGAGCAGAAATACGGCGCTAATAAGTTTACAAATTTAAGAGAAATTAAAGAATATTTTGGCATGAATTACCTAGAAAGTGGCGAAATTGAGAGACTTGAATATAATGGTGGTAAACGGACTTATTTTGTGGGCAGATTTAAATAATTAAGCATGAGTAATATATGCCTTTAATATTTAATGAGTAACATTTTGCAAAAAATACTAAATTTTTTCAAATCAATATTTAACTTTAATTTAACTGATTTTAGTTGGATTAAGACGTCTAAATTTATTGAATTAGATAATATAGATATTTCTGAAGACCCTGTGAGACCTGAACTTGATTTAAAATGGAGAACTTCACACGATAGAAAAATTTACGGGCTGGAGTTCAACAATCAAATTGAGGGTATAATGTGTTTGGCATTTACTAAAGACGTTCCTCATTCAGTAAGAGAGCTAGACTTGATGAGTCGCCTGGCAGTTTATGAGCAAAATGCAGATACAATTATTGCATATACTGTATGGTCTCGTAAAAAGGGTGCAGGACGCAAAATTATGGAAGAGGCTTTGAAATTTGGTAAGGAAATGGGATACAAAAGAATTGTTACACTTTCACCTCTAACTCCTATGGCAACGCACTATCACATAAGAAATGGAGCTAAATTATTGGGGCACAATCCTACAACTCAAAATTTTGAATATAAGATTCAATAAATTTGGTTGGTATGGAAAGTCTAATTATTTAGACTATATTTTAATCATATGCCAAAAAAAGATATCAATATCTTCTGGTTCAGACAAGACTTACGTCTATCAGACAATCCTGGATTATTTAATTCGATTAAAAATGGTGCAACGTTGCCAATTTTCATATTTGATGATGAAAACTCGAGAGAACACATAAATGGTTCTGCGAGTAAATGGTGGCTTCACCATTCATTAATTGCTTTAAATAAATCTTTAAACAATAATTTAAGTTTATATAAAGGTGATCCTAAGACTATCTTAATTAAACTTACAGAAACTTATAATGTTAAAGAGATATTTTGGAATAGATGTTATGAGCCGTGGCGAATAAAAAGAGACAAAAAAATTAAAAGTTTTTTCGATGAGATGAAAATAAACGTAAACACATTTAATGGCTCTCTTCTTTGGGAACCTTGGAATGTGGTCAAAAATGATGGTACTCCATATAAGGTATTTACTCCTTACTACAGAAAAGGTTGTTTGAATTCCGAAATGCCAAGAACACCGATACAAAAACCAAAGTTAGACAATCTATTGTTGGACAAGACGAATAGTATTAGTATCGATGAACTAGAACTAATGCCAGAAAACAACTGGTATGGTGAGATGGAAAAACTATGGATTCCTGGAGAGAAAGGAGCTCATAATAAAATCGATATTTTTATAAAAGAAGGCCTTGCTAATTATAAAGATGGTAGAAATTATCCATCTGGAAAAAATGTTTCACAGCTGTCACCTCATTTGCATTTTGGAGAGGTATCACCTAACCAAGTTTGGTATCGATCAAAAACTCAAGAAGGAAAAAAAGAAATTAAGAAGGATTTGGATCACTTTTTAAGTGAACTTGGATGGAGAGAGTTTTCTTTCAATCTTTTGTATCATTTCCCAACTTTACCAAAAGAAAATCTTCAAAAGAAGTTTGACAAATTTCCTTGGGATAAAAATAAAGATACGTTAAAAAAATGGCAAAAAGGACTTACAGGGTATCCAATAGTAGACGCCGGCATGAGGGAACTGCGGCAGACTGGATATATGCACAATCGTTTAAGAATGGTCGTGGGTTCATTTTTAGTCAAAAACCTACTATTGCACTGGCACCATGGTGAGAGATGGTTTTGGGATTGTTTAGTTGATGCGGATCTTGCTAATAATAGTGCAGGTTGGCAATGGATTGCAGGCTCAGGAGCGGATGCTGCACCTTATTTTAGAATATTTAATCCTGTCATGCAGGGGCAGAAATTTGATTCGGATGGCAAATATACGAAAAAATACATTCCTGAACTTAAGGATATGCCAAATAAGTATTTGTTTAATCCTTGGGAGGCACCTAAAGATGTCTTAGACTCTGCAAATGTAAAACTTGGTAAAGATTATCCAATGCCAATTGTCGAGATTGGAACATCCAGACAAAAAGCATTAGAGGCTTTTGCTACGACTAAACGTTAATTATTAAATTTATTTTTATAAATCAATCTAAGCAAAGTTTTTGCCACAAAAGTATAATAATGTATAGTCTGTATTTATGAGCACAGAAATAGTAATAATTATTGTGCAAATGGTTGCAGCATTTGGTGTGGTTGTTTCTGTTGTTTATTTAGGAATACAAATACATCAGCAAAATGAAATCACAAAAGCACAATTTGGACATTCTTTAACACACAGAATGTATGAGAGGTATTTTAATACATCGAAAGATAAAGAATTTAGTAATTTTCTCTCAAAAGATTGGGCAGCAGGTGAACTAGATAATGCAGATAAATGGAGAGTAGCAGTATATGTAAATGCATTACTAGTGGATATTTTTGATACATATGAAAAAGTTGAAAAAGGTTTTGTTGATGAAACGCATTTAAAAATGAGAATGCATATGTTGAAATTGGGCACCATGAAGGCGCCCATAGCGCAATCAACTTGGAAATATTGGAGGGGGATTAAATCAAAAGAATTTGTGGAATGGTTTGAAACTGAAATTTATGGTGATCGAGCAACTTTTAAAGAAGGTTATCAAGAGGAAATAATTCCAAACGTTAGAAGAGATTAAATTAAGGAGATTATTAAGTGAGAAGAATTGTTACAGGACATAATGACAATGGCAAATCTGTAATTAAAATTGACGGCCCACCAGCACGCTCCATCGGAGAAGAAATCGGTGGTCTATTCGAAATATGGAACGAAGACGGAAATACTATTGATACAACAAGTAGTAAAGACAGAGCTGATAGCGATATAATTTTATCACCACCTCAAGGAGGTTCTAAATTTCGATATTTTCAAATAATGCCTACTCCAAAAGGTGTCCCTCTCGAGGTGCTAAATAAAATGGCTGAGAAAGCTTTCAGTCGTATAGGGGCAGCTCATCACCGGGTTGACGTAACTAAACATCCAGCAATGCATAAGACTAAAACAATTGATTATATTATTCTCCTTAAAGGGGAAGTAACCTTACTTCTGGATGAAGAAGAAGTGAAAGTTAATCCGTTTGATGTTGTTGTACAGAGAGGTACAAATCATGCTTGGGTAAATAATGGCTCTGATCCTGCGCTTCTAATAGCTGTATTAATAGATAGTGAACTAACAGATTAGTCTAAAATCATAGCTTTTCCTGGAATTTTTTTGTTTTATAAAGTATAAACCGACTTTATGCGAAGAAAATCAGCTAATGACATAAGATCACTAAAGGGAAAAATACCAATTGTTTGTCTTACAGCTTATACGGCACCTATAGCACGAGTGATAGATGAAAAAGTTGATCTAATGCTGGTCGGAGACTCATTAGGCATGGTCCTTTATGATTATGAAAACACACTTCAAGTTACACTTGGACAAATGATAAATCATGCAAAATCTGTTGTTGGCGCATCAAGTAAATCATGTGTAGTTGTTGATATGCCTTTTGGTACTTATGAAGAGTCAACTGATAAAGCATTCATGAACTCGGCCCGTGTAATGAAAGAAACAAATTGCAATGGTGTAAAGCTTGAAGGCGGTCAGAAAATGGCAAAGACAATTAAATACCTCACAAAAAGTTCAATCCCAGTAATGGGCCATATTGGTTTACAGCCGCAGAGCGTGCTACTTGATGGAGGTTACAAAGTTAGAGGTAAAGTAAAGTCTGAATGGCAAAAGTATATAGACGATGCAATTGCGGTTCAAGAAGCTGGTGCTTTTGCAGTCGTTCTTGAAGGAATGGCAGAGCCTTTAGCTGCAGAAATAACTTCTATTCTTAATATACCAACTATTGGAATAGGAGCTTCAGCAAAATGTGATGGTCAAATATTAGTAACTGAAGATATCTTAGGGTTATCAAATGTAGCTCCAAAGTTTGTAAAAAAATACATTAATTTAGATGACGTTATCAAAACTGCTGTACATAAGTTTTCAGATGAGGTTAAAAATAGAAGTTTTCCATCATCAGATCATATTTATAACATGCGACCGCACATAGTTAGTAACAAAGGTAATAATTAATGAGTGATATTTTAAGGCAAGTTGATGAAGATATAAGAAAAGACAAATTAATAAACTTATGGAAAAATTATGGATTATATGTAGTCATATTTTTTATTTTAGCTGTTGGAATTATAGCTGCACTTGAGATAAGAAGTTCGATTTTAAAAGCCAATAATGAAAAAATAGTAGAGAATTATATAGCTGCCACAGCAGAAAATAATATTGATAACTCAATTAGCATTCTGACCGAACTCAAACAAACTAATAATAGTTTTGTTTCTAGTCTCTCATCACTACAAATAGCTCAAAAACAGATACAAAAAGGAAATAGGGCAGAAAGTAAAAAAAAACTAGAGGAAATAATTAATAATCCAAATGCAGACCAGGTTTTAGTCGACCTTTCAATTTATTATTATTTAATGATGAACATAACAGATATAAGTATTGACGAAATGAACTCTATATTGGATGAAAATAAAATTCATAAAAGCAAATTTAAATACCTTTATCAAGAATTAATTGGAATTAAGTACCTTATATTAGATAACTTGACTCAATCAAAAAAATTATTTGAAAAAATTAAAAATGATGCTGAAGCCCCAAGAGAAGTAATTGAAAGAGCCAAAAAATTTATCGATTTGATTGCGTGACAATATGTCAAGATATTTTTTTTTATTATTAATTATCATTATCACTTTTATTTCTTGTGCTAGGGATGTTCAAAAAGTTGATAGAGGAAGTAGCTTTCCCGTTTTAACATATAACGCCGAAATATCTGAGACATTAAACTTAGATTTAACAAATATTTATATTGATAACACCAGAAACATTAATTTTTGGTCACAACATTTTCAAAATCCAAAAAATAATCTTAATAATATTCTTACTAATGCATCATTTGAAAAGAAAACTAAATTAATAAGTGGAAAAAGAGGTGTAAAAAATATAATTCAACCTATTTTTTTTGATAATAATATTTGTCATGTATTGAATACTGGTTTTATAGAATGTGTAAATGTTGAAACTGAAAATACTAATTATAAAATAGATATAAAACTTGAAGGAGTTAAGAAATATGAACTTGTAAGAGGAGGCTTAGCTTATTTTGAAAATAAAATAGTATTTGTGGATGGCTATGGACAAATAAATTTATATAACGCTACAAATGGTGAAGAAATATGGAAAAATAAAATCGATTTCCCAATTTTGTCTCCGCCCTTAATCTATAGAGGATATATATACTTCATATCGTCAGATAATAGAATTTTTTCAGCAGATATAATCGATGGAACTATTGCATGGTCATTTCAAACAATATCTGAAAATAAGAAGAATCTATTTACCTCATCACCTGTTGCATATGAAAATACAATAATTGTACCTTTCAGTAACGGTGATTTAGTATCTTTTATATATGATACAGGCAGGCCAATATGGTCAGAAAATGTATCAAAAATATCATTGGTAAGTAATTTTGATATAAAAGATATTTCTGCCAGTCCAGTAATATCTGGCAATAATATTTATTCTCTAAGCTCTAATGGTAAGTTTGTGTCTCTAAATGCTATGAATGGACAAAGAAATTGGTCTATTGATTTGTCTGGCTTTAGGACGCCCATAATATCAGGCAATCAAATTTATGTAATCAATGATGAAGCTAAATTAATTTGTATTGACATAAATACAGGAGAAATTTATTGGATAGTAGATTTATCTAAGTATTCAAAAGGACAGAAATCAAAAAATATGAATTTATGGTTAGGTCCTTATCTAATTAATAACCTTTTGTACAACTTATCATATTTTGGTGAACTTAAAATTGTTTCACCAATTTCAGGGGATATTCTATCTAAAAAAGAAATTGGCGTTAAGGGAATCATGTCACCTCCTTTAATTTTAACAAGTTCAATTTTTATTACGGATGAAAATTCAAATGTCTTCAAGTTTAAATAGTATTAAATTAAATATAATTGGAAAGCCAAACTCTGGTAAATCAACACTATTTAATTCGTTACTAGGTGAAGATATTTCACCAGTTGGTGATGAATATGGTTTAACTAAAAAGATTTACAGAGACTCGTTTAAATATAAAAGTCATGAATTTATAATTGTTGATACGCCTGGAATGCGAAGACGCAGAAAAATAATTGATAAAAATGAGATAAAAAGAAACACTGAAGTTGTAAGATTAGTTAAGGATGTAGACATTATCATATTACTAATTGACTCCCAAGAAAGCATTACAAGGCAAGATTTTAAACTTGCAGATATTGCTATACGTAAAAATAAAATTCTCTTTTTTGTATTTAATAAAATAGATATAATTGAAGACAAAAGAAGTTTTAAAAAAAAAATTAATAAATATTTAGAGCTAAATTATAGCAAGTTTAAATATATTAATATCGAATATATATCAGCAAAGAAAAATATTAAAATCACTAATTTATTAAGTAATATAATTAATAAAAAGAAGGCTTTGACTACTTTAATTCAAAAACAAAAATTGAATAACTTTATTGATCTTTTGCAAAAAAAAGGAGTTTATCCTAAAATTAATAAGATAGAAATAAAACCCAAATACATTGTCCAACTTGAAAATGAAATACCAAAATTTAAAATTTTTTTAAATACTAAAAAAAAGGCTCCTCAGATATTTCAAAAATTCTTTGATAATTCTTTTAGGAATTATTTTCAGCTTGAAGGGATTCCTATAATCTATAATTTTATAAGTTCAAAAAATCCATTTTCTAGCTGATATCAGATATTTTACCAGTACTATTAATATTGAGTATTTGATTTAGAATCTTTGAGGCAATTTGTTTTGGTTTTTTAATTTTACTTTTGTCTTCACCAGGCATTATAATTTCCCTAAATTTTGTATCCACTGCATCAGGACAAAATATATTAGCTTTAATATTAGTATTTTTATTTTCATTTGCGTATATTAAAAAAAGTTCATTAATTGCAGTCATTATTGGTTGATATACTCCCCAATATTGAGCTTTTGCACTATGCATCTTTGATGAAATAAGTGCTAGTTTTGACTTTTCTGAATTTTTTAACATGCCATGAAAACATTGTATCATTCTAACGTTTGCTAAGTAGTTAACTTCAAAAATATTTTTCAGATTTGTCAAATTAATTGATTCAACAGGCGAAAGTTCATTGATAACTCCAGCAGATAGTATCATTATATCTAATGATTTATCTTTTTTAAAAATTTCTTTTGATAAATTCTCTATTCCCATTTCTAATCTTAAATCAAGAGGAACTATGGTACATTCACATCCCATTTGCACTACGATGTCGTGTGTCTCTTCAAGTTTTTGTGTATTCTTTGAAACAATGTAAATATGTTTTGCGATTTTAGCTAATTCTATCGAAAGAGCTCTTCCAATACCAGAAGAGGCGCCAGTTACCAAGCAATTCAATTTTCTCATTTTATAAATCTAGATTATTTATATCTTTAAGCTCTCTTGGTATTTCTTCAAGTAAATTTACACCAAATTTAACAATGTCTTCGAAAGTTCCATTTTTAATGAATCCAGGTAGTGAAACGTATGAGAAATTTATATTAATAAAAAAAATAAATAAAACAAAAATAATATAGCCTCTGCATATACCTAAAACTCCTCCAAAAGAAAAATCTACTAAACCAGCTTTCCTTGGTTGTATGAGACTAATTAATATTCGATTTATAAATGAAATAAAAATATAAGAGACAATTAAAACAAATAAAAAGATTAATATATCAGACAATGTTTGATTAGTTACGTAAGTATCAATAAAGGGTCTTAAAAAACTAAAAGAATTTTTTATTATGAAAAAAATTGCAATCCATTTAAAAAGATTAAAAAAGCTTCTAACAATTCCATTTTTAACTCCAAAGAAAAATGATATGGCAATTACTAATAAAAAAGTAACATCATAAGGATTCAAGAAGTCTGAGAAATCAATTTCCATTTTCTGAATATGAGTAAAGTTTTTTTAATAAAATAGGTAACAAAGTTAGACTTCCGATCAAGGCTATGAGCATTGCTAGAGCTGTGAAAACTCCAAAATATATTGTTGGATAAAAATTAGAAAATATTAAAATTGAAAAACCTGCAATAATTGTAATTGATGTATTTTTAATTGCAACCCCAACAGTTTGATTACATTTTGATATTGTATCATTATGATTTTTTGTTATAGAAAAGTATTCGCGATAACGGTAAACATAATGAATAGAATTATCTACAGCGATGCCTATAGTTATTGCAGCAATAGTGATTGTCATAAGATCTAAAGAGATCGACATCAAACCCATTGTACCCAGTATAGCAAAACAAGCGATTAAGTTTGGCATAATCGCTGCAAGCGCTATTTTTAGAGATCTAAACAAAAATAATAACATTAAAAAAATACCCAAAAGTACAATGGTTAATGATTTAATTTGAGAGTCAAATAGACTTGAAAGCATATTATTGTAGAGTATCAAAATGCCAGCAACTGAAACATTAACATTGGTATCAGAGAAATTTTCTTTTATATGTGACTGCAGATTATTTACGAATTCTGACCTTTTTAACTCTGGGTGAGTATCAATTAACCTCATAGTAATTCGTGCTTGGTTACTATCAATTAGTACGTATGGTTTAATTATTTGTTCTTTGATATCCTTTGGAAGTTTTTTATATAAAACTGAAAGTTCTAATGTATCAAACTCTTGATCAGAATTAAGCTTTTCAGCAGTTCTAACAATCGATGCTATCGATAAAACTTTACCTGCATAAGGATATTCTTCTAAGTGACTGTGTAAATTTTTAATGATATTAATTTTTTCATTTGTAAACCAATAGTCAGCAGGATCATAATCAATTCCAAAGTCTAAAAACTCCTCGTCAATTTCATCTATACTTTCATCTTGTTCGTTAAAATCTATTATTATATCTAGAGGTGTAGTGCCACCCAACTTATCATCAATTAGTTTCATTCCTTTATAGATTTCTGTATTTTTTTTGAAATAATCAACAAAACTATTTTCCACTTTTAATTTTGTTGAACCAAATATGCCTAAACAAAATATTACAAGAAAAGTAAATAATAAAAGATTTGGTGCACTTAAGACAATCTTTGCAAAAAAATCATTTTGTATTTTACTCTCAACAGCTTTTGATACTTTTAAATTTAATGAGTTGATTAAAAGTGGCAAAAATATAAAACTTGTTGCGTAAGTTATAAATAAACCTACACACATCATGAGCCCAAAGTCCATAACTGGCTTTATGCCGCTTGTATATAATGTTGCAAAAGCAAAAATACTTGTTAATGCCGCATAGAGGCATGGCTTATACATGTATTTAATGGTTTGCAAAAGTATTAATTCCCTGGATCGACTTTCTGACTCCATCAAGAGTTGTCGATATCTTACGACAATATGCACTGTCATAGATAACGATAATATAAGCATTAGCATTATAAAATTTGACGAAATGACTGTAACTTTCCATTGAAGTAGAGACACAGTGCCTGTCATTATAATTAGTGAAACTAGACAATTTGCAATACACACAAACATCCAGGCTTGGTCTCGAAATACGATATAAAGAACTAGTAATATAAAAATCAAAGCACCAATTCCAAAAATCATAATATCATTTTTCACAAACGTTATTGTGTCATCAGCAATCATGGAAACTCCGCCTAAGTGAAGTTTTAGGTTCGTAGATTTTTCAGATTTAATAATTTCTCTTATTTCATTTATGCTATTATGCCGTTTAACATCAAATGCTTTTTTATTTAATTTATATTTTTGGTTGATTGAATTTAGATAGATCTTTTCCTCATTTGATAATATTTTTTTATCAATAAGTCTTTCGCGTTCTTTGATAAGAAAATTATAGTCTACATCTTTTTTAAAATTAATAATAATACCTGTGCTTGTAGCATCTTCACTTATTAACAAATTCTTAAATATTGGGCTCTGAAGTAATTCACTTTCAGCATCATTCAGATCTACATTAGGAGATTTGATCGTTAGGATTTCGTTAACAAGGTCTGAAAGACTCTGATTATTTATTTCCAATAGTGGTGCATCAAATATCGATTGCACACTTTCTACCCATTGTAGTTTATTTACTTTATCAATGAATAACTGGATTTGCTCTAAATTTTTTTTTGTAATAATCCTTTTTTTATCAGTAAATGTAACAATTAAAAAATCATTTGATCCATAATTATCTATGATCTCCCTGTACTTTTTTAAATCTTTGTCTTGTTCCAAGATCAATGTATCAGATGATGCATCAAGTTGGAAATCCCGAGTACTATACGCAAAAAAAATAACTATTCCTAATAGGATTATTAATACAAAGTTTGAATAGCTATTAATTAACAGATTATATAGTCTTTCCATTAATTAGAAATATATCTTCTTTGATATCTTTTGCCTAGACTTGTTAGTATTTCATAAGGAATTGTATTTATTTTTTTGGCGATTGTGCTTATAGAATTAGTGTTTCCAATAATTTCGAACTGATGATCATTTTTCTTGCAGTCAACTTTTATTCTTGATAAGTCAATAGTTATTAAATCCATTGAAACCCTTCCCACGATTGGTAAATTTTTATTTTTATAAATAACTCTGAAATTATTTGAGAATAATCTGTTGAAACCATCTGCATAACCAAGAGATAATGTACCTATCTTCATATTTGATTTAGCGGTATATGTTGCTCCATAACCAATGGTGTCTCCTTTAACAATCTCTCTAACCTGTATTAACCGTGCTTTTAAGTTTACTACATGGTTATAAATTATCCTTTCATTTTTTTGACACTTACCACCATAAAGAGATATGCCCGGGCGCACCATATCAAAGTGATATTTTTTTCCTAGCAAAACGCCAGCAGAATTTGAAAGACTATGTAGCGCATTAGGAAAATTTTTTTTAATATTTACAAAATCTTTTAACTGGGATTTATTTAGTTTAGACGAAGTGTCATCAGCACAAGAAAGATGACTCATAACCAGCTTTATTCTTGATTTAGTAATAAATTCTTTTTTATTTTTGATCAAATAAGCAGTTTCTTTATAGTCAAAGCCAAGACGAGACATTCCAGTGTCAAAATGTAGGGCAATATCAAGATTGATATTTTTTCTTTTTTGATAAGACTCAATTATCTTAAGTTGTTCTAAGCTATTTATTACAGGAATTAATTTCTTTTCCTTTATTAACCTTAAGTTATTTGTGATAAGCCCATTGAGTATAAATATTGTAATTATTTTACTTATCTTTCTTAATTCAACAGCTTCATTAGTAGTTGCAACAAAAAAATTTTTACAACCTGCACTAATTAGTGAAGGCACTACTTTATTTGCACCTAAGCCATAGGCATCGGCTTTAACAGTTGATGCAACTATACAGTTGTTTCCAACTTTTTTTTTTATAATTTTGAAGTTTTTTTTTATAGCCTCTAAATTTATGTCAAGAAAAGTTTTTTTATCATAATTCTGCATAAGAATGATTATTTTACTCGTATTTGTCTGAATGATCTTTGTGAATAAAATTTCCAAACCTAGTAAACTTTGCGTCAAAGCTTAATTTCACATTGCCTGTAGGGCCATGCCTTTGTTTCATAATTAAAAGATCAGCCTGTCCATATATTTCATCCATCTTTTGTTGCCATTCAATAAAATCTGCTGTTCCTGGAGACGGTGCATTTTTCTCAAGGTAATACTCTTCTCTGTAAATAAACATAACCACATCAGAGTCCTGTTCAATTGAACCTGACTCTCTTAAGTCAGATAGTTGTGGTTTCTTATCTTCCCTTTGCTCAACCTGCCTTGACAATTGAGATAATGCAATTATTGGAATATTTAGCTCTTTAGCCAATGCTTTGAGGCCTTGAGTAATCTCTGAAATTTCAAGTACTCGAGATTCATTTCTTGAAGTTTTGCTTGGCCTTAATAATTGTAAATAGTCCACAACTATCATACCTAAGCCATTTTTTCTTTTTAGTCTCCTCGCTCTTGAAGCAAGCGTGCCAATATTCAGTGCTGGTGTATCATCTATATAAAGTGGTATCTCAAGAACATCTTTAGATATAGAAACTAAGTTATCCAAATCATTTTCCGATAGATTACCTCTTCTTATATCATTAGAACTTATTCTTGCTTGTTCAGACAAGATTCTTCGTGCTAATTGTTCTGATGACATTTCTAGTGAAAAAAACAAAACACTTGAGTCCATATCATTAGAAACGTGAGCATTTTTGGATATATTAAAAGCAATATTCGTTGCAAGAGATGTCTTTCCCATTGACGGTCTGCCAGCAATTATTATTAGATCTGACGGATGAAAACCTCCTAGTTTTGAATCCAAGTCTGTGAAATCAGATGAAATTCCAACAACTGTACTGTCTTTTTCAAAAGCTTTTTTTGCTAGATCAATTGCTTCCTCAACAGAATTACGAAAGGATTGAACGTTATTTTGACCTGTTCCTTTTTCAGAAATTTGATACAAACTTTTTTCCGCTTCTTCAATGAGTTCTTCAGGTTTTATCTCCATGTTGCTTTCAATCGCATCGTGTTGAACTTTTCCTCCAAGTTCATACAACCCACGTCTTACTGCTAAGTCATAAATAATTTTTGCATAATTTTTTGCATAATCTAGTGATACAGCAGAGTTTGCTAATCTAAGAAGATATTTAGATCCACCAATTTCTTCTAAATTTTTCTCTACTTCAAAATAACTTTTTAGTGTGATTGGAGTTGCTATTTGGCCGTTGGATATCTGTTTGCTTATAACCTCAAATATTATTTTGTGAACAGGTTCAAAAAAATGATCAGTATTTATAGATTCAGAGACGTCATAATATATTTCGTTATTAATTAATATTGCTCCTAGTATTCCTTGCTCTGCCTCAACATTGTGTGGCAATTCTTTAAGGTTCAGAGAGTTGCTTTGAATTTGAACTGTTGATGACATTGATTTCAATAAATATTAAAATCATTATTTTGTCAGCATTTTTTAATTAAAAGATATTAACAGATTATCTGGTATGTTAGTATCAAAAACATAATATCTAACAATACAAATAAAAGCTAAATAATTGAAATAATAGGAAATTGTATTTAACTCTTTTTTACAATTTCAACTTTTAGGTGAGCTGTAATTTCATCGTAGAGTCGAACATGTATATGATGCTCTCCAAGAACATTAATTTGACCGATTGCCAAATTATCTGCATTAAGTTCCAAAGAGTAATCATTATAAATAGCATCAACTATTTGCTTTTGATTGACATTCCCATATAATTTGCCTTCATCGTTGGCTTCCATCGATATCTTTATAATTTGACCGTCAATTTTTGATTGGGTCGTCTTAGCTTCCTCAGTTTTAATTTCGTTGTTTTTATTAATTATTGACATTTTAGAGGCTAAGTCTTCTCTATTTTTTTTATTAGCAAATAAAGCTTTTTTCATTGGTATAAGGTAGTTTGTTGCATAACCATCTTTTACATTTACTATTTCACCAGCTTTACCTAATTTGTTTAGGGTTTCTAAAAGTATGATTTCCATATTATTTTCCAGTATATGGCAATAGAGCTAAGTATCTAGCTCTTTTAATAGCTGTAGATAAATCTTTTTGTTTTTTTATTGATATATAACTAATTCTTCTTGGAGTAATTTTTCCTTTTTCAGAAATAAATTTCTTTAGAGATATAATATCTTTATAATCAAATGATTTATTGTTTTTTTTATCAGTTCTGACCACTTATATCATTCCTTATCTTTCATCATTAGTGTTGGAGTTTCACCAAATGATTTAACTTTGACAGATAAATATCTTAATATATTTTCATTAAGGTTTAGCTTTGCATTCAATGTGTCTATTTTATCTTGCGGCATTTCAATATTCATAAATTCGTAAAAAGCTTTTTTATTTTCTTTGATTGGGTAGGCTAGATTTCTAAGCCCCCAACTTTCTTTATAAACTACATTTCCATTCAGCTCAGTCAGTATATCTTCATAATTTTTCAATTCAGCCGTTAAATCAGAAGTGCTTAATTCCTGTCTGAGTAGTATTACATGTTCAAATAGAGCCATAAATAATTTATATTTAATATTAAAAGTGGAATAAATATTCTATAATCTTAATTTAAGCAAGTACTCTTTTTGATGAAAACAGCATTAATTTTCCCTGGTCAAGGCTCACAATATGTTGGAATGGGACGTGATTTTTATGATAAGTATCAAACATCAAGAGAAATCTTTTTAAAGCTTGATCATTTACTAAATAGGGATATTTCAGGATTAATTTTCTCTGGGGATAAAGATGAGCTTTCACAAACTCAAAATTCTCAACCAGCAATTATGGCAACAAGTATTGCAATTTTGAATACTTTAATTTCAGAAGATCTTATTTCGAACAACTCATTTCAAGCTGTAGCAGGTCACTCTTTAGGAGAGTATAGTGCATTGGTTGCAAATAAAAGCTTAACGTTTGAGGAGTCTGCAGCATTATTAGAAGTTAGGTCAAAGGCAATGCAAGAGTGTATGCCTTTAGGAACAGGTGGAATGATTGCAATAATTGGCTCTAAAAATAATAATATTAAAAATTTAATTGAAAATCCTTCTATAAAGGGCAGAGTGTATATTGCAAATGACAATGCTGATGGACAAATAGTTCTTAGTGGGGAAATTGATGCAATTAATTATATTGTTAATAACTCAAAGGAGCTAGAAATTAAAAGAGCAATTAAACTTTCAGTTAGTGCACCATTTCATTGCGAGCTTATGAGAAATGCATCTGAAATAATGGGTACAGAATTAAAAAAATACAAATTTCGTAAATTTAATGTTCCCTTATTTTCAAATGTTACTTCAAATAAATGTAATGCTGAGGAGATTTCTAGATTACTAGAATTACAGGTAATAAGTAAAGTCAGGTGGAGAGAAATAATTGAAAATATGATTAATGATGGATTTGAAAGTTTTATTGAAATAGGTCCAGGAAATGTTTTAACAAATCTTGTAAGAAGGATTTCTAAGAATGTAAATACTTATTCAATTAGCACTATTTCTGATATAGAAAAGTTTAAGAATTTATGAAAAATGTACTTATTACTGGAGCAACTGGAGGTATAGGTAAGGCCTTAGTAGAAAGATTTCACAATTCAAATTTTAATATTGTAGCTTCAGGTACAAATAATGAAAAGTTGAAATTTTTAGAAAGCAAATATTCAAATAAGCTTAAAAGTATCAAGTGTGATTTATCAGACAAAAGTCAAGTCGAAAACCTTGCAAGTGAGTCTGAAAAGTTTTTTGGACAAATTGATATTTTGATAAATAACGCTGGTATTACAAAAGATAATTTATTTTTACGAATGAAAGATGAAGAATGGTACGATGTAATAAATGTGAATTTAAACGCTAACTATTTACTGACTAAGCTTATTCTTAGAGGCATGATCAAGAAAAAATGGGGAAGGATCATAAATATCACTTCAGACGCATCTGTCGTTGGAAATCCTGGTCAAGCCAACTATACTGCCTCAAAAGCAGCTGTAGAGGGTTTAACCAGGACAATTGCTAATGAAGTTGCTAAAAGAGGAGTAACTGTAAACTGTGTTTCGCCTGGTTTTATTAATACTGATATATTAAGTAAAATTGAAAGTACAAGACTTGAGTCGATGATGGAGAAGGTGCCTTTGGGTAGAATGGGGGAAGTAAATGAGGTTGCTGATTTGATTTTTTTTCTATCATCTGAAGAATCAGCATATATTACTGGTCAAGTGCTTCATATTAATGGCGGCTTGACAATGTGATGCATGTTGTAATACTAGTTATAAATTAATATAGGAGTCTTTATGAGCGATGTTGCTGAAAAAGTTAAAAAAATAATAGCTGAACATTTAGGTATTGACGACATGGAAAAAATTACGGATGACGCTAAGTTTATTGATGATCTTGGAGCAGACAGCTTAGACACGGTTGAATTGGTAATGGCATTTGAAGAAGCGTTTGATGTTGAAATACCCGATGAAAAAGCAGAGAAAATACTTACAGTTGGTGATGCAATATCACACTTGGAATCTAACTAAAAATCTATTTTAAATGAAAAGAGTTGTTGTTACTGGCTTAGGATTAGTGACTCCTTTGGGGTGTGGAGTAGATAGTAATTGGCAAAATTTAATATCTGGCAAATCTGGAGCAGGAAACATTACAAGATTTGATGCATCCAAATTAAAGTGTCGAGTTGCATGCGAAGTACCGTACGGAGATGGAAGCAATGGTACATTTAATGTTGATCAATGGGTTGAAAAAAAAGAAATTAAAAAAATTGATGAATTTATTAAATTTGCTCTGGCAGCTGCAGAACAAGCCATCAAGCATAGTGGCCTGAGTGAAATAAATGAGTCTTTGTCTTATAGATCAGGGTGCATAATTGGATCTGGCATGGGTGGACTACCAGGAATAGAAGATACGTCAGTTTCCTTCAGAAATGGGAAAAAAATAAGCCCATTTTTTATCACAGGTAGAATAATAAATATGGCTGCTGGCTATTTATCCATTAAATATAATTTTAAAGGCCCTAGTTATTCTACTGTATCTGCCTGCGCTTCATCTGCTCATGCTATAGGCGAGTCATTTAGACTAATTCAGCATGGTCAAGCTGACTTAATGATGGCAGGTGGTTCAGAATCAACAATTTCACCAATAGGAATTGAGGGATTTACTGCATGTAAAGCACTGAGTACTAAAAATAACGATAATCCTCATTTCGCATCAAGGCCATTTGACGAAGAGCGTGATGGATTTGTTATGGGAGAGGGGGCATCCATACTAATTCTCGAGGAATTAAACCACGCATTAAAAAGGAATGCTAAAATATTATGTGAAATCTCAGGTTACGGCATGTCATCTGATGCTTACCACTATACCCTACCAGAACCGTCAGGTGATGGCGCATTTAGAGCTATGTTAAATTGTCTGAAAGACTCAAGTCTTAATCCTGGTCAAATCGATTACATAAATGCTCATGGAACCTCAACTCCCTCTGGCGATGAAATAGAGGTGATTGCTATAGATAAATTATTTAAAAACGAATCTAAAAAGGTTAATGTATCGTCGACAAAATCACAAATCGGACATCTGCTTGGAGCTGCTGGTGCTGTTGAAGCTTCATACTCAATTTTAAGTATAAATAATAATAAAATTCCATTTAATTTAAACCTAAATAATGAAATTCAATCTAATTCTATATCTTTTGTAAAAAAATCTTCATTAGATTACGAAATTAATCATACCTTATCAAACTCCTTTGGTTTTGGCGGAACAAATGTTTCACTAGTTTTTAGCAAATACCATGACCAATAATCAAAATATGATTGTGATAATTTCATCACCTTCTGGAGCTGGTAAAACTTCTATTTGTAAGAAACTATTAGAGTCTGACAAAAACTTAAGAATTTCTGTATCTGATACCACAAGGATACCAAGAGATAATGAAATTGATGGAACTCATTACAATTTTATAAGTAAAGATAAGTTCTTGCTAAAAATTAAAAATAATGAATATGTAGAGTATGCAGTGGTTTTTGGTAACTACTATGGTTCATTGCACTCAAACGTATTGAATCTTTTAGACAGTGGTTTTGATGTGTTGTTTGATATTGATTGGCAGGGAGCAAAACAACTCAAACAATCAAATTATTTAAATATTTTGTCTTTTTTTATTATACCGCCTTCAAAAGAGGTCATTTTTCAGAGGCTGGTCTCAAGAGCAGATCAATCTGGCGATAATAAAGAGTCTATTAATAAGAGAATGTCTTTTTATGAAACTGAAATAAGCCATAAAAATGAATACGATCACATAATAATCAATGATAATCTTGAAGATTGCACAAACGAAATCATCAAAATAATCGAAAATAAAAGAGTCAAATTATAAACCTTCAGATAAATCACAATAATTAGCTACACTTAAATTCTCAGGCCTTAGATTTTCATCGATTTCTAATTTTTCTAGAATATACAAATATTCCTTTAAATTATTCTTTATTTTTTTCCTTCTTTGTTTGAATGATGCATTTACTATTTTTTTTAAATTATAAAAATTAATACTTTGTTTTTTTGAAATAGGAGTAAAATCTAAAACCATACCTTCTACCTTCGGCTTAGGGTGAAAAATTGATCTGGGTGCGATCATGAGTTTTTTTATTTTACATCTTGCTTGTGATATAACTGAAATCCTTCCATAATTTTTATTATTATGTTTAGAAATAATACGATCAGCAACTTCCTTTTGAAACATTAATATCATTTTTTCATAAAATGGAGGCCATTTATTAAATTCAAGCCATTTTACTAATAGTTGGGTTGAAATATTGTATGGTAAATTACCAACAATAATTACATTTTCTTTAAATATTGAATAATTAAATTTTAATGCATCCTCGTTTATTACAATAATATTTTTTTTATTAATAAATAATTTTTTTAATAAGCTTGCTAGTTTAAAGTCTTTTTCAATAAGGATTAATTGTTTAAAATTCTTTTTTGATAGATAGTGGGTAAGAGCCCCCTTACCAGGTCCTATTTCTATTATTATTTTTTGCTTTGTGCTCGTGATAGAATTTGCAAGTTTTTTCAAAAAATTTTTATCAATAATGAAATTCTGTCCCAAAGATTTTTTGGGAGGATGTTTATCTATATTCAATGGTAGCTTCATTAATTATATCACGTAGTAATTTACTACTCTTTAAATCTAATTGTTTTTGAATAATAAAGTTTTTCGCATTCTCAACTGTTATTGTTTCATTATTAGACATTACCTCCTCTAACTCAATATCACTTACTGATGTTAACCTAAAATAAAGGCCGCTAATTAATTTGTTCCATTTTAATTCAGTAATTAAAAGTATTTTAAATTCAGAATAATTTATTTCATTTAGTTCTAATAATTTTAAAAAATCTTCTTTTTCGTAACTATTCTGTTCGAAAAAAATAGTTTCTGAATTTATATATTCACTATTATCAATAACAATATCATACTCGTTTGCTTTTTCATTTTTTAATTTCTCGTTTACTAGTTCCTCGATTGCATTACTCGCAATAATAGAATTATTTTCATTCGTAATATTGATTTTTTGTAATATCGCCGATAATTTCATTCTCTGTTTAACATCATATGATGTAATAATTTCCTCATTTACTAAGACCGCAATTTTGTGAGAATCTTTTGCAGAAGCATGCAAGTCAAAAGAGAATATAAGAAAAATAAATAATAATATGATTGGATGTTTTGAGGTATATATCATTTAGTCAATACTTGGTCCGAAAACTTTTGTTTTGCCATAACTTCTTGTCGAGCCAAAAGGTTTTAGAACTATTGTAAAGCTATATCCATCACTTTCTTTAATATCTCTATCGATTGTTAAATCTCTGTAATAATTAAGATCAATTCCCAAACAATTGTCCTCATAAAGTAAACCATATTGATAACCAATATTTTTGTTAGTATCAATGTCCTTTGATCCAGTAAATTTTAGAAAAAAATTATCAGCAAAGTTGTATTCCCCTCCAAAAGCAATTTGCTCATTAGTTGTAGAATATTTTCCAGATGTATAATCATAATCTGCCTTTAATTTTAGATCATACAGTTCAGTATAAGTGTTCATACTTATTGATTTAACATCAACGTCATTGCGGTCTAATACAATTGAATTGTTTAGGTAATTATTATCAAAGAATATATTTGAAGTAAAATAATAGTCTGAAAGCTCTTCAGTGGTATCAGAATGATTTTTATTTAGCCTAAAACTTTGACCAATATTGAATCTTAAGCTAGTTCCTGCGTTGTTTTCTATAAACCAGTCGATGCCGTAACTCAGTCTAGGTCCACTTTCCCATTCCCTAATTGATGTAGCCCTATTCGCTGAAAATAAATTACTACTCGATATGCCCTGGGGATCAGTGTAGTTATTATATGGAGCCAATATCGGCATGATGATTGGTGATAGAGTTTGGTTTGTTTTTAAAGTTGATTTCGATAAAGGGTATTTTATTGTTGTGTGCAATTGTGGATAAAAACGAATATTATTAGTATCATTTGAGGTCTTATTGTCTGTAGAAATTGATACTATTCTTATATTCCCCTCGTTATTGAATACTAAACCCGCTTTATTGTTAATCAGACTTTTTTTTACATTTAATTCTGAAGAAAACAAACTTGTGTAACTGTCATCTAAACTTTTATTAAAATATAATTGATTATTGAGTCTAGTATCCGAGTCAAAAAAATTATTTTCGATATTATCTATATTATAAGTAATCTTTGGATACAAATATTCCCATTGCTCACCATTTTGAATTGCTAAGTGTTTATATCCAATAGCATCTAATGAGAAATATTTATCATTATCAGACCGTTGAAAATTAAAACCTGACTTTAGAACTGTAAGTTTATTGATTTTATTTTTTCTCATATAAGTATCATTATTACTCATTTGAAGAAAAGTATCTAAGTTACCGTATGGATTGTTTAAGTTTGCTTCCATAAAAAAATGACTGCTCGTTCCAGTGTTGTCATTATTGTCATCAAGGCTTGTATCAATATTAAATCCTCCTATTTCATTCAAATGTCTATAATTAATTGAATAAAAGTTATTGCTTTTAGATTGTATGGTAGGAGTGAACGTAAGATCTAAATTACTTTTGATATTATAGAAGATTGGTATTGAAAAAGTATCTCCTAAGTTCTGATCAGTCTCAACTGTTGGCATCAGAAATCCAGATCTTTTTTTCACTGAAGGATCTGGGTGCGAAAAATATGGGAGGTAAAAAACAGGGATGTTAAACAAATGTATTCTTGCGTGATCATAGTGAATAGTTTTACTATCATTATTCTGATAAATTTTGTTAGATTTTAATTTCCAACCTGGACAGTTTTTGATCAAGTAATCTTCTTTAAGACATGGTGTGTATTCCGCGTCAGCAATAGAACTCAAGTTTTCTCTTTTTATAAGGCTTGTTCCAACTATCCTTGATCCATCATCGAGCCTGGCTCTTAATCCAATACCATCGAAGTTAGTTACCTTATCATCTGATGTGAGATTATCAAAATAATAAGTATTTCCCTCTAAATCATTAATGATAATCTTACCTTCTGCTATTAGCTCTTTGTTTAACTCTTTATAAATTATTTTATCTGATTTAATTTGAGTACCATTTTCACTAGTTGCCTCGGCGTCTCCCTCTGCTTCAATAATATTTCCATCATCAATCACCTTAATCTCATCAGCTATGACTTTAATTTTTTGCTCTGCCATAATTTTATTTGCAGAGAGAACACTAAGAACTATAAAAGTATAGAAAATAAAGTAAAAGATTTTTAATTGCAGCAGTTCTTTCATTTAATTTAATATTCTTTTTATTCTTTTATATTGATAAATGATTAATGAAAGTAAAGTTATGAGTAAGGGCAGCAAGGCTTTTGAAAGTATCGGATTAATTTGCGATGTTGAACCTAAAGCGTCAAATAGATTTGACAAGAAATATACAATAAATATTAATATTAATGAAATGATTACTGTATTAGTAAATTTATCATTTTGGTTGAGATTAATTACTAAAGATGATGAAAGTAAAACAAGTGAAGCAATAAAAAATGGAAGAAATATAAGTCCATAAAAGTGCATCTTAAAGTCTATAGCACTGTAGCCGAGATCTTCTAGAAAACTAATAAATTTAGCTAACCTCCAAATAGATATACTTGTTGGTGTAGATAAACTATCAGTTATATCTTCTGGTTTAATGTTTGTTTGATAATATATTTTTTCAGCAAATGAAGCTGAGTCATATTTTGGCGTGATTTGAACATTTTCCATAATCCAGTAGCCCTTATCTAATTTTGCTAAACTACCGTCAATTCGTCCTTGGAAAGAACCATTCTGATCGTATTCCAAGACCATAAAATCAATTAGATTTTTACCTTGATCTCTTATATTTTTTGCATACAAAACGCTATTAACTTTTTTTTCATCATTTTCCTGTTTAAGCCAAATCCCGTTCTTAGTAATTGACGCAAATTTGTCAACTTTATCTATGTATCTATATTCTAGTTCACTATATCGTTCATCAAAGATGGCAATTAAGGGATTTGCTACCGTTATAAAAAAAATCCCAATCACAAAATAAAGTACAATACCTGGAACAGTGATTTTAAAATGAGAAATACCAATTGAGCCGATTATTATTTTTTCAGAATTTCTTATTAGAATTATGAATGTAATTACTGATCCAAAAAAAGCAGTTAGAGGCATTGTGAATTGAATTAAGTTAGGTAAATTATAAAAAGTTAGTTGCATGATAATATTTATCGCTATTTCCTTTCCTGCTGCCTTTCTAAATTGTTCAACAAAATCTCCAATTATAAGTATGATGGTGAATATCAAAAAAGTTACGAAGAATGCTAAGAGAAATTTTTTTAAAATATAAATGTTCAGTCTATTTAGCATCTGTTATCTCTCTAAATCTGTAATTATCTAAGAAAAGTAAAACAACAATTAAACTTAGAATGATTATTGGTAATGAATAATTAAAAGCCACAATAAAGCTCTTCTCTATTAAAATGTTTGATAAAGTTATCTGTATAATTTGAATGAAAAAAGCAACCATTGATATTATTGCTACGGGCAAAATCCAACCATCGCCAGGTTTTCTAGAAAATTTAACAATTAAAATAGGTAATAGTGATAGACAAAATATGTAAAGAGGATCTATAAATCTAGAGTGAAGTTCCGCGTATTGTTCTTTTTCATATTTATTAAATTCAGTGATTTTTTTGGTTTTAAGATTGTCGATAATTTGCGAGGTAAATAGTTCGTCTGAATATATATGCTTGCTTTCCTCTTTGGTATAAGGCATTAGGTCTAAGTCATATGATTCAAAAATAATTTCAGAAACTCTATTTTCTGATTTTTCGAATATTTGAATATTTCCATTATATAGTCGCAAAACCTTATTATTGTCTTCTTCAATAAATTCTCCATTTTCTGCAATATATGTCTGAGGTTTGTCTTTATCTTTTAAATCATGAATTAGCAATCCATATATCTTTTCATTTTCTCTTTGTTGTAAGAATATTGTAAGTGTATCTACTGGCGATATAAATTTTTTTTCTTTTAATATAGATGAATGTATCCCAGATGATCTTATGTCGATAATCTTGTGTCTAATTTCATTTAATGACAAGGGAGTAATATACAGGCTTAATATAAGTAGTAGTAAGTATGTCAAGAAAGATACCATTAAGACTGGCATCATAAAAATCTCTATATCTGATTTACCAGATGCCCAAAGTATAATTAATTCACTATCATTCTTGAGTCTATTCAGGTTGAAAAGAACAGCAAGAAATATACTTACAGGTATAGTTAGTAAAAAAATCTTTGGGATAAGTAGGATTACATAAGAAATATATGATATTAGAGATACATTGTCAGAGGTTAACAAATCAATGTGTCTCAATCCCTGACCCATCCATAGTATTCCACTTAAT
Organism: uncultured Pelagibacteraceae bacterium; assembly: GCA_902614655.1. Classification (GTDB taxonomy): domain Bacteria; phylum Pseudomonadota; class Alphaproteobacteria; order Pelagibacterales; family AG-422-B15; genus CACNXQ01. The sequence goes on from CACMLX010000002.1 coordinate 72,866, forward strand.
AGTATTAATAATAATAAAAAACTTGATGCAATTTCCCTTATCGCATATGTTGTAAATCTTGACATTTTCTCAATTATATCAATATTTTTTCAAAGGTATATATGTATGGATATTCAATTTAATAATTTAAGACAAGAAAAAGATGCAATAGGGGTAGTATTTTGTGACAATAAGTGTCGGCTTATAGGTTACGGAAAAAAATTAGATCAACTATCAAAAAAGTATATATCAAATATTATTAAATCAGATATATCATTTCAGGAGAGAAATTCTAAGAATTTTGATTATACAATAATACATAAGCCATCAAATTTAAAACTTTCAAAATTATACGTATTTAAATTAAAAAATTTCAAGGACTATCAGATAAGAGATTTTCAGATCCTAGGCGGCCATTTAAATTCTCTCATTAAATTCTATAAGGAAACTACTGTAGTAGTTTATCCTGATGGTATTTCTTCATTAAAAGTTGGTTCATTAAATGCCATAAGTGAAATGATTCTTGGAATGTCATTAGCTTCATATAGCTTCACAAAATACTTTTCTAAAAAAGATGACAAAAAAAATAAAAGTAAAACTAAAAAGAAAAAAGTAAAAATCTATTCATCCCAGCATACCCGACTTGCAAAAAATTATGAAAGTATAAGTGCAATACATCAGGGCGTTACTCTAACAAGAAACTTAGTAACTGAACCTCCAAATGTGATGACCCCGCCAAAAATTGCTGAATATGCAAAATCACTTGATGAATACGGAGTTGATGTAAAAGTATTAGGTGAAAAAGAAATGAAGAAGCTTGGCATGGGATCTTTATTGGGTGTAGGCCAGGGCAGTATACATGAGTCACAGTTAGTTATCATGAAATGGAATGGTGCAAGAAATAAGAAAAAAAAACCAATAGCATTTATTGGTAAGGGTGTTTCATTTGACACTGGAGGCGTATCATTAAAACCTTCAAATGGTATGGAAGAAATGAAATATGATATGGGTGGCTCAGGAGTTGTAATTGGTTTAATGAAAGCCCTTGCATTAAGAAAGGCAAAAGCCAATGTAATTGGTGTCGTTGGTTTAGTTGAAAATCATATTGGTAGCAAAGCTCAAAGACCGAGTGATGTAGTTAAGTCTTATTCAGGTCAAACGATAGAGGTATTAAATACAGATGCAGAAGGAAGATTAGTTCTTGCTGATGCTCTATGGTACACGCAAGAGCAATACAAGCCAGAACTTATGGTTGACCTTGCAACATTAACTGGAGCTATAATCGTTGCATTAGGTGATGAATATGCAGGACTTTTCTCAAATAGTGATAAAGTAAGTAAGCAACTAGCAGAAGCTGGGGATATTGAGGGAGAGAAATTGTGGAGACTTCCCCTTAATGATAGGTATGACAAAATGTTAAATTCACCTATTGCAGATATGCAAAATATTACAAATGGAAGAGGTCCAGGTTCTATTACAGCCGCACAATTCTTGCAGAGATTTGCAAATAAAGTTCCGTGGGCACACCTTGATATTGCTGGAACAACATGGACTAAGCAACCATTGCCAACTTCGCCAAAGGGTGCAACAGCTTTTGGTGTTAAGCTTTTAAATAGATTTGTCTCTAAATATTATGAGGGCAAATAATGGCAATAGAGAGAACTTTTTCGATAATAAAACCAGATGCGGTTGAGCGAAATAAAATTGGTGAAATTTCAGCCATGCTTGAGTCTGCTGGCCTAAGAATTGTTGCGTCTAAAAGGATTTTATTAGACCAAAATAAAGCAGCCTCTTTTTATGGGGTGCATTCTGACAAGCCTTTTTTCCAAAGTTTGTGCGATTTTATGTGTTCAGGACCGATCGTAGTACAGGTCCTTGAGGGAGAAAATGCAATTCAAAGGAATAGAGAAGTTATGGGTGCAACTAATCCAGAAGAAGCTGATGAGGGAACGATTAGAAAAAAATACGCTTTATCTCTAGAAAAAAATTCTGTGCATGGATCAGACAGTCCTGAAAATGCTGAAATCGAAATAAATCACTTTTTTGATGAAGCGGATATCATTTCGTAAGCACTAACTTAATAGCCTCGGGGTAAATTATATGTTCTTCTTTAAGAACCCTTCGAGCAATGGAACTTTCAGTATCCTCAGCATTTATATCTACTTCTCTCTGTAAAATAACTTCTCCTCCATCCATTTCCTGATTTACATAGTGCACTGTACAACCTGTCTTAGTTTCATTATTTTCAAGAACACGTCTGTGAGTATTAAGTCCTTTATATTCTGGTAGCAATGAAGGATGTATGTTTATAATTTTATTAGGATAATGATCAATTAATTTTTTTGATAATATTTTCATATATCCTGCTAAACAAATTAATTCAAGGTCATAAGGTTTTAATAGACTGATAATCTTTTCTTCATATTCTTCAGTATTTTTAAAATTATGGTAGTCTAATATTATTGCTTTTAAATTATTTTCTTTTGCAAAACTTAAGCCGGGAGCATTCTTATTATTTGAAAAAACAACTTTTATTTCTGCTGGATACTCTTTTTCTTTACATGCATCTACAATCGATTTTAAATTTGAACCACGTCCTGATATAAAGATACCTATGGGATGCTTAATCATTAAAATTTAATTTGCCAATATAGCTAACTTTTTTATTTATTTTTTTTGAATTCACTAAATTGCCAATTATACTGTATTTAAGTTTGTGTTTCTTAATTGATTTTTCAAATTGATTAAACTTTGTTCTATCTAAGATTACTATCATACCATATCCGCAATTAAATGTTTTTAACATTTCATTTTGTGATACCCCAAAACTTTGTATCCATTTAAATATTTTTGGCAAATTAAAGGTTTTTAAATTTATTTTTGCTGAAACATTTTTATTTAATGACCTTGGTAAATTTTCTGTTATTCCTCCACCAGTAATATGAGCGCATGTTTTTATTATTTTTTTTGTGTACATTTCAAGTATTGGACTTACGTATATCTCTGTAGGTTTGAGTAATAATTCACCAATAGTTTTATTTTTTTCTATCTTCTTATTTAATTTTATTTTGTTTTCTTTGATTATCTTTCTAACAAGAGAATATCCATTAGAGTGAAGACCTGACGATGAAATTCCTACAATAATATCATTTTCTTTTAATTTTGGACTTACTTTGGCAACTCCACTCTTAACTCCTACACAAAATCCAGCAAGATCATACTTATCGTTTGAATCAACTTCTGGATGTTCAGCTGTTTCTCCGCCTAGCAATGAACAATTAGACATTTTACATCCCTTTATAATACCCCCTATAATTTCTTTACCTTTAGATATGTCTAATTTTCCAGTTGAAATATAGTCTAAGAAAAAAAGAGGCTTAGCCTGATCAACTATTAAGTCATTCACGCACATGGCAACTAGGTCAATGCCAATTGTCTTATGGTCCCTCATCATACGGGCAATCTCAATTTTTGTTCCAACTCCATCGGTTGCACCAACAAGAATCGGTTTTTTAATTTTTGAGTCAAGTACAAATTGACCTGAAAAACCTCCAATATTGGATTTTTTAAGATTTTTATCTTTACGAATTATTTTTTTAATTTCGGATACAAATTTATTTCCTTTATTTATGCTTACGCCTGAACTTGAGTATGATAGCTTCTTCATTTAGATTTCTTATATATGATTTTTAATACCAATACTAAGCAAATAAGCTTTGTGATTGTTTTTTTATTTGCTTTTATTAATTCCTGTCTTGCTAATGAAAATATAGATTTTTTTTCATCATCCGGCATAAAGGTAAATTTATCTTTTTCAAATGAGACCGATATTAGAAATACCGCTATATCTAAAGCTGAAGAAATTGCCTTTAAAAGAGTATCAGTTAGACTTCTTGCGCCAGAGGATTATAAAAAATTAAGCAAATTAAAAGATATTGATATTTCTTATTTTGTAGAAAGTATTGAGTTTGTTGATGAAAAAATTTCTACAGAAACTTACCTTGGCGAGTTTAATATATATTTTAGTCCGTTCCGTATCAAAGAATTCTACAAATCGAATTCCTTGACATTTTCTGAGGTAAGTTCTCAAAATATCACAGTTAATGTAGCATTTTCTAATTCTAATCAATTTTTTATTCTATTTAATTTGTGGAACACCGAATGGAAAAAAATTAAAAATATAAGTAATAAAATAAACTTAGATATAAAGACCTTTTCACAGACTGAAATGGGCAATACCGATTTATCTAGTTTTTTGGAAAATAAAGACATAGAAGGAAATAATTTAAATGATGAAAATGACATAATATTAATATGGTGTAGCCCTATTTATGAAAAATTAAATGAGCTTAGATTTGATTTAATAATAAAGTTTAATTTGAATCAAAAAGAAAAGATAATTAGAAAGAGTTATTTGACTGATTATTCACTATTTAGGGACGATATTTTCTCACCATTAATTGAGGACATAAAAAATGAACTTTTACTTACATGGATTGATCTAACAAAACAATCTGATGAGGTTTACAGATTTAAGTTTGTATACGATATCAAAAGCATTTCTGATTGGGTTGAATTACAAAATCGACTGCAATCAGTAAGGCTTTTAGAACAATATAAGCCATCTTTATTTACTACGGATAAGGTTGAGGGGTACGTGGATTTTTTAGGAAATGGAGATAAGTTTGTTCTTCTGCTCTCTCAAAATAAAATTAATGCAGTAAATCTTGGACCATATTATAGAATTTCTTTAGATGATTAAAAATTTGCCAAATTTTATATCAATTTACCGTTTGGTTACTATTCCATTTGTTGCGTGGTTTCTTTTAGAGGAATTATATAATTATGCGGCTTTATTTACTTTTTTAATTGCTGTAAGTGATTTTTTAGATGGATTTATCGCAAGATATTTTAAAGTTCAAAGTGAACTAGGTTCATATTTAGATGCAATTGCTGATAAAGCATTCGTAATTTCGATTTTTATACTCATTGGAAATCTCAAACTGTTACCTGTATTCATAATCATAATAATAATTTCAAGAGATATAATTATTTTGGGATCGTTTGCAGTCACTTTTTTGGTTGGAAAAAAAATTGAGGTTAAACCAACTAAAATCAGTAAATTAAATACATTCTTTCAGTTTTGTCTTGTTATTACGACCATGCTTAGCAATATCAACGGATATGAGAAATATTTCACTGCATTGATCATAAACGAAGTATTAATTACTGTTGTATTGATATGTACTCTATTATCTTTAATGAATTATATAAGTTACTGGTTTAAAAATATAAACTAAATGGAAAAAGGACAATTAATCTTTAATTTAAAAAATATAGAAACTTATGATCCTGAGGATTTTTATATTAGTAAAAGTAATTTTAATGTTTCAACTTTACTAAAATCTCCACAGGACTGGTTTAATAGATCAGCTGTAATATTTGGGCAAAAAAAATCAGGTAAAACACATCTTTTAAATATATGGTCAGGCTATAACAATGCTAATTTAATTAATTGCCTTGATGTGCAAAGCTGGAATGACATTTCGCCTAATACTAATATAGCAATTGATGATTTTCATAATTTAAAAGATGAAGAGGGTTTTTTTCATTTTTATAATAGTTTAATTTTAGAAAACAAAACAATTTTAGTAACGGTTGATATAAATTCTAATTTTGAAATCAAACTAAAAGACTTAAATTCAAGGTTTAAATCCTTTACTTCATCTAAAATCGAAAATCCAGAAGATGATCTCTTAAAAGCCATAATCATGAAATATTTTAGCAATGCCCAAGTTCAAGTTGACAAAAATGTAATTGAATATTTATTAAAGAGGGTAGATCGTGATTATCAAATATTATATAATATTCTTGAAAAAATTAATATTCTTTCCTTGCAAAGAAAATCAAAAATAACAACACATCTCATCCGAAATATAATGACTTAACATAACTCTCAAAAACGTCTAAACGTTGATCATTTTTATTTTTACCTTTTTTTAATTCTCCCAGTCTATTTTTACTTGCTCTTATAAGATTTTTATCGGAAACAACCCAATTACGAGGAAGGTCATCTTTTTGGGCATAATTTTCTCTCCATTCTGAAAATTTTTTAATTAGTTTTTTTTCATTTTTTGAAAAATTTTTGATTTTTATTCTTTTATAGGATTTTTTAGTGTTGTAGACATCTTTAGTATCTAAATGGTCTTCAATTATTTTTTTTATACTTTTTACGAGATTTCTTTTTTTAATATTTTGCAATAAGTACACATAAATTTTAGGTAAATAATACACATCGTTAATTGCATAATTAATTTGCTCTGATGATAAAGGTCTCTTAGTCCAATCAGAAACTTGATGTTTTTTTGAAAGTTTTATTTTGAATAGTTTTTCTACTAAACTAGTATATCCAATTGTTTGTCCTCCATAAATTGAATTGTAAGCAATTTGAGTATCAAAAACATTCACAACACTAATTTCAAAAGCATAATTTAATACTTCGATATCTTGTCGAGCAGAGTGAATAACTTTCAATATCTTTTTTGATGTGAGTATTTTTTTAAAATATTCGAAGTTCATTTTTTCCCCTGATAACATATCAATTAAGAATTCTTTTCTTTGAGTTTTAATTTGAATAGTGCATAAAACTGGCCAATATGTATTATCTCTTTTGAATTCGGTATCTAGGAAGATAATTTTATACTTATTCAATAATTTACATAGCTTCTCGAGGGATTTATTATCTTGGACTATTTTCATAAATCAAACTATATATGATCCTTAATTAAAAGTATGAATATATATAGAACGCACAATTGTAACCAGCTTAGATTGGAAGATGCTGGTTCTAAAGTATCATTAGCTGGGTGGATAAATAGAAAACGAGATCACGGCAATGTACTGTTTGTTGACTTAAGGGATCATTATGGTGTTACTCAATGTGTAATTGAGAAAACAAATACTAAATTGCTAAACTTAGTAGATAGCTTAAGAGTTGAGACAGTTATTAAAATTGATGGCACCGTTATAAAAAGAGAGCCTGATACTATTAATGAGTCACTAAATACAGGGACCATTGAAATTGCGGTTGATAATGTAGAAGTATTATCTGAGGCAAAGGAGTTGCCTATGCCAGTTTTTGGCGAAAACGATTATCCAGAAGAAATTAGATTGAAGTATAGATTTCTTGATATTCGAAGAGAGGAATTGCATAAAAATATTGTTCTAAGATCCTCAATTATTTCCCACATTAGAAAGCTCATGTCTGACGCTGGTTTTTTAGAAATGCAAACACCAATACTTACAGCTTCTAGTCCAGAAGGAGCTAGAGATTACTTGGTACCAAGCAGGATTCATCCAGGAAAATTTTACGCTCTTCCTCAAGCACCACAGCAATTTAAGCAATTAATTATGGCAGGAGGATTTGATAAATATTTTCAAATAGCCCCTTGTTTTAGAGATGAAGATGCAAGAGCAGATAGAAGTCCTGGCGAATTTTATCAATTAGATATGGAAATGGCATTTGTTGAGCAAGACGATGTGTTTAACGCCATTGAACCCATTTTACATTCTGTATTTACAACTTTTTCTGATTTTAACGTTACAGAAACACCCTTTCCAAGAATTACATTTGCTGATGCTATGAGCAGGTATGGAACAGACAAACCTGACCTTAGAAATCCAATAAATATTTGTAATTTAACTAAGGAATTTAATGATGACAAAGTTGAATTTAGTGCATTTAAAAAAATTATAGAAGAGGGGGGCGAGGTTATTGGAATACCAGCACCTGACTCGAGTCAAAAACCTAGAAGTTTTTTTGATAATCTTAATAATTGGGCAAGAAAAGAAATGAATGCTGCTGGTTTAGGTTATATTGTTTTTGATAAAAGCTCTTCTGGCGTAGAAGGAAAGGGGCCTATTGCAAAATTTATCCCCTCTGAAATTCAAGAAATGATATTAAACAAAGCAGGTCTTAAGGCCGGAGATTCAATTTTCTTTGCATGCGCTAAAGGCAAAGAAGTTTATGATATTGCTGCTGCAGCCAGAGATAAAATTGCAATAGATCTGGAACTAATTGAAAAGGGAGTATTTAAGTTTTGTTGGATTGTCGATTTTCCTATGTATGAAAAGGATAAAGAAACTGGAAAAATTGATTTTAGTCATAATCCTTTCTCAATGCCACAAGGTGGATTAGAAGCGCTTAATAATAAGGATCCTATAAATATCCTAGGTTATCAATATGATATTGTTTGTAATGGCGTAGAGCTATCATCAGGCGCTATACGAAATCACGTTCCAGAAATTATGTATAAGGCCTTTGAAATAGCTGGCTATAATAAAGATCAAGTACATGAAAAATTTGGAGGAATGATAAACGCTTTTACTTATGGTGTGCCTCCTCATGGCGGCATTGCACCAGGAATAGACAGAATAGTGATGCTACTTGCTCAAGAAAAAAATATTCGCGAGGTAATATTGTTCCCAATGAATCAACAGGCTCAGGATCTGATGATGCTGGCCCCTGCTGAAGTAGATAAGACTACACTTGATGAGTTGAATTTAGAAGTTAAACCAACTGAAGAATAAACTATGAGCAGCCAGTTGTGGCACCACATGTATCGCATTTTAAGCAAGTACCATTTCTAACAAGAGTAAAAGAGCCACACTCAGGACAAGCATCACCTTCATAGCCCATCATTCTTGCAGCTTGAACTCTACTCATTGATTGATCGGATGTAGAACCTGTGCTTACCGCAGTACTAATCGGCGCTTGTTCAGCTGACACAGTCTCCATGCTTCCGTTTGAACTAACTACCGAAAGTCCGTCCTGGCCTCGTAAGTAACCTTGGCTTGAAACTTTTTTAACAAGCTTCCAAGGGATTTCATTATTTTTTAATGTTCCCTCCTCAGCTCCAGTTCCAAGTGAGAAGTCAACATCTGTATTATCAGCATGCGCCAAATCATTTCTGCCTAAGTAAGAAACAGCAAGTTCTCTGAACACGTAATCTAAAATAGATGTTGCATTTTTAATTCTATTATTACCTTGCACTACCCCAGCAGGGTCAAATCTAGTAAAAGTATAAGCTTCCACGTACTCTTCTAGTGGAACTCCATATTGAAGACCAATTGATATTGCGATTGCAAAATTATTCATCAGACTCCTCAGGAAAGCTCCTTCTTTATGCATGTCAATAAAGATTTCACCCAAGCTACCATCCTCATATTCTCCGGTATGAAGATAAACTTTATGACCTCCTACAATTGCTTTTTGAATGTATCCTTTTCTTCTATCAGGAACTTTATTTCTTGAACCGTATACAACAGAATTCATAGCCTCTTTAGCAACAGCAATTGTTCTATCAATTTGGTTATCCGGTTGTTCTATATCTATTTCTTCATCAACATCCTCATCAACAAGTTTTGATGCAAGTGGTTGACTTAATTTTGAGCCATCACGATAGAGAGCGTTTGCTTTTGTGCCAAGTTTCCATGACAGTAAATAAGCTTCATTACAATCTTCCACATCAGATTCTGCAGGCATGTTGATAGTTTTTGATATAGCTCCTGATATAAAAGGCTGAGCTGCTGCCATCATGCGTATATGACTTTCTACAGACAAATATCTTTTGCCGATTCTACCACACGGATTTGCGCAATCAAATACAGCCAAATGATCATCTTTGATATGCGGTGAGCCCTCTAAGGTCATGGTGCCGCAGCAAAAGGTATTTGCTTCATCGATTTCATCAATTGTAAAACCTAAAGCAGTTAGCATATTAAAATTCATATCAGTAAGTTGTTCTTCTGAAAAATTCAGCTTCTCTTTGCAGAATTCCATCCCGAGGGTATATGAATTGAAAGAAAATCGAATATCAAAAACATTCTTTAAATTTTGTTCAAGGAGTTCGATTTGTTCCTCTTCAAAGCCTTTTTCTTTTAGTGTCTCGTGATTTATAGCGGGGGCATTGTTGAGCGTACCGTGACCAACAGCATAATTAATCGTTTCTTCAATTTCATCCTCTGTGTATTGGAGTTGCCTTAATGCTTCTGGAACCGTTCTATTTATAATCTTGAAATAACCACCTCCAGCAAGTTTCTTGAATTTGACCATTGCAAAATCAGGTTCGATACCTGTTGTATCACAGTCCATTACAAGACCAATAGTTCCAGTTGGCGCAATTACTGTTGTTTGTGCATTTCTAAAACCAAACTTTTGACCATTCTCATATGCTTGATCCCATGCATTTTGCGCCTCTATTCCTAAGTTTGTATCTCTTAAATCTTCAACAACAAATGGCACAGGATTGATATGTAAACCTTCATAATCATCAGTCTTACCATATGCGGCTCTTCTATGATTTCTCATAACACGAAGCATATTTTTAGAGTTTTGTTGATATCCAGGGAAGGGGCCTTGTTCAGATGCGACCTCAGCTGAAGTTGCATAAGATATGCCAGTCATTAAAGCTGTTATAGCTGCACAATTTGCCCTTCCTTCTTCGCTATCGTAGGCTACACCTTTAGACATTAGGTAGCCTCCTAAATTCGCATATCCAAGACCAAGTGTCCTGTATTCATAGGAGAGTTTCGCTATTTCTTTTGAAGGAAATTGAGCCATCATGACTGAAATTTCCAATATTAATGTCCATATTCTTACAGCATGTTTGAACAAGTCAGTGTTTAAACATTTGTTCTCATCCATAAACGTCATTAGATTAAGTGAGGCTAAGTTGCAGGCTGTATTGTCTAGGAACATATATTCCGAGCAAGGGTTTGAAGCTCTAATTTCGCCACTTTCTGGGCATGTGTGCCAATCATTAATTGTCGTATGGAACTGAATACCAGGATCAGCACAGGCCCAAGCAGAATATCCAACTTGATCCCAAAGGTCTTTTGCCTTTACTGTTTTACTTACTGAATTATCAATTCTATTAATTAAGTTCCAATCTTTGTCTTCAATTACAGCACTTAAAAAATCGTCAGTAACTCGTACTGAATTATTTGAATTCTGACCAGAAACTGTCACATAGGCCTCTGAATCCCAATCTGTATTATAAGTCTCAAATTCTATAGATTTATAGCCTTGTTTTGCAAAATGTATGATCCTTTGAATATAATTTTCAGGAACTTCATTTTTTCTTGCAGCAATAATTTCTCTTTTTAAAGCAGGGTTTTTTGCAGGTTCAAAACAACTTTCGCCGTCTGCCTCACAATTATGGCAGGCATTCATAACGCTTTTTAGATGTTTTGAACATATTTTTGATCCTGTAACAATAGACGCTACTTTTTGTTCTTCTGTAACTTTCCATTTAATAAACTCTTCAATATCAGGATGATCTATATCTACTACAACCATCTTTGCAGCTCTTCTAGTTGTGCCGCCTGATTTAATTGCCCCCGCAGCTCTATCACCAATTTTAAGAAAGCTCATCAGTCCAGATGATTTTCCTCCGCCGGATAAACCTTCAGAAGAACCCCTGAGGTTTGAGAAGTTTGTTCCAGTGCCTGATCCATACTTGAAGAGCCTAGCTTCACGCACCCACAAATCCATAATGCCACCATCATTTACCAAATCATCATCTATACTTTGAATAAAGCATGCATGAGGTTGAGGTCTTTCATAAGAACTTGAGGATCTGGTTAATTTTCCAGTTTCATGATCAACATAAAAATGGCCTTGAGAAGGACCATCAATTCCATAGGCCCAGTTTAATCCTGTATTGAACCATTGAGGGCTGTTTGGTGCAACCATTTGATTAGCGAGCATGTAACGAACCTCATCAAAAAAAGCTTTGGCATCATCTTCTGATGAAAAATAACCACCTTTCCATCCCCAGTATGTCCATGCACCTGCTAGTCTATCAAAAACTTGTTGAGAACTCGTTTCCGATGAATAAGTTACCTCGCCCTCGCTGTCATCAGCAATTCTTGGGGCAAGCCATGATGGAATATTTCTTTCATCTGTTCTCTTTAGTTTTGAAGGAACACCAGCTTTTCTAAAATATTTTTGTGATAAAATATCGCTTGCAACTTGACTCCATTGTTCTGGAACTTCAAAATTTTCTAATTTAAATACAAGAGATCCATCAGGATTGACTATTTCACTTGAAACCTTCTTAAAATTTATACTTTCGTATGGCGATTGATTAGCAATTGTAAATTCTCTATTTATTTTCATTATTTTCCCTTCTAAAATATAGTCATTGCAACAGACGAGCTTATAAAAAAAACCAATATCAATAATTTAATGGTCTCGACCGTAAATTGTGCCAGAATGCTAAATGAGTAACTTTCTAGATTATCGATAATTTATTATTTGAAAAATGAAGTCAACATATTGTGTAAAAAAAATTATGAGCCACAATATAAGGTAATGCATATGTTATCAAAAATAAAAAAAGTAAGCTTTTTCAATGTTTTATCCAATAAATATAATACACTTTTTGTTGAAAAAACTGTTAATTTAAAGTTCTATAAATCATAAAGTCATGTTTAGAGAGATATTTACTTGGTGGAATGGGCAAACTTTGGGCACCAGAATATGGTCCTATTTTAACGGTATTCAGGTAGGCACTGATGATCAAGGCAATAGGTATTTTAAGAACAGAAAAGATACCAAAAGGTGGGTTGTTTATGGCGGTATAGTAGAATCTACATATGTCAGTCCAGAGTGGAACAACTGGCTTAGATTTACTTCTTTAAGGGAGCCAAATCAAACAAAAAAATATGCTTGGCAGAAGAGTCATATCCCAAATTTAACTGGAACCAAAGACGCGTATAATCCAGAAATAACTAAAAATAATAATAAGCAAAGTTCTAAAAATGCAGATTATAAAAGATGGGGCCCAAAAAATTAGAGTAATTTTTCATTTATTAACATTAACTTTAATTTATTCACCATTCCTATTTGCCCAAAATATAGATATTGCTCCTTTAATCAATTTAGATGATCTGGAACCTTCATATGATGAAGATAATATAATTAATGAATATTATAATGGTCAAAAAGAAAACGACTTCACAGCACGTAAAACTCAGATTTATGAAGAGCCATTTGCAACAATAAGTTTGTTAAATAAAATAACCGCGGAAGTTAAAACAATAGATATTATTTTAAAGAAAATTTATCACTTTGATGAATTAAAAATTTACGCAATTGATTGTTACAACAGTAAGGTGTTTGAAAAAAAAGAAACTGCCGTTTACCTTAATATTTACATAGACGAGACAGCAGAAAAAATTTTCAATGGCTGGATGATAAAGTCATTGCCTTCAGTGTCCTCAATGGAGCACCCAATTTACGATATATGGGTCGATCAATGTTATAAATCATAAAATATTAATATTTTGTTCCAGCCAATTAATAGCAACTCCTCCATTCTTAAAATCAGGCGATGAAAGTATTTTCTTGTGTAAGTCAATGTTCGTTTGGATACCATCAATGACAATTTCATTAAGTGCTCGCAAAGCCCTTTTTATTGCATGATTTCTTGTTCTGCCTGTTGTAATTAATTTTGCTAATAAATTGTCATAGTAATGCGGCACGTTATAACCAGAGTAAATAAATGTATCTAGCCTTATCCCGTTTCCAGCTGGAGGGTGATACATTTTAATTTTTCCCGCAGATGGCTTAAAGTCAGACGCATTTTCGGCATTAATTCTGCATTCGATTGAGTGACCTAAAGGTTTTATATTTTCTTGATTTGTAAAAATTTTATCACCGTGAGCGACGCATATTTGCTCTCTAACAAGATCAATTCTAGTTAGCATTTCTGTTATAGGATGTTCAACTTGTAATCTAGTATTCATTTCCATGAAGTAAAATTCGTTTCCATCGAATAAAAATTCAAGAGTTCCAAGTCCCAGGTATCCCATACTTTTCATTGCATTAGTACAGGTTTTGAACAAATCTTGCTTTTTTTCTTCTTCAATATTAGGAGCAAGGGCTTCTTCTAGAACTTTTTGATTTCTTCTTTGCACAGAGCAATCTCTTTCATGCAAATGAAGGTAATTTCCGTGAGTGTCACAAATTATTTGAACTTCAATATGTCTTGGTGAGTCTATAAACTTTTCGATGTATATTGCATCATTTCCAAAAAAAGAAATTGCTTCTTGCTTGATAATAGGCAAAGCACTTTTTAATTCTTTTTTGTTATTTACAACCTTCATGCCTCTACCACCACCACCTGCGCTAGCTTTGAGCAATACTGGAAAACCAATTTTTTCAGACGTAGCAACAGCATCAGCTTCATCAATAATTTTGCCCTCCGAACCAGGTACAACGGGTACACCAAACTTTTTCATTATTTTTTTTGCTTCAATTTTGTCACCCATCATTTCAATGTGAGAATATTTCGGACCTATAAATGTCAGTTTATGATCATCTAACATTTTTGCAAAAGATGCATTTTCAGATAAAAATCCGTATCCCGGATGCACAGCTTGCGCACCAGTTATTTCACATGCAGATATTATTGCATGTGCATTTAAATAACTTTTGTTTACTGGATTGGGTCCTATGCAAACACTTTCATCAGCAATTCTAACATGCATTGACTCTGTGTCAGCTTCGCTGTGTACAGCTACTGTAGAAATCCCAAGTTCCTGACATGCTCTATTTATTCTAACCGCAATTTCACCTCGGTTAGCAATAAGTATCTTATCAAACATTTAACCTATAAGCATTAATGGTTGACCGAACTCTACAGCCTGCTCATTTTCAACTAATATTTTTATTACTTTGCCCTGTAAAGTCGATTCAATCGGATTCATTGTTTTCATTGCCTCTACAATTAATAAAGTTTGCCCGGACTTAACCTGATCTCCTGGATTAACAAATTTATTTGCACCCGGTTCTGGCTGTAGGTAAACTGTACCGACCATCGGTGACTTAATTGCTCTTGGGTCATTTTTAAAATCTATTTTTTCATCTTCTTTAGGTTTTATATTTTCTCTTGCTACATCATCATACTTTGCTGTATTAGTTCCCCTGCTAATAGAAATCGAAAAATCATTATTTGAGTATGATGCTTCGGTTAGGTTGTGTTCTTCTAAAATTTTTACCAATTCTTCAAACGGCTTAGTATCAATTTGTTTTTTTTTCTTATCACTCATTCAATTTAAACTTTTTATATTAATTTATTAATTCCATCAACTGCGAGTATATAACTTTGAGGTCCAAACCCACAGATTACGCCATTAACTCCTTTACTTATATAGGAATGATGACGAAAATCTTCTCGTTTAAACAAGTTCGATAAATGAATTTCTATCTTTGGTATATTGACAGCAAGAAGTGCGTCAAGTATCGCTACTGATGTATGGGATAGTCCTCCACCATTTATAATGATACCAGATGAAGATTTATTGGAACGTTGAATACAATCAACGATATCTCCTTCGTTATTTGATTGAAAGAAATTTACATCTAGGTCAATTTTTTTTTCAATAATGTGTTTCTCTACCATATTGTGTATATTCTCAAGTGTCATTGAGCCATAAATTTCAGGCTCTCTTTCCCCAAGCATATTGAGATTAGGGCCATCAATGAATTGAATTTTTTTCTTGGTCATAATCGTTCATTATATTGTGTATTATTAATTTATTGAAACTTCTTTCTCTAAAATTTTTATTAAGTCTGATGATCGATACCATTCAGGAGAAAATTCCTCAATGTTTTTTATTGCTTTAACTGCAAAATTATATGATAAACTCCGATCTCCAATCAAAAAATATCGCTCAGCCGTTGCGTAATTAGCGAGGGGTAGATTATCTATCATTGCATAGGCCCTTGCTAACAAATACCAGGAATAGGCATTTTTTGGATTAATTTGTATAGATCTTTTTAAATAACTTATTCCTTGATGAATAGAGTCATTATGTTCAAATGACAATAAATAATTTCCCATCATCATTAGGTATAAATCATTGACCTTTTCAATTTGATCTAAAGCTTTTTTTTGATAGTTTGCAGCTTTGGCATAGTCTGAATTAGCATAATATATTTCACCTAATAACTCTTTGTAAAAAGGATTCGATGAGTCAGAACTAATTAATTCATATAGGTTTTCAATTGATTTGTCATGATCACCACGCAAATAACTTGATACAGCTTTTGCATAAAGACTTTTTTCGTCTGTACCTTGATAAACAGAATCTGTTTCTTCATATGAATGGGTAAAACCATACAATTTTGCCTTAAGAAGATTAAATCTTTTTTCTAATACATTATCGTTTTCATAATTACATTGTTTATAACTTTTTAGCGAAGATTCAATCCAAGTTATTCTATTATCTGTAAGCGGATGGGTTGATCTGTAATTGTTTTCTTCTGAAAATTTATTTATTTCCATAGCTTTTAATTTATTCAAAAAATTGATTAAATAATGACCATCAATTCCACTGTTGCATAATATCCTTACTGCCGATTGATCTGCAGAAGCTTCTTGAGTTCTAGAATAATATGTAAAACCATCATTAATGCTTGCTTGACCAACCATGACACCAGCAATACCTGCATCAGAAGATCCAGTCATAACTCCAATTATTCCAAGCAAATAAATTGGTAGAGCTTTTTCTGACAAATTATTTATTTCAATTGAGGTATTGAATATATGACCACCTTGGATATGCGCTATCTCATGAGCAAGTACAGCAGCGTATTCTCTATAATCGTCAGCTGAAATAATCAATTCGGAATTTATAAATATATTTTTTCCACCTGTTACAAATGCGTTTATTTGATCACTTTGAATAAAATAGATATTTAATTCATTTAATTCTTGCTTATTAGAATCAAGTAAATTTGACACAATATCTAAAGTAAACTGTTCAAGTTCTGTATCTCTTATAATTTCGAACGCTTTTGCATTAGTCGTCAAAAAGAGAATAGAAAGCAATAATCTAATAATTATTTTCATTATTAATCACTTTTGCCACCATCCTGTTTTTTTATTTTTAATTTCTTTTATGGAAGGGTTTATATCGCTAATACTAGTTTTTACTTTTTCTTTTTTTTCTTTAGAGATTTTTACTTTCTTTTTTTTGACCAGCATTGTTTTTTTCTTTACTTTTTTTGTCTTTTTTGGAGTTTTCTGAGCAATTTTTTTTACTACATTTGAACTTTCAAAAAAAATTTCTTTGTAATCTAAATTTTCATCATCAATTAATTTAATATTTACTTTATTGAGATCACCAATACTATCTATCTCATTCTGAAAGTTTTTTTGTAAAAAATTTTTCATAAATGGGCTTATCTTTATAACTAAGGTTTTTATCTTCTTTTTATAGAGTGCCTCTCTAATTTGATATAAAAGTTTTTGTGATATTGAGGTATGACTTAATTCTGTTTTCCACTCGATAAAGCTCTGGCGTAATCTTTGCCTAGACATTTCTAATAGCCCAAACTGACTAATTCTTGATACTTGAGTTCTGGCTCTGTCATTTTTCGACAATTCTTTCATTTTTCTTTCCACCTGACGATTATTTCTCATTTCATACATATCGATAAAATCTATAACGATTAAACCAGAAAGATCTCTTATTTTTAGTTGTTTAGAGATTTCTTCTGCAGCCTCCAAGTTTGTTTTTAATGCAGTTTTCTCAATATTTCTCTCTTTAGTTGCTCCTCCTGAATTAACATCAATTGCAACTAAAGCTTCAGTTGGATTGATTACTATGTATCCGCCTGATTTTAGTTTTACTTCAGGCTCAAACATTTTTATTACTTCTTTCTCAACATTATGCTTAACAAAAATTGGCTCCTTATTTTTATAAAGTTTCACGGATCTAGATGCGCCGGGCAATACTTGAGACATATATCTTTTAGTCTCTTGATAAGCTTCTTTTCCTTGTACGAGAATTTCTTTCATATCTTTAGTGTAAACATCCCTAACGACTCTTCTCAACAAATTTCCTTCCTCATGTATTAATGCTGGAGCAATAGCTTTTTTTGTTTGTTTTACAATTTCAATCCATAATTTGTTTAGTATTGTGTAGTCCTTTTTTATTTCATTTTTAGTTTTGTTAAGTCCTGCGGTTCTAATAATTAACCCCATTTCTGATGGAACTTTTAATTCTTCAATTATTTGTTTTAATTTTTTTCTATCGTCAGAAATAGATATTTTTCTTGATATACCCTTTGTTTTCGTTGAATTAGGCATTAGAACAGAATATTTGCCCGCAAGAGATATATAGGATGTTAGCGCAGCACCTTTATTGCCTCTTTCTTCTTTTACTGCTTGCACTAGGATTAATTGACCTGTTTTAATTACTTCTTGAATTTTGTAAGACCTATAAAGTTTTCTTCGCAAATTAGATGTATTTTTTCGTTTATATTTTTTAGAATTTTCTTCAGTATTTTCATCATCTAAACTATTTTCATTACCAGATTTGTTAGTTTTTAAATTTAATTCATCATCAATTTCATCGGTAGCTTCATTGTAATTAAATTTTGCGTCGTTATCATCTTTAGAGGCTAAACTTTCATTATGTTCAGACTCAATATCTGCTTCGTCACTTATTAATGCCTCTCTATCTGCAACAGGTATTTGAAAATAATTTGGGTGGACTTCACCGAATGCCAAAAATCCATTTTTTTCTGATCCAATATCTACGAAAGCTGCCTGTAAAGATGCTTCAATCCTCGATACTTTACCTAAATATATATTACCTTTTAAATTTTTTTTAGAGCTTGACTCGAATTCAAAATCTTCAAGTCCATTCTCAGACAATAGGGCGAATTGGGTCTGACTATCTGCAGACCCATCAATGAGTATTTTTTGTGACATTTGAAAAAACCTTTCAATGTGAAAACCACATAATGTGGCATAGAATATTTTTGTATTTTTTTGATTATATTGATCATATGTAATCTAACTATATGATTGTATTGTTATATTTAGAATGTATAAAAAGCAATATTTTATTAATTTCTTTTTTTTTAGGGAAATTTAAGACTTTTAAGTCAAATCAATGCCATATTTTAGTTTAATCATAAAGACTGAAAATGAATCAAATAATTAAATATTTTTTTTTCACTACTGTTGCTTTTTCTCTGATTATACTTGGCACTATAGTTTTCTTTTTTTTCCAATTGCCAGATGATTCAAGTTTGCATAACTATAGACCTAATGTTATGACAAGAATACATGCCTCAAACGGCAATCTTGTAAAGGAGTTTTCTAGAGAGTATCGGATATTTATACCTGAAAAGGATATACCATCGGATTTGAAAAAAGCTTTCATTTCAGCTGAAGACAAGAATTTTTATCAACATTTAGGTATTGATCCAGCCGGTATAATTAGGGCATTAATTAAAAATAGTATTAATATTTTTTCAAATAGAAGGCCAGAAGGCGCTTCAACGATTACCCAACAAGTCGCTAAAAATTTCCTACTTTCAGACGAATTAAGTATTAGCAGAAAAATAAAAGAGGGATTACTGGCCATTAAGATAGAAAGAACCCTATCAAAAGAACGGATATTAGAACTTTATTTAAATCAAATTTATCTTGGCTCAGGAACGTATGGAATTGCAGCAGCATCTAATAGATATTTTAAAAAATCACTAAGTAAATTAACAATTCCAGAAATGGCTTTCTTAGCAGCCTTACCTAAGGCTCCAAGCAGATATAACCCAAATAAAAATTATAATTTAGCCTTTGAGAGAAGAAATTGGGTACTTGATAGAATGTATATAAATGGCTACATCGATAAAATTCAATTAGAATCTTTTAAAAGAATACCAATAAGTACATATTTAAAAAGTAATGATAGAGTATTCGCTAACGATTATTATCTTGAGGAAATAAGAAAAGAAATAATTTCAATTTTTGGTGAAGACTATCTTTATAATGGCGGTTTATCTGTTAGGTCGTCTTTAAATACAGAGATACAAATTATGGCAGACGATGCATTGAAGACGGGCCTTCTTGAGTACGATAAAAGAAATGGTTATCGTGGACCTTTAAATAATAACAAGAGTAACAAATGGTATTTAGAATATATAAATAAAAAAAATCCACATAATTTTTTTATTGCTAAAGTATTAGAATTTGACCTACTAGATAACAAAGCAAAAATTGAAGTTATCATTAATGATGACATTGTCTTAGGAGAGCTTGACAATTATAAATGGGCTAGAAAAAGTCTATCAAAAGGCTATCTAGGACCTGAGATAAATCATGTAAACGAGGTTTTAGATATTCATGATATAATTTATGTTACACGAGAAAATAAAAAAAATTTTAATTTACAACAAGTTCCAAAAATAAATGGGGGCGTTATAGTTATGGACCCGCATACAGGCAGAGTATTTGCTTTATCGGGAGGTTTTGACTTTAATATTAGTAATTTTAATAGAGCCATTCAAGCAAGAAGGCAGCCCGGTTCAGCATTTAAGCCTTTTGTATATATGTCCGCCCTAGAAAATGGTTTACAGCCAAATAGTTTGATACTAGATGCTCCGTTTGTTGTTGATCAGGGTTCAGATTTAGGTAAATGGAAACCAGAGAACTATGGAAAGAAATTTTATGGACCTTCCACTTTGCGAAAAGGAATTGAAAATTCAAGAAATTTAATGACTGTTCGAATTGCTCAGTATTTAGGGATGGAGAAAGTATCAGAAATTGCAAATAGATCGGGTATAATGAGCGATATGCCTAATGTCCTTTCAATGGCATTAGGCGCCGGTGAAACATCACTCATTGATATTACATCTGCATATTCATCTTTCGTAAATGGAGGAAAAAAAATTAATCCAAGTTTAATTGACAGAATTCAAGACAGAAGAGGTAAAAATATATACTTAGCAGACTTTTCAAAATGTAAAAATTGTAATCAACCTTATATTCAAGAAAATCCAAAACCTAATTTAATTAATATTAATGAAAGGATATTTGATGAGGCTAAGTCATACCAAATGGTATCAATCTTAAAAGGAGCTGTGGATAGGGGTACAGGAAGAAAAACAAAAATTAGTGGAATTGAAATAGCAGGTAAGACAGGTACAACGAATAACAACACAGACGCGTGGTTTATTGGATTTACTTCTGATCTAATTATAGGTGTATATGCTGGATTTGATAAACCTGAGTCACTTGGAAAGAGAGAAACAGGCTCATCTGTAGCAGTTCCCATTTTTAAAGATTTTGTCTCAAAATACTACCATGAAAGGCCAATATTACCCTTTACCATTCCGAATGGAATTGAATTAATTAGAATCGATTATGATACGGGCAATATTGTGAATAATTTAAATAATAATGAAAATATATATGAAGCATTTAGTCAAAGTGATAATCTTGCTATTGGTAATAAAACATTAGTTGGCATGGAAGGTTTTCAAATAATAGAAGTTGTAGCAGACTCAGAAGAGGAGTTTACAATATATTAATTATGGAAAATGAATTTTTAAATTTATTAGCTAAAGCAAATAAAAAACTTGATTTTGTACGGAGTCATCTTTGACTTAGAAAAAATACAAAAGCAATTATTTAAATTAAAAGCTCTAAGTGAAGAAGAAAACTTTTGGTCAGACAATGAAAAGGCCAAAAAAGTCATGGTCGAAATAAGTGAATTGGACCAAAGCATTAAACTAATTTCTGATTTTGAAAATAAAATAACTGAAGTTAAGGATTTTTTTAATATTGCAAATGACGAAAATGATCAATTAATGATCAGTGAATGTAACAATACGCTAAAAGAGCTTTTAAGCGACATAGAGAAGTCTGAGTTTCAAATGCAATTTCATGGTGAAGCTGACTCGAATAGTTGCTATTTGGAAATACATGCTGGTGCTGGAGGAACCGAAAGTCAAGACTGGGCACAAATGTTGCAAAGAATGTACATGCGCTGGTCAGAAAGAAAAAAATTTAAATTTAAAGTAGTGTATGAGTCGTTTGGCGAAGAGGCAGGTATCAAATCATGTACAGTTCTAGTAGAGGGCAAGTATGCATTTGGTTATTTAAAGAGAGAGTCCGGTATCCATCGATTGGTACGAATTTCTCCATTTGACTCAAATTCAAGAAGGCACACAAGTTTTTCATCAGTATGGATATCGCCATATGTTGACGAAACGATAGAAATTAATCTTCAGGAAAAAGATATGAGAATAGATACTTTCAGAGCCTCTGGCGCGGGAGGTCAACATGTAAACACCACAGATAGCGCAATAAGAATAACGCATATTCCAACAGGTATTGTTGTTCAATGTCAAAATGAAAGATCTCAACATAAAAATAAGGCAATAGCTATTAATCTCCTAAAATCAAAATTATATGAGATGGAAATGCAAAAAATTGAATCTGAAAAAAAAGCTTCTGAGGATAAAAAATCTGATATTGGCTGGGGCAATCAGATAAGATCTTATGTTTTGCATCCGTATAGGATGGTGAAAGACCTAAGAAGTGATTATGAAGACAGTGATCCAGATGCAGTCTTAGACGGCGATATTGATAAATTGATCTTCTCGAACATCAAATAAATTATGAACAATTATATAAAAATCTCTATTTATATAACTATATCAATATCAGTATTGATCTTTCTGCTTATTTCATTTGTTTCAATCAAAGCATCATTTGGAGGATTAAATCTCAATTTTATTGAAAAAAGAATTTCAGATGAACTGAAACAAAATTATTCTTTTGATGCAGATATGGAAAATATTGTTCTCAAAAGATCGAATAAAAAGGGGTTTTATTTAGAAATAGAAAAAATTCAAATTATTGACACAAATGGTTTGGTATTAGAGACAAGTCTAATTAGTTGGGACTTTAATTTATTTAATCTTATTACATTATCGATAAATGAAAATAATAAAATTTCATCTGAAAAAATAAATATATCTAATGATGATTTTCAAATATTCATCGATATTTTTAATATGGAATTAGATGAGTTTGATAGAGTAGTTGCTTATTTCAAAAAAATAGACTTTAAGTCAAAGCATCATGCTCTCAATTTTGAGTCATTTGATAATAACATATTAATTAATACAAATTCCATTTTTGAAATTTTTGACTCAAAGAGTTCAATGTCAGCAAATCTTTCGATAAATAAAGAAAATTTTCAAACAAGTTTTGAATTTATTCCAGCTAATCAGCAAATAAATATTTTAAAGTTTAGTGGAGACCATTTTTACATTAATGAAACAAGTATTATACAATACAACACTAAGTACAAAAACATAAAAACTAAACTTGATATTAATTCAAAAAAAGACTCATTAATAAATATTCTTAACTTAAATAATGAAAGTCAATTATATACATTTATAAATAGTTTTAAGGGCTGGCAATCAATATTACTGGAGACAAATTTTAATTATGACGATGAAAATATAATAAATTCTGCAATCAAAAACTTGTATCTTAATATATCTGGAATATACGAATTAAATAGATTAATGCCCAATGATAAATTTTATCAAAATTTCGGTGATGTTACAAAATATGATTTAGAGCTTTATAGTGATCAAGAAAAGTATGTAATTGATATAAACCATTTTAGAAATGATCAATTGGTTTTAAAAAAAGGAAGTTTTTTTAAGTTAAATTATGACTTAAACGATGCAAATGTTAATTTGGTAACGAGAATTCATAAAAATGCTGCAATAAACTATTTACAAAATACTATTCTATCTCGAGAGACTAGAACTGATCGTGTAAGCAGTTTCCTTCAACAAAATTTAAATGAAAACAATGATATAACGCTTAATTTTAATATTGATCCAACTTCAGACAACATCATTAAATCACTTAAAAATTTATATGTGGCATCCTCTGGAGAATTAAAAACAAATTTTATTTTTGACGACAATGAGAATCCCAATTTTATTTCAGGCCCTGTGAATTACTATATTGAAATTAAAAATTTAGAAACCCCAAATCCTTTATTTAAGGGACATATAAATTTATCAGATACAACAGCCTTTATAAGACAAATTAATTTTAACAAAAATAATAAAACAAGTTTAAAAATTCAATTTGAAGGCGATACAAATACACTCAATGACAGTTTAATAACATTTGACTCGCTCGATAGTGAAATTGATTTTAATGGTAGAATAAAAATAACTAAGACTAATCATATTTTTTTAGAAGATTTTTCAATTAATAATAATTCAAATGTTAAATTAAATCTCTCAGGAGATTTATCAGAACGTATCTTAAATCTAAATATTAGTGGTGATATCATTGATCTTTCTGCAAATAAAGTTGAGACGAAGAAAAAAAAGAGGGTTTATTATTTAAAGAGGGAAAATTATTCGATAAATACTGATAAAGTAATTTTTGCTGGAGCAGTAAGAGTAAATGATTTTAAGGCAGGAATTGAGAAACAAGGCTCAGTTTTAACTGTAAATAGCCGTGCGTCTTTCATGGGGCACGATCTAAATTATTCAAGGGAAAAAAATGATAATATTGATCTAAATATTATTAATTCAAGCGATATAACATATTTTCTGAATAACAACCACCCAGTGAAAAAACTCTTAAGTGATGGAGAATTCAATATGACCTCAATAAGAGATTTGAACACACAAACAGCTGACGTAAAAATTAATTTAAACGACTTTGTGTTGATTAATACACCGGCTTCTCTCAAATTGTTGTCCCTACCTTCAATCTCAGGTCTAGTTAGTATTGCTGAAGGTGAAGAGGGAATTCGCTTTGGGTATGGAGAAATTAATTACGTAGAAACAGAAAATAAATTTAATGAAATTGAAGCTTTTGCTGTTAGCGATAGCTTGGGTCTTATTATGGATGGAAATATTGATAGAAAAGAAAAGATTATTGATATGAAGGGAGAAATAAGTCCAATGCATCTTGTGAACGCAATTATTCAAAAATTACCTATTTTAGGACCAATAATTGTAGGAGGTGAGGGAGAAGGAATGTTTTCGATAGATTTTTTAATGACAGGATCTTCTGATGATCCCGAAGTAGAGTCTAATCCATTAACTATAATTAAGCCTAGAATAATAGAAAGAGCAATAGAAGCTATTGAAAGTGGCTCAACTATCCAATAATCACTTTAAAATGTTTTTTCTTGCCAACACTTATTACATTTTCAAACTGAGTAATTTGATCATAGTCTAACAATTGAAGCTCGTTTTCTACTATTTTTCCATTTAATTTTACCCCTTTCCCACGTATCAATTTCCTACTTTCAGATTTTGAGCTAGCATAATTCATTTGGACAATTAGATCTGATAGTAGCACACCGTTTTGAATATCTTTATTGCTTAAACTAAGTGTAGGCATATCTTCAGACAAGCTTTTGTTTTCAAATATTTGTTTTGCTGCTTGCTCAGCTTTTCTTGAACTTTCAATCCCATGAAGCATAGCAGTTACCTCATTCGCAAGTATTATTTTTAAATTATTTATATTTTTCGATGAGTTTTGTTCATAGCCATCAATTTGTTCTTTGCTTAAATCTGTGAAAAGTTTCATGAAACGAATTACATCTCTGTCATCTACATTTCTCCAAAACTGCCAATAATCGTAGGCTGATAAAAGGTCATCATTAAGCCATATTGCTCCATCAGCTGTCTTACCCATTTTATCACCATTAGAATTAGTGAGAAGAGGAGTTGTGAGTCCGTAAACCTCTTTGCCATTTACTCTTCTTATAAGCTCCACACCATTTACAATATTTCCCCATTGATCGGAGCCTCCAATTTGTAAGGTGCACGAATTTCGATTATTAAGCTCATAGAAGTCATAAGCCTGAAATATCATATAATTAAACTCTACGAAACTGAGAGACTGTTCTCTTTCAAGACGTATTTTTACACTATCAAATGTTAGCATTTTATTTATTGTAAAATGTTTCCCAAAATCTCGTAAAAAATCTACATAACCAAGTTTATCTAACCAATCTGCATTATTCACTATCAACGCCTTATTCTTTTCATTCTTAAACGACAAATATTTGTCAAAAACAGTTTTAAGATTATCAGCATTATTTTTTATTTCATCCTCAGTAAGCATTTTTCTAGTTTCATCTTTTCCTGAAGGATCACCAATGCGGGTAGTTCCTGTACCAATTAATATTATTGGAGTATGACCGTGTTTTTGAAATAGGCGCATTACCATTATCTGTATCAAGCTGCCTATATGCAATGATTTAGCCGTACAATCGAAGCCTATGTAAAATGTAATATTTTCAGATTTTAATTTTTTATTGAGAGACTCCTCATCAGTGCATTGATTTAAGAAACCGCGGTATTTGAGTTCTTCAATAAGTGTCATTTTTTATATTCAGTAATGTATAAATTATTTAGACTAATTATACAAAATATATGAGCAACAATAAACTTCACGCAATTGGCATTATGAGCGGTACTTCGCTAGATGGAATTGACGTTTCATACGTTAGTTCTGATGGAAAAAGCAGATTTACTCATAATTGCTCATCTTTATTTAAGTTTAGGGAATCAACAAGAAAGTCTCTTCATGCTCTTGCGAACAATTTTACAAAAAATAAACATAGCATATCAAATATAATCGATTGCGAAAATATAGTCAGTGAAGATTATGTAAATGCCATAAGAAAATTTATAAAATCTAAAAGTATCAAAAAAGTTGATCTTATCGCGTTACATGGTCAAACTATTTTTCACTCATCTAAAAATAAATCATCGATTCAATTGTGCAATAGTTCTTATATTGCAAAGAAAACCAACAGTCTTATTGTAACTGATTTTAGGCAAAAGGATCTTTTAAATAGTGGAGAGGGAGCACCATTAGTACCAATATTTCATAAGCTATTAATCAATAAGCTAAAACTTAAAAAGCCTTGTTCTTTTATTAATATTGGAGGCATATCTAATATTTCAATATTGGACAATAGAGGCAAGTTAACAGCATATGATATTGGTCCAGGAATGTGCCTTTTAGACCAACTTGTATTTTTAAAAAAGAAACAACCTTTTGATAATAATGGAATATATTCTTCTCGAGGTAAGATTAATAATAATATTTTAAGGCAACTTCAAAATGATAAATATTTCAACAAGAAACCCCCCAAATCTCTTGACCGAAATTATTTCTCATTAAATAAAGTATTAAAAATAAATTTTTATGATGCATGCGCTACGTTATCTGCATTTACTGCTTATTCGATAATTAATGATCTAAAAAAAATAGAAAATCAAAAAATTATTATTTCTGGTGGAGGAACCAAAAATAAATTCATTTTAAATTTAATCAAAGAAAATTTAGGAAAGAGAGTAATCTCTATTGATGAAATTTACGGTGACGCAAAATTTATAGAATCCCAGGCATTTGCTTATTTAGGTATAAGAAGAATTAAAAATTTACCTATATCATTACCAGGAACTACAGGTGTTAAAAGTCCGATAACTGGCGGGAAAATTACTTAGTTACCTATACTTTGAATTAAGCTCTCTTTCAATGTAACTTCTAACTGCCTTTTCAAGCTTATCGGTTTCATTGTCATAGAAATGATTTGCTCCTGTTATTTCTTCATAATCCACTGTTATATTTTTTTGAGATTTGAGTTTTTCTGCAAGCCGTGTAGTTTCTTCAGGAGGCACCAAGTCATCTTTTTTACCTTGGACTATTAAACCTGAAGCTGGGCATGGAGCTAAAAAATTAAAATCGTATAGATTAGGTTGAGGTGAAATACTTATAAATCTTGTTATTTCCGGTCTTCTCATTAATAATTGCATGCAGAGTAGAGCACCAAAAGAGAAACCCGCAACCCAACATTGATTTGTATTAGGATTCTGTCTTTGTATCCAATCTAGACCAGCTGCAGCATCGGCAAGCTCGCCCAACCCATTATCAAACTTGCCCTCACTTTTTCCAACACCTCTTAAATTGAAGCGAAAAATTGAAAATCCTAGAGAATCAAAAATAGAAAATAATTCCATTACAATAGGGTTATTCATTGTCCCGCCATAGAGAGGATGTGGGTGTATTAGTAGCGCAATTGGAGGATTTAAAGACTGCCCTTTTTTATATTTTCCAACCAATTTACCGTCAGGTCCTGTAAAAACAATTTCTTTTACTTGATTATTCATTTTTGAGCACTAGATAGTTGACTAAATTAGTAGGTTATTATATTTAACCTCTGAAACGGTATACTAAATTTAATATTTAAAATTCAAGGTTTTTTTTAAAAATGAGTAAAATCATTGATTTAATTGACTCTTATATTGATAGAGACCCAGCTGCAAAAGGCAGAATTGAGACTTTGGTCACTTCACCAGGCCTGCACTCAATTGGTATATATAAATTATCAAATTTTTTGTGGTCAATTAAACTTACAATCATAGCTAGGTTATTGTCTTATATTGGAAGAATATTAACTGGCATTGAAATTCATCCTGCAGCTAAGATTGGAGAACGTTTTTTCATAGATCATGGCATGGGTGTCGTGATTGGTGAAACTGCTGAAATTGGCAATGATGTAACAATTTACCATGGTGTAACTCTAGGGGGCGTTTCTCCGAGTGAGGATAGTGCAAGTCAGAAAGACAAGAAAAGGCACCCAACACTTGAAGATAAAGTAATAATTGGATCCGGAGCACAAATTCTTGGTCCAATTACAATCGGTGCAAATTCAAAAGTTGGTTCTAATTCAGTTGTTACAAAAGATGTTGAGTCAAATAAAAGTGTAATTGGAAATCCAGCGAGATATACAATTGTACCGAACTCTTCAGGAGTAAAAAAGTTCAGAGCTTACGGTCTCAGCAAAGGAGATGACAGTAGGGCAACAGTAGTTGAAAAATTAGAAAAAGATAATGCTGATTTAATGGCTAGAATTGAAAAGCTTGAAAAATTAATTGAGAAAAATAAATGAAAATAACATCACGCGGTAGATATGCTGTATTGGCAATGGTTGATCTTGCAAAGTTTGGAGCAAAAAAACCATGTAGTTTGTCACATGTTTCAGTTAGGCAAAATATATCTTTGTCTTATTTGGAACAGATATTTAACGATCTTAAGAAGGCTGAATTGGTTAAAAGTCAGAAAGGACCAGGTGGAGGATATATTTTAAATAAGGAGAAAGAGGAGATAAAAATTTTGGATATATTTAATGCAATAGATGAAAAAATAAAAACTACAGGGTGCGGCAATAATCCTAACGCTTTTTGTTCTGGAACTAACAAAAAGTGTTTAACTCATAATTTTTGGGAAAATCTCGAAGGCGTTATCGGAAATTATTTAAGTACAGTGCATCTCAGTGATTTAGTGGAAGAACAAACGTTGGTAAAATAATATGAATAAAGTAAGCAAAGATAATTTTACACAAGAAAAGTACAAATATGGATTTGTTACTGAAATTGAAAGTGAAAAGATACCGAAAGGGTTAAATGAAGATGTTATCAGACTGATTTCAAAGAAAAAAAATGAACCAGACTGGATGTTGGATTGGAGACTGTCAGCATTTAAAAGATTAGAAAATATGTCTGTTCCAAAATGGGCTAAGGCAGAGATCGATGAAATTGATTTTCAAGATTTATACTATTACTCCTCTCCGAAAGATTTTAAAGAAAAGCCAAAATCTCTAGATGAAGTTGATCCTAAGTTATTGGAAACATATGAGAAACTAGGCATACCTCTAAAGGAACAGAAAGTTTTAGCTGGTGTTGCTGTAGACGCAGTTTTTGACAGTGTGTCAGTTGCTACAACATTTAAGGAGAAACTTAACGAAATAGGTGTCATTTTTTGCCCTATTTCAGAAGCTATTCAAAAACATCCTGAGCTTGTAAAAAAATATATTGGTTCTGTTATTCCTGTAACTGATCATTTCTATGCGACTTTAAATTCAGCGGTCTTTAGTGATGGTTCGTTTGTATACATTCCAAAAGGTGTTAAATGTCCGATGGAATTATCTACATACTTTAGAATTAACGCTTCTGAAACAGGACAGTTTGAGCGGACACTTATAATTGCCGATGAAGGTAGTTATGTTAGTTATCTTGAAGGTTGTACAGCTCCTATGAGAGACGAAAATCAATTGCATGCAGCTAATGTTGAATTAGTTGCGCTTGATGACGCTGAAATAAAATATTCTACAGTTCAGAATTGGTATCCCGGTGATGAAAATGGAAAAGGTGGAATATATAATTTCGTAACAAAACGGGGTTTATGCAAAGGAAAAAACTCAAAAATATCCTGGACTCAAATTGAGACAGGTTCTGCTATAACATGGAAATATCCAAGCTGTATTTTAAGAGGAGATAATTCGACTGGTGAATTTTATTCTGTAGCAATTACCAATAATTATCAGCAAGCTGATACTGGCACAAAAATGATTCATTTAGGAAAAAATACAAAAAGCAGAATTATTTCAAAAGGAATTTCTGCAGGAAAATCATCCAATACTTATCGAGGGCTTGTTAGTTTTCATAAAAAAGCAAAAAATGCAAAAAACTTTACCCAATGTGACTCATTATTAGTTGGAAGCGAGTGCAAAGCAAATACCATTCCATTAACCGAAAATAGCTCTAATTCTTCATCTATAGAACATGAAGCAACAACCTCAAAAATAAGTGATGAGCAGTTATTTTATTGTATGCAAAGAGGCTTAGATGCGGAAGAAGCACAAAGTTTAATTGTAAATGGATTTTGTAAAGAAGTTCTGCAAAAACTTCCAATGGAGTTTGCTGTCGAAGCTCAAAAACTTGTAAGCATAAGTTTGGAAGGGAGTGTTGGATAGTATGTTAGAGATCAAAAATTTAAATGTTACTGTTGAAGAAAAACAAATTTTAAAAAATTTAAATTTAAAAATTGGCAAGGGTGAAGTGCATGCCATAATGGGCCCTAATGGCTCAGGTAAAAGCACTATTGCTCATACTTTAGCCGGTAAACCTAACTATAATGTAGAGTCAGGAGAGGTTAATCTTAATGGTAAAGATTTACTCTCAAAAGATCCTTATGAGAGATCATTAAATGGTCTTTTCCTTGCTTTTCAATACCCAATTGAACTTCCTGGAGTAACTAATGCTTCTTATCTTAAGCAGATAGTTAATGCGCATCGAAAGTCAAGAAAAGAAACGCCAATTGATGCTGGAGAATTTCTAAAGATTCTAAAAGAAAAATCAAAACTCCTAGACATACCAATGGACATGCATAGCCGTTTTGTGAATACTGGCTTTTCTGGAGGAGAGAAGAAGAAAAATGAGGTCCTTCAGATGGATTTGCTTGATCCAAGTTTAATCATTATGGATGAAACAGATTCAGGCCTAGATGTTGATGCCTTGAAAACCACTGCAGACGCAATTAATAAATTAAAGAATGATGAAAGATCATTTATTATTATTACTCATTACTTAAGATTATTAGAGTATATTGAGCCTGATTACGTTCATGTATTTCAAAATGGTTCAGTTATTGAAACGGGCGATAAGACATTAGCTTCAAGAATTGATCAAGAGGGGTATAGTTGATGAAAACTTTAAAACCTTCAATAATAGAATTCACGGATAACTTTTGGATTGAAAGCAATTCTAAGAATCTCTCTATTTCCCATGAGATTATAAACGATGAATTAAAATTAAAAATCACAGCAAATTATTCACAAATACCATCACGAATTAAATTGATAAGCAGTAATAGAAGCAAACTAAAAATTATTGCTGATATAAATTTAAATGAGAATGCTACTTTAGAGATTATTGATGAAAATGATTACATAGTTGATACATCTTTTATTTTAAAATCATTTTTAGGTTCCCACTCAATACTTGAATTATATAGATTTAACAAGTTTCAATCTGATACTAATAACACTTTTTTTCATACTTGCAATTTATCAAACGGTTCAACGTTTAAAGATTTTAATTTTACAAACGGTTCAGATTTTACAAAAAACGAGACAAAGATTAATTTGAATGAAAAAAATTCTAAGTATGTTGGCAGTGGCGTTGTTTTGTCAAACTCTTCAAAATGTGAAAATAATTTAAATATAAGGCACCTAAGTCAGTCAGCAATATCGGACTGTTCCTTTAAAGCTGTGACCCGTGGTTCTTCTAATGTTTCGTTTAAAGGAAAAGTATTTGTTGATGAAAATTGCTCAAATACACAATCTAACCAAATTAGCAAAGGTTTATTAATTGATGAGGAGTCCAAAATTAATCTTACACCAATACTTGAAATAAATAATGATGATGTCGTTTGCTCTCATGGCGCGGCTTCAGGAAAAGCTGATGAGGAAGTATTATTTTATTTAGCCTCAAGAGGAATTTCAAAGAGTGAAGCTGAAAGAATATATATACAGGGCTTTTTATCAGAGTTTATAGAAAAGATTGAAGATGCAGAAATGCAAGCTAAAGGACAATATTTTATCAACGAGAACTGTTAACATGGGTAACTCTAAAACTTTAAGTTTAAATGTTAGAAAAGATTTTCCAATTCTTTCAAAAAAGATATTGGAAAAAAAAGACCTTATTTATTTTGACACCGCAGCTTCTGCTCAAAAACCAAATGCAGTTATTAATGAAACAAATGATTTCTATAAAAATCACTATTCTAATGTTAGCAGGGGAGTTCATACATTATCTGTTGAATCAACATTTAGATACGAGGATGCTAGAAAAAAAGTTCAAAAATTCTTAAATGCAAGGTCTGAAAATGAAATTATTTTCACAAAAAGTGCCACAGAAGGAATAAATTTAGTTGCTCAAACTTTCTATGAAAAGTTTATGCAAAGGGGAGATGAGGTAATTTTATCTCTAATAGAGCATCACTCAAATTTAATACCTTGGTTTTTTTTAAGAGACAAATATGGCGTTGTATTAAAGTTTGCAAATATTCAACCATCAGGGGAAATTGATATAGATCATTTTGATAGTCTTTTCACAAATAAAACAAAAATTGTATCTTTGACGCATCTTTCTAATGTTTTTGGAACTGAATTAAATGAAAAGATTATAAGTATCTGTAAAAATAGAAATGTTCCCATTTTACTTGATGGCTGTCAATCAGCTGCTCATTTAAAAATTGATGTTCAAAAACTAGGTTGTGATTTTTTTGTTTTCTCTGGACATAAAACTTATGGTCCTGCTGGTATTGGAGTTTTATATGGAACTGAAAATCTTTTATCAGAAATGCCTCCCTATCAAGGTGGGGGAGGAATGATTGGGGATGTGAGTCTAGAAGGCGCAAGTTACGCAGAATTACCAGCGAAATATGAAGCAGGAACCCCTCCATTAGTCGAAGCGCACGGATTGGGTATAGCAATTGACTACATGAATAACATTGGACTTGATAACATTATCGATCATGAAAATGAAATTACTAAATATGCATTTAATAAATTAAACGAAATTGATTTTATCGAAATTCATGGTGGAGATAATAAAAGGAATTCGATCATATCATTTAATATTAAAAATGTTCACTCCCACGAAGTATCTTCGTTCTTAGATGTTGAAGGAATAGCAATTAGAGCAGGTCATCACTGTTGCCAGCCTTTAATGAAACATCTTGGTGTCAATTCGACGGCTAGATTATCTTTCGGTGTGTATAATTCACTGGAAGAAGTTGATAAATTTCTTTTTGAATTACATAAGTGTAAGGAGTTTTTTAGTAAATGAATGATTTAATAAACGATCTTTACCAAGAAATAATTTTAGATCATGGGCGCGAACCAAGAAATTTTGGTGAATGTGATCCTCATAATAAAAGTGCCGATGGTCATAACCCGTTGTGTGGTGACAATTTAAAGCTTACTTTCTTTCTTAATGATCAAAATATAATAGAAGACATTAAATTTACGGGTGAGGGGTGCGCCATATCTCTTGCTTCTGCATCATTAATGACTGAAAAATTAAAAGGTAAAAAAATTGAAGTCG
This sequence comes from uncultured Pelagibacteraceae bacterium, assembly GCA_902614655.1. Classification (GTDB taxonomy): domain Bacteria; phylum Pseudomonadota; class Alphaproteobacteria; order Pelagibacterales; family AG-422-B15; genus CACNXQ01. The sequence goes on from CACMLX010000002.1 coordinate 106,680, forward strand.
CTGAGGAAATATTTAAGGATTTTACAAATCTTGTTTCAGGTACAGATGAAGAGTTAAAAGTTTTAAATGAGGAAGACTCACTTTACGCCTTAAAGGGAGTAGGAGGATTTCCAATGAGGGTAAAGTGCGCAACAATGGCATGGCATGCTTTTAATCAAGCTTTAAAAGATTAATTATGAGACTATATCCTATATATCTAGCACTGCTTGTATTATTTATTGTTTTGCAACTTATTTATGGAAACCGGTCTTTTGCCGATATAAACTTAAAGGAGTACGATATGTCAAAAGTTGAAGTAATGGATACACCTTTCTGGTGTTCTGCCACACCTGAAGAAAGACAGGAAGCTATTAATAACCTTACTGAAGAACAGAGAATTGTTGCTTTAGAGAATGGAACCGAGAGGCCATTTTTTAATGAATATTGGAATAGTAAAGATGTTGGGATTTATGTTGATGTTATTTCAGGAGAACCTCTATTTTCCTCTTTAGATAAATTTGATTCAGGAACAGGTTGGCCAAGTTTTGATAAACCAATAAAAGGAATAGAAATTGTAGAAGTTGTTGATAAATCCCATGGAATGGTTCGAACAGAGGTAAGAAGCCAATATGGAGACGCACACCTAGGTCATTTATTTGATGATGGACCCACTGAAACTGGATTAAGATATTGTATTAATTCAGCTTCATTAAGATTTGTTCCTCTAGAGAAGTTAAGTGAAGAGGGCTATGAAGATTTTATAGCATTATTTAACTAAATGGAAAAAGTAGAAGATCAAAAAGTTATAGATGCATTAAAGACTGTATTTGACCCTGAAATTCCAGTTGATTTGTACGAATTAGGTCTGATATATAAATGTGAGGTTACTTCTGATAATGATGTTATTATTCAAATGACATTAACTACACCAAATTGTCCTGTAGCAGATGAAATGCCAAAAAAAGTAAAAGAAGCTGTTGATGCTGTTCCTGGGGTAAAAAATGTTGCAGTTGATCTTGTATGGGATCCACCATGGGATATGTCACGCATGTCAGATGTTGCAAGATTAGAACTAGACATGATGTAAGATATCCACTTGAAATACAAAAATACCTATATATTTTAGATAATAATCATATATAAACTCAAATTAAGAGCCCGTAGCTCAGTTGGTAGAGCACTCCCCTTTTAAGGGAGTTGTCCTCGGTTCGAACCCGAGCGGGCTCGCCACTTTTTAGTATGAAAAAGAAATTTTATCACAAGCTTGGCCCAGTGCCTACAGAGGAAGATCTCAAGAATCCAAAAAAATTAGACCCAAATAAAGCAAGAAATACTGTAATTATCTGGTATTCATTTGTTGCAATTGCCGTTATTTTATATTTTGTAATAACTAAGTTGTTTTAAATATAATAAAATCCTGACGAACCTTTCAGGATAAAATCTAATGATTATAAGAGGTTTTTTAGTCTTCTTAATTACTATATTTTCGCACAACATTTTATTTAGTGAAAATAATTTGAAAGATAATTTCGATAACCCAAGCAGTTGGCGGTATATTGCTGACGATGTAATGGGCGGCATATCTAGTGGTAAAGTTGAATTCATTAATATTGACGGCAATAGCAATATCTTACTAACGGGAAACGTTAGTACTGAGAATAATGGTGGTTTCATACAAATTCGGAAGGAATTAAAAGACATTAACTTAAGTAATGCTGAGAGTATAAGAATAGTGGCCCGGGGAAATAATGAAAAATATTATATTTTTTTACGTACATCAGGAACAATCTTGCCCTGGCAGTATTATTCATATGAATTTGATGTAAGAAATGAATATAATGAGTTCATTATGCCAATTAAAGATTTTAAAAAATCTGGTATGATGCTGGCAAATCAAATTAATCCAAAAAAAATAACGTCTATTGGAATTGTTGCTTATGGTAGGGACCACTATGCTGAACTTTACGTCAAAGAATTAGAATTCCTGGAGTAAATATATGTGGCTGTTTGAATGTGGATTGGACACAGTTGAGTGGAGAAGAACTGTAATTGTTTATTTATCGGCAATGGCTCCAATAATTTTATTTTTATATCTAATATATAAAAATAAGATGAAAAGATGGATTTCTCTAACATTAGTAAGTTCATTTTTAATAGCAGCACTTGGTTGGGAGATATGGGTTAATTTTGGACTTGTCGATGGTGATCCGGTTAATTTTAGACGATCTGATGCAATGACATGTGCCATTCCAATGGAAATTAATTGGTTAGTAAACTCACTAGCCGATACAGGGATTATTTGGTTCGCAATTATTCTTGTATATTGGATTTTGCCGGAGAAGGCACATACTTATGAAAAATTTCAATTAATGTCCTTATTTATTTTCTTTACTTGGTTCATGGGTCAGAATTTTTTAGTTGAGGCAGTTATTTACCACAATCAAGTAGGGGGCGATGCCGTGATCTCTTGGGCACCATTAATGCCATTTGGCCCATATTTTAATCCAACACTAATAAATTTTGGAGAGAGAAATATAACACTTCAATCTCAATCTGCGTGGATTATTGGAACTATAGTTTTCTATTTGATATCAATATATTTTTATAAAAAAACAAACGGAAAATAAAAAACCCCACCTGGGTGGGGTTTATTTTGTTTTGTTTCACACATCTACGTTTTGTAGATTTAAAAAATAATATTGAAATGGTTGTGGTCACCACCCCTTACAGTGTTGGTGGCGTCAACTTTTTAACCTCCACATTATCATCGACTAAATAATATCAAGCGCCCTCAAAATGTGAATTAAAAATGAAAAAAGCTTAAATACATAAAGTATCTAAGCTTTTCATAATGATAACGTGGATTGATGATCCTTATAGATAATTCTTTCTAAGAATCAATTAATATAATTAATAAATAAAATTTGTATTAAAAAATGACTCAGCAAAACTGTCAATGGTGCAATACTTCAATAGTTCCAATTGATGTGCATGGACACTATCAATGCCCAAATTGCAAGATTAACATCGATCCATGTTGCTCAGGTGAAAAGATTGATGAATATGATTCAACTTTGAAGTCTTGTAACACCAAACGCTTTGACGAATAATCAAATCAAAAAAGATACAAAAACAATATCAAAACCAGAAAGACAACGAGTGCCATCATTGGAAAAGTGAGTATTCTATAAATAATTTGTAAGAACTGTTTGAAACTAAACTGTTCCATAAAATTACTTAACTAAGAATTATATCTTCGCCATCATCTTTGTTTACAAAGAAATCTGGAAATGGTTCAGCATCAGGCGTTGCTAGATATTCCGATAAATCTGTCTTACCAGCTTTCATCATCGTACTGTCATCAACACACATGTTTCCTGTAAATGTTTTGGAGTCTTGAGTAAGTATAACATATGCAGCATCGCCCATGATAGCAGGCGTTCGACATTTACTTTTACCCTGATCATCCATTGAAGCCGCCAAAATATTGTTAACAGCCGCTGTATCGATCATAGTTCTTGGCCATAATGAATTTACAGCAATACCAGATGATTTTAATTCTTCCGACATTCCAAGAGTACACATACTCATTCCATATTTTGCCATAGTATAGGCTACATGTGGACTAAACCACTGACTTTCCATGTTCAACGGCGGACCTAGGTTTAGAATATGTGGATTGTTTCCTTTTTTTAAATGAGGAATGCATGACTTTGAAACAAGAAACGTTCCTCTTGTATTAATGTTGTGCATTAGATCGTATCTTTTCATTTCTGTATTTATAGTTGGAGTTAAGCTAATAGCGCTTGCATTGTTTACGCAAATATCAATACCACCAAATGTTTCTACAGTTTTTTCAACAGCAGCAAGCACCTGATCCTCAAATCTTATATCTGTTTTTATACCAATTGCATTACCGCCAGCCTTGATTAAGTCTTCAGCGGCTGTAAAAATAGTCCCTGGCAGTGTTGGTTGCGGCTCAGTAGTTTTAGCAATGATTGCAATATTCGCACCATCTTTTGCAGCACGTTCAGCAATTGCGTATCCAATGCCTCTAGTAGCACCTGTAATAAATAATGTTTTTCCTTTGAGATCAGTCATATCAACTCCTTAAAAAGGTATAAAAATTTGTCATAAAAGTTTCACTAAGATAGTTCATAATAATTTTATTTAAAGGAGTAAATATGGCTAAATTTTATATGATGGCGAAATATACGCCAGAAGCACTGAAAGGATTTTTAAGCAGTCCATCCGATGATAGAAAACAAGCAGTTGACAAGCTAGTCGAGTCCATTGGTGGAAAAGTGCTATCATTTGATATTGTGAGAGGACCTTACGATATTATAACTTCTGTTGACGTTTCCAATTTTGCTGCGGTGGCTGGTGCTAAAATAGCCGTTCAATCTAGTGGAATGGTGTCTGATGCAGTTATACTTGAAGCAGTAGATATGACAGAAATCGTTTCAAACGCAGGAACAGCACTTGGCAACTATACAAAACCAGGAGCATAAAATGAGTACAGTTGTTACTGCTAAATTTTTTCCTAAACCGGAAATGGTTCAAGAAATGAATAATTGGTTTAAAGAAAATTTATCCAATACGCAATCATATGAAGGCTGTCAACTAATTAAAGGTGGGTATAACAAGGACACCAAAGAGGTTATCCTTTATGAAGTTTGGGATAGTGTCGAGGCTCATCAAAAATATGTTAATTGGAGAATTGAGATAGGAGATATTCCAAAACTTGTTGAAATGTCAACTAAGGAACCTGATATCGTCTATCATGAAGAAGTCTATTAAACAAAAAAATTTAAAAAGGAGAAAAAATGGAAGCAAAAGAAGTAGTACAAAGAGCTTATGATTTATTTGGATCTGGAGATATGGAGACATTCTTTGGTGAAGTAGTTCATGACGATATAACATGGACTTTTCCAGGGGATGAAGGAAAACATCCATTAGCAGGTGTGCATAAAGGTAAAGAAAATTTCATAGCTAATATGTCAAAAATCCCTGAGTACTGGGATAATTTTATGGTTACACCTCAAGCAATGATTAGTGAAGGCAATAAAGTATTCGCATTAGTAAAAGGAACTGCTGACGGTATGGATACTATGTTTGGTCATTACTTTGAAGTTGAGAACAATCAAATGAAAGTCATGATGACTTTTGATGATACGCTCACGGCGTTTAATGCAATGAAGAAATAAGGAGTAATTATGAATAATTATATAGTAACACATAGGTTTAAGTCTAAAGAGGCAAAAGAAGCCTTTGCCAAAGCCGGTGAAGGAATTTCTGAAGAAGAACAAATACAAAGCATGACAGGAGAGAATGCTGCGTGCCAAATGAGCTGGGAAACTCCTGGAGACTCACTGACAATGTTCTGTTATTGGAAAGCAAATAGTCCAGATGATGTTAATGCAATGCTTGCAGACTACAATGAGTTCTTTGAGCCGCATCAATTTGAATTAACAAATGAACCTATAAAGTTCACAGGATAAGATGGTAGAAGTATTATGTATGTAATGTTGACACAAAAACTTTCTAAAGGCTTTAAGTCATGGAAAGATATGGTTCATGAAAATAAACATAAACTAGAGGGCTTTAAAGGCAGAATTATATTTGCTGGATCTCATGCTGAAGATGATAACTCGATGGTAGTTATTATGCATTATGACGATAAAGAAGGACTTATGGCTTTTAAAAACGATGAAGAATTAACTAAAGCCAGGCAAGAGGCAGGAGCTTTAACTGAGACAACGGTGATGACAGTTATGACTGAAGATGCCCTCTTAAATTTTCCAAGCTAAAATTTTAATTGGCTGCAAGTTGAAAGGAATTATCTTCTCTGCAGCCAGTGCCAATCGATAAACCAAGTTCTTTTATCTCGCTTTCTGAATATTTAGCCTCATCTAAATTATTTAAAACAGCCAAATTTCGATCAATACAACTCTTGTGCGGTGAAGGGACAAGAGATGTAAAAAAAATGACAAAAACGAAAAGCGCGAATGCTAATGGAACTAAGCCGTATCTATTTATCATTTTTTGAATAAACTCTCGGCATTTAGACGATCTTTTTCTTTAGATGAAATATAGTTTTCAGCCCTCTTAATTTCTGCATTAAGCTCTATAATATACTCTTTGAGTTCTTCTATACTCAATGTATCAAAATCAATTTCTTTTGGCTTAATAATTGGCTCTAAATCATCTGTATCCATTAAAGATGAGTGTTTCATTTTTTTGGCAACTTGTTAAGATTAAATATGGCAGAAGAGGTCCGTTTCTTTGACAATCGACAGAGATATTTATTATTTGTAACAACTACAAATGAAAAGGCAGTAATAGCTGAAAAGCTATCTCATATCATTAATGAATTGAAACCAATAAAACCAGCTCTAAAAATATTTGATGCTGGTGTAGGTGATGGAGCAGTGTTAATGAATGTACTTCGAATTGCTCATCAAAAATTTCCAACTGTTCCTTTTTATGTTTCTTGCAAAGATGTAAGCATGGAAGATGCAAGAATTACAATTGAAAAACTAGCTGATAGATTTGTTGAACATCCAAATATGGTTTTTACAATATCTAATTTACACTACTCTGAGGCTGGGTATCTCAAATCAAATAACCAGTCTAAGCAACAAAATATGAACTGGAGTAGCATTGCATTAGATGGTGACTCTTCATTTGGTTTCTATGAGCAATTAAGACAGTTGGGCCCACTTTTAAAAGAAAATTGGAGAGTTGAAGAAAATAAGCAGGGAAATACAACTTATGAAAATCCATCTGTAATTTGCATATATAGAAAAGATCACGAATTCACGCTTGATCAAATAATTCCATCTAAAAACGAGTCTATTAATGAATTTGATTTAGTTATTGTCTCACAAGCATATCGCTCACGAGCAAGTGTTGAAAAAAAAGTTAATAATGTAATTAAACCAATGACTAATTTACTTGCTCCAAATGGGAAAATGGTCGCTTTTCATTCGTATGGAAATGATCCTGGTCTAAATGCAATTAATCAACTTTGGCCAGATGAAAATCCATTTCCAAATAAAGGTCATGACATTATTAAGTATATGAAAAATAATTTAGGTGATGACTTAAATAGCAAAATTCATTTCAGAGAACCTGAAATTTTTGAATACAATCTCAGATCTCAACCTAATGAGATAAATAGCGGTATTGCGACATCACTAGTATTTTCAGCGTGGAATGCCTGTACTTATGTTGCTCAAATAAGTGATCAAATGGTTAAGGAAAAAGAAGCTGATCAAAGTTATATTAAATGTATTGAAGACACAATTCGTGATCATGATGGATTATGGTTTTATGACGAAATGCTAGTGGCTGACCGAAAATAAATATTGAATTTCTCATAAGTAATTTATATCAGTAGTATGTTATCTTCTTTAATAGTGGGAGCTGGATGCTTTTGGGGCGTTGAAGTCTTATATGAACAGATGCCTGGTGTTATCAATGCAACATCAGGTTATTCTGGTGGTCATTTAGATAATCCAAGATATGAGGATGTTTTAACTGGTAAGACAGGTCACGTTGAAGTGGTCAAGATTGATTATGATAGCAGTGAAGTTACTTTTAATGAGTTGATTGATACATTTTTTATTATTCATGATCCTACAACCTTAAATCGTCAAGGTCCTGATATTGGGGAGCAATATAAATCTATACTTTTTTATAATAGCGAGGATGAAAAAGAAATCATTGAGAGTAAAATTGAAAAAATAGATTTATCAGGCAAGTTTGAAAATCCAATAGTCACAGAGGTCACAGAAACTGTAGAATTTTATCCTGCAGAAGATTACCATCAAGATTATGCAGTGAAGACAGGGAAGTTATGTTATCAGCAACTTTATGTTATGTACAATTATTCGCCAATACCAGCTGCAACACCATAACTTATTTTTTTGAAAAAGTAGGCAGTTGAGGATTGCTGACTGTTGGAAGTACATACCTGCTTTTTGCAATATCTAAACAATTTTCATTATCGTGATTATAATAATTTGAACTTTTAAAATCTAAATGTTTAGCCTTATCATACGTTTTATTCGATTGTACACTGTACATTATATCCCCAGGTATTGATAAGTGTCCCCCGATGCCATCGTTAATTGTACCTTCATCTTTAAAAACTAGATGATCTTCGGCGCACTGTGGTACGGCCCCTAAAACATGAAGGATTTCATGAAGAGCAGCTTTAGCAGTTTCATTAAATTCAGGTTTAAAACCACCATTGTTTTCTATACATGATCCGCTTCTTTTTCCGGGGTAATAAAGAGCCGCCGTGTTGGCTGTTACACCTTCTGTTGCATAACTTGGAAGTTGAGAAGACGCACAAACATCTCTATTAGAGCCACCATAGATGATGAAATAAACTTTTTTTGGATCATTAAAGCCAAATCGACTTATTGCAGGCTGTAATACATTGACTGCCTGAATTCCATGCTTGGATATTTCATCATCACTAAGATCCAGTCTTAAAAAGGTTATATCAATTTTATTATCATCTTTACGATCAAATTTAAGATTTTGGCCGTCTGTAAATAATCTATCTTTAGTTTTTGAATTAAACCATTTGTCGATTTGATACATTAACATGCTTATTTTGCTATCAAGATCATAGCCTTTATCAACCCCATCTTTTGGCAGAACATACATAACATGAATATTATAACCATCATCAACGTCAGGAAGATCAGTAAAGTTTCTTCCTGGTTTTTCATCTGAAAACACAGCTGAAGCTAAAAAAAAACTTATTATAGTATAGCTAATTAATATACGCATATTTTTGAATCTGATATGTTTTTTGTTTAATGAGAAAGTTTATTACAAATCCATATTTTAAAAAAGGACTTCCAGGAGACAATGGTATTGATCCTGTTAGTACAGATGTTGAGGCTGTAAAAAAGCTTTTGAGTTTGTGTCCCAAAGCGGCTGAAACACCTTTAGCATTATCAGCCAAATTAAGTAATGAATTAGGTATTAAAAAATTATGGTTAAAGGATGAAAGAGACCGAATGGGCCTCGGAAGCTTTAAGGCTCTTGGTGCAGCGTTTGTAATTGCAAGTGATGCTGCAGAAAATTTAAAATCTTTCAGTAAGGATGCAAAATGGAGTTCGGCTCTAAATGGAAAAACTTATATATCAGCAAGTGCAGGTAATCATGGCATTTCTCTAGCGGCTGGCGCAAGAATATTTGGAGCAAAGGCAGTAATTTATTTATCTAAAAATGTCCCTTCAAGCTTTGCAGATAAAATTAGAAGTTTTGGTGCAGAGGTTGTTGTATGCGGCAATGATTATGAAGAAAGTTTAGAGGGTGCCAAGCAAGAAGCTGAAAAAAACGGTTGGATGCTTTTATCAGATGTGACCTGGGATGGATACGATCATGGCTTGCGTGTTATGCAAGGATATTTAGTTCTTGCAGATGAAGCTTGTGCAAGCTGCGATGAACCTCCAACTCACATATTTTTACAAGCAGGAGTAGGAGGTTTCCCTGCATCCATTGCAACTTATATGAGAAAATATTTTGGCAATGATCCAAAAATAATAATTGTCGAACCTACAAAGGCTCCAGTTTTGCTTGAGTCTATAAATAAGGGAGAAGCTGTAACTGTCACAGGTGGTGTTTCTAATATGGGACGCTTAGATTGTAAAAGCCCCTCGACAAGGGCGCTATCATCGCTTGCAATTACTTGTACAAATTTCATGACAATCGAAGATGAAGATGCTGATATTGGAGTTGAAGAGCTTAAACAAAATGGATTTGCTACCTCACCATCTGGTGGGGCCGGTTATGCCGCTATCAAAGAAGCAAAAAAATATTCGGATAGCGGAATTGATAAAAATAGTAAGATTTTAATTATTTTGACTGAAAAGCCGGCTTAATTTTTATTATTGAAAATCTTTCAAAGATTATATTAAATTCATCAAATGATAACAAAAAGCCTTCTTTCTAAAATTATTAAAACAGGAAACCTTACATGGGTAATGCCGAATGGTGAAATTAACACATACGGCGATGGAACAGGAGATCCTATAAAGATAAGAACTACTAATAATTTTTCAGAGATAAAATTATTAATGAACCCATCAATACATTTTGGTGAAAGTTATATGAATGGATCGCTTGTGGTAGAGGAGGGACGTATTCATGATTTCTTAAAACTAATTTTCGCTAATACGGATGTAGATATTGATCATTGGGTGATGAAGCTCTCAAAAGTAGTTAGAGCAATATCAAATAAACTTACTACAAGTAACTATATATCAAAATCAAAACGAAACGTTGCCCATCATTATGATCTATCTGATAAACTCTACGAACTATTTTTAGATCCGGATAGACAATATTCTTGTGCCTACTTTAACTCTCCAAATGATACGTTAGAACAGGCTCAAATAAATAAAAAAGAATTAATTTCAAAAAAACTTCTTCTTGAAGAAAATCAATCAGTCTTAGATATTGGCTGCGGTTGGGGTGGAATGGCAGCACACATTTATAAAAAATCAAATGCAAATGTTGTTGGGGTAACGCTATCTGAAGAGCAAATTGCTTATGCACAGCAAAGAAAAATCAGAGAAAATTTAGAAAAGGTTGAATATAGATTGCAGGATTACAGAAATGTTAATGAAAAATATGATCGAATAGTATCTGTCGGGATGTTTGAACATGTTGGAACGGCTCATTATCAGGAATTTTTTAATAAGGTCTATGATCTTTTAAATGATAGTGGAGTGGCCCTTATTCATACTATTGGAAGGTTAAACGAGCCAGGTAATACAGACCCATGGATTGATAAATATATTTTTCCTGGTGGATATATTCCCGCTTTAAGTGAAACAGTGTCTAGAGTAGAAAAGTCGGGCCTTTCGTTAACGGATGTTCAGGTATTAAGATTTCATTACGCAGAAACTTTAAAAAGATGGAGATATAATTTTTACGATAATATTGATAAGGTAAAAGAGATTTACGACGAAAAATTTTGTAGAATGTGGGACTTCTACCTCTCATCTTCTCAAGCTTCCTTTGAAGAATCGACCTTAGTGGTCTTTCAAATGCAATTATCTAAAAACAAGAAAACTGTTCCAGACTCAAGAAATTATATGTTGACATAACCGCCAAATGTTTGGCGGTTATGTTTTATTTATTAATTATTAAAAACTAATATTCCTGCGTCAGTTATATTAACGTGTGGTTGCATATTTGCAAACATCCAACGTTGCATTTCCTCACTTGCAAAAATATCAAGGCCTTTACCCATATCAATTGGATTAGCAGCGGAGAAGTAGATCATTCCATTTGTTGGAAGAACGTCTTCACCACATAGAGCACACTGCATGGAGTCAACGAGAACAGGCGCACCCATGTCACTCATCATTTTCTGCATTTCTGGAAAATTGAGTGCAAAATTTATGCCACTTGTTACTTCAACAAATGCAAAAGCAACTGCTTGTCCTGGAGCTAGATTTGAAACATCACCTATATCTGCATTGTTTGCAAACGTAGTGTTATCTACATCAGTAAAATTCATATCTCCAAATGTACTTTCAAACCACTCAGGATTCTGACCAATAAGTGCCTGGGTTGTCATTTGATCCTCATAGCTTTCATAATAAGCATGAACGAAAACAGTATCCAACGTATCATCACCTCTTATTTTTGTTGATGATCTAAAAGCAGTGTATTTTGCACCGCCTTCCATTGCTTTTTCTTTGAATGCTATCGTAGCTTCAGATACTTCTTGAGCGTCAACACCTCTTAACTCCCATACATCCATAATAAATGCTTTTGATGGAATAATAGAAAAGGCAAATAAAGCTACAGTAACCATTATTATTTTAAATAAATTATTCATAGAGTTCTCCTTAAAATTTCAATAAATTGTATGAGATCTATCTTTCAAGAATATGATATTTATTACATTTAATAGATAGTGTTATTAATTAATAACTTTACTAACTATATGTAATAATTAGATTATTCCATGGGGTGTGAAATCTCTAAAATTTTATATATATATATAGTAATAATGACAAAAAAATTAACACCATTTTTGAAACCAAATGAGGTTTTATCAGAAACTGAAGTTGATTATTTAAAAGAGAAAAGTAATTTTAAAGGCATTGCCTTATTATTGCATGCTTGGTTTGTAATTGGTTTATCAATTTTAGTCTACTCATTATTTCCAAATATATTTACTTTTTTTGCTGCAGTTCTTGTAATTGCTGGAAGACAACTCGGGCTTGCAATATTAATGCATGAAGGAGCACATGGACTAATTACTAACAATACAAAGTTAAATAATAATCTGTCACAATGGATTTGTGCTTTTCCGGTGTGGTCGGATACTTACGGATACAGACATTACCACTTAGCCCATCATAGAAATACTCAACTTGAAGATGACCCTGACTTAAGTTTATCCAAACCATTTCCTGTAGAAAAAAAGAGCATGTTAAGAAAAGTGCTGAGAGATATCTTTGGAGTATCAGGCCTTGTTCAAAGATATGAATTGATTTTTAAAACATTACTTAAAAGTGATACAAAGAAAAATGACGGAAAGAAAATAAGTGGCTTTGAGTCAAGGAATACACTGTATGGAATATTAATTTCAAATATGATTATATTTTTAATTTTTTGGATTTTGGGACAATGGTGGTATTTTTTAGCATTTTGGTTGTTGCCACTTTTCACATTTTTTCAGCTTTTTTTAAGAATTCGAAATATAGCAGAACACGCTGGTGTAAAATCGAAAAATGACTTTAATAATGCACGTACTACGTATGCAAATATTATAGAAAGAGCCTTTGTTGCTCCATATTACGTAAATTACCATCTTGAGCATCACTTATTCATGTTTGTTCCATGTTACAAGCTCAAGAAAGCTCACGAGATGATAATTAAGAAACATTCTAATGAAGATCTAGAGATTAAAAGTGGGTATGTTTCTATGCTTCGTTCTGTATTAATTTAATTTAATTACTTAAATGACAGTTGATTTTGAGGAAAATATTCTAAAAAAAGCATTTGGTTCTTTTGCAACAGGTGTTGCAGTAGCCACCTCACATAAAAGTGGATTTACAATTAATTCATTCGCCTCTTTAAGTTTAAAGCCGCCATTGATTATCTTTAATATTTATAAGTCTGAAACTGACCATGTAGACTTTTTAAAAAATAATTCATTTGTAATAAATTTTCTTTCAAATGAACAAGAAGAAATATCACGTTTATTTGCTACCAAAGACCCTGAAAAAGTGAGTAAAACAAGCCATACTATATCATCAAGCAATAATATCATTCTTGATAATACTTTAGGCCACATTGAGTTATCGGTTTATCAACAAATTGATATTGCTGATCATGTTTTAGTAATAGGCAAGGTTGAAGATTTAAAAATTGACGACAATAGAAATCCACTTATTTATTATAGAAGTAATTACCAAACTTTGAATAATGACAATTAAAAAAAATTTATTAATTCTCATTCCAATGTTCTTCCTATTAGGACTTGCAACGCTGAGTCTACTAGAAAAAGACATTGAAAGTGAAATTTTAATTGAAGGTTCAGGGTGTAGCAGCTGCAGCGGCCCGAAAGCGTTTAAAGTAAAAAATAAGTCAAACGAAAATTAAGAGGAGACCTCTCCGAAATCATTGCTGCCTTCTGTTCCTTTTAAGCACATAAAAAAAATAATAGTAATTATTCCAATAAAAGGAACCAGTACAATCAAAAGCCACCAACCTGAACGATTTACATCATGCAGTCTTCTTACGTATAGTGCGAAACTTGGAACAATAAAAAGAAAATATAAAAAAATATACATAGGCCCAAGCATTATTGAGTCTGTTGAATTAGCTAATTCAATACCGACTAGTTGTAATTGAAAGAACATATCAAGCTGCAATCCAACAAAGCCAACAGCTGTTGTGAACAAGTAAAAGTACCAAAACTCAGCCCTGTTGGCTCTGGTCTTAAAATCAAAGCATTTCACGAAAGCATTGTTTATTGATTTGAAAAAACTCATAATGTATTAGACAATTTAATTATTTAACCAATTATAACAAAAATAGATATAATCATTCAAATGTCAAAAAAACTTAGAATAGGTGGGGCAAGTGGATTTTGGGGCGATTCCGTTATTGCAACACCTCAATTATTGAATGGAAACGATCTAGACTTTATTGTTTATGATTATTTGGCAGAAATCACCATGTCAATTATGGCAAGGGCTCGAGCAAAAGATGCCACAAAAGGGTATGCAGTCGATTTTGTATCAAGTGTATTAAAGTTAAATTTGCGACAAATAGCAGATCAAAAAGTAAAAATTCTCAGCAATGCTGGAGGCGTAAATCCAGAGGCATGCGCTGAGGCCATCAGAGAATTAATTAAAGAACTTAAATTGGATTTAAAAGTGTCAGTTGTATTAGGCGATGATTTAATGGGGGAAAAGAATAAATTTTCAGAGCTGAATATAAAGGAAATGTATTCAAATGAGGATTTTCCTGCTGAGGACAAAATAGCAAGCATTAATGCATATCTTGGTGCATTTCCTATAGCAGAAGCTCTTAAAAGTGGCGCTGATATAGTTATTACTGGGAGAAGTGTTGATAGCGCAGTTACATTAGGCGCGTGTATTTATTCGTTCGGATGGAATGAAAAAGAATATGACAAACTTGCTGCAGGTAGTTTAGCTGGTCACATTATTGAATGTGGAACACAAAGTACTGGAGGTAATTTCACTGATTGGGAATTAGTATCAAAAGATCTGCATCAAATAGGCTATCCCATTGTGGAAGTTTTTGAAGATGGCAGTTTCGATTGTACTAAGTCAAAAAATTCAACCGGCATGGTAAGTTTTGGAACTGTCGCTGAACAGATGCTGTATGAGATAGGTGATCCTCAAGCATATATATTACCTGATGTTATTTGTGATTTTTCAAATGTAAAAATTGAAGAAACCGAAAAAGATAAAGTTAAAATTTCTGGAGCAAAAGGTTATCCAGCTCCTAATCAATATAAAGTTTGCGCAACATACGCTGATGGTTTCAGGGCAGGACATGTTTGTTCATTTGTTGGTATAGATGCTGCTAAAAAAGCTCGTACATACGGAGAGGCAATATTTGAACGATCAAAGATGATAATGCGCATGATGAATATTGCTGACTTTGATGAAACGAGTATTGAAATTATTGGGGATAACAGTCAATACAGCAAGCAATCATCAAATGAAAATAATCGTGAAGTGGTTCTTAAATTTGCTGCTAAACACCAAGATATTAGAGCGGTAGGTATTATGCTTAAAGAGTCTGTTGGCTTAGGCCTTGCAACTCCTCCAGGATTATCTGGTTTTGTTGGAGGGCGGCCAAAACCATCACCAATTGTAAGGCTGTTCTCATTTTTAATTGATAAGGATCAAGTGAACGTAACAATAGATAATGGTTCTTCAAAGAATGAAATAAAGATACCACCATCTGAAGAATTTGACTTGAAAAGTATTGAACAAACAACAGCTCCAGATTTTGAAGATGTAAATGAAAAGTTTGTCGATGTACCACTTATTAAAGTTGCGTACGGGCGAAGTGGCGATAAAGGCAATAAAGCGAACATTGGTATAATTTCACGTGATCCTAAGTTTTATCCAGCAATATGCAATTTCCTTGATGAAAAAGTTGTTAAAGATTGTTTTGCTGACTTTCTTGAAGGATCTGTTGAAAGATACTTTTTACCCGGCTCAAATTCTATTAATTTTATTTTAAATGATGTTCTAGGCGGTGGTGGGCCAGCAAGTCTTAGAAACGATCCTCAAGGCAAAGCTTATGCGCAAATACTTCTTGATCAGATGATACCAATTCCTGCAAATCTATTAGAATAGACAAATGAAAATTATTTTTACAATATTAATTTTTTTTCTTTCAATACTTAATTCTTTCTCCGAAGAAAAAACTTTATTTAATAATAATTTATTTAATACATTGTCTTCAAATAAACTTAATTTATTAGATTTTGGATTAATCAGATTTGAAGAAGATCTTGCATCATATGTTACAAATAATTTAGATGAAGAGAACGTGTTAACGAATGTTTATTATGATTGGAAAAACGAGAGAATAATCGCATCTATATCTTTTGAGCAAAATTACGGATTTAATGAAGGAAATTACCTTTCTACAAATTACAAGTGTAGGGATTATTTTGTAGAAACTGTTAACAAGTTGACTCAAAACAGCGGTTATGGAGGTAGTAGATATTCAATGGCCTCATCATATTTATCAGATTTATTTGCATCGCCAACTACACAGTATTATTTTTCAGTAGATGAGCAACTAAGAAAAAGTTTAGTTGAATCTACATATTTAGAGATTACTATTAGACCCACTAAAGAACTTGCTTTTGAGCAGAATGTAAGCCCTATGAGGTGTCTTGCGACCTTAAAAGCAAACTTTGATGATATTGAGGTGGTAATAAAATAATGTCTAAATCTCTTTTAAACGTAGAAAATATTGAAACTTATTATGGTCCAATCATGGCCATTAGAGGTATCAGTTTCAAAGTTAATCAGGGATCTATTGTAACTATTCTTGGATCTAATGGAGCAGGGAAAACAACAATTCTCAAAACGATATCGGGAGCAATTGATCCGAGAAAAGGTAAAGTTTTTTTAAACGGTAGTGAAATTCAAAAAAAAGATCCTGATAAAATATTAAGACTAGGAATGAGTCATGCGCCTGAAGGTAGAGAAGTATTTCCTTATTGTTCTGTAATCGAGAATCTTCAAATGGGTGCTTTTACACGATCAGATAAGAAAGAAATAAATAAAGATATTGAACAAGTTTTTGAATATTTTCCTATACTAAAAGAAAGGATGAACCAACCAGCTGGTTTATTGTCTGGTGGAGAGCAGCAAATGTTATGCATCAGTCGAGCTCTTATGAGCAAGCCAGAAATTATGCTTTTAGATGAGCCGTCATTAGGGTTGTCACCTAAGCTAGTTAAGGAAATATTTGAAATTATAATTCGAATAAATAAAGAATTAAAAACTACAATACTTTTAGTTGAGCAAAACGCTAATATTGCACTTAGTAACTCCGACTTTGGCTATGTGTTAGAACTTGGTCGAATTGTAATGGAAGGAAATAGTAAAGAGCTTCTAGAAAAAGAAGATATAAAAGAATTTTATCTTGGACAGCAAGATGAAGGTATAAGAGGAGAGAGACGTTGGAAAAAGAAAAAAATGTGGAGATAAATACAATTCCAAGACTTTTTTGGGACTCAGTTAAATCTCGTGGAGAAAAAGTTGCCATGAGAGAAAAAGATCTTGGTATTTGGCAAGAAATTTCATGGTCTCAATATGGAGAAAGGGCAAAACTAACTGGTCTTGCTCTTTCCACTTTAGGACTAGAAAAAGGCAATGTGGTTTCAATTGCAAGCGAAGGAAACCCCGAGTGGCTTTATACTGATATGGGTACTATTGGTGCGGGAGGAATTTCTAGTGGAGTGTATACAACAGACTCGGCTGCGCAGGTTAAGTATCTAGTAAATGATAGTGCGACCAAATTTTATTTTGCTGAAAATGAAGAACAACTTGATAAAATTCTAGAAGTAAGAAGTGAGTGTCCTACATTAAAGAAAATTATTGTTTATGATATGGAAGGTTTAAATGACTTTCATGATGATCAAGTTATTAGCTATGAAGAGTTTCTAAAAATTGGTGAAAAAACTAATCAAGAAAACCCTGATCTTTGGGAAAGTTTAGTAAATAATGTAAGCCCAGATGACATTGCAATTTTAGTTTACACATCAGGTACAACAGGACCTTCAAAAGGTGCAATGATTAATCATACAAACCTACTTTATTCAATTAATACTGGATATGATATCTTTGATGTAATGGAACACGAGGAACAATTATCGTTTCTCCCGTTATGTCATATATTAGAGCGGTCAGTTTCAGTTATGATCCCTTTAAAAACTGGCGCAGTAGTTAATTTTGCAGAAAGTATTGATACTGTTCCTGAAAATATTCGAGAAGTTTCTCCAACGGTATTTATTGCAGTTCCAAGGATTTGGGAAAAGTTTTATTCATCAATTACAATTCTAATGAAGGATGCAACTTTTATTGGCAAGTTCTTCTATCAATTATCAATAAATGTAGGATCCAAATATAAAGAGTACTTCATAGACGGAAAAGAACCTCCTTTATCATTGAAATTATCTTATTGGATATGTAATCAACTGGTTTTAAAAAATATAAAAAAACTTCTCGGTTTGAATAACTGTCGTTACGCACTAAGCGGCGCTGCGCCTATATCCCCTGATCTTATAAATTGGTATCTTTCTCTTGGTATAGATATGAGAGAAGGATGGGGAATGACAGAAACTGCTGGAGTTGGAACTGCATTTTACTCTAGAGAAATAAAGTTGGGGCATGTTGGTCGAGCAGTTAATGATTCTGAAGTGAGAATTGCTAAGGATGGAGAGATTTTATTTCGAGGTCCAGGTGTGTTTTGTGGTTATTTAAATAAACCTGAACAAACAAAAGAAACTCTGATTGATGGATGGCTGCATACAGGAGATGTTGGTGAAATTGATAACTATGGAAATTTAAAAATTACAGATAGAAAAAAAGACATAATCATTACAGCTGGCGGAAAAAATATATCTCCTTCTGAAATAGAAAATGAATTAAAATTTAGTCCATTTATATCAGATGCTGTTGTAATTGGAGATAAAAGAAAGTTTTTGTCATGTCTGATAATGATAGATGAAGAGAATGTGATGAAACACGCTCAGGATAATGACATACCATTTTCTAATTTTGAAAGTCTCTGCAAATCAGAGGAAATAATTTCCTTGATCGATGATGAGGTCAATAAAGTAAATAAAAAATTTGCCTCTGTAGAACAAGTAAAAAAATTCTCATTAATTGATATACAATTAACAGCCGAAGACGATGAGCTTACTCCGACCATGAAGCTGAAACGCAAATTCATAAATCAAAAATACGGCGATATCATTGAAAGTATGTATCAATCTGCTTGATTTTCCCCTGTGAAATAATAAGATTTCCTTTTATATTCAAGAGGACGAATGATGATAAGTAAGCGATTTTCAATTTTTACAATTTTATTGGCTCTATTATTAACTTTTGGCCACAATTCTTATTCTCAAGGTATTTCTGACGATGAAATCATTCTTGGCATGCATACGGATATAAGTGGACCAGTTTCTTCATTTGGAAAATATTCCGTTGAAGGTGTTCAAATGAGAATTGATGAAATTAATAAAGCAGGAGGTATTCATGGAAGAATGCTTAAAATAATTGCAGAAGATCATCAATACCAAGTTCCTCGCGCAGTCCAGGCAGCTAATAAGCTTTTAAATAAAGATAAGATATTTCTGATGGTTGCAAGTTTAGGTACACCAATGAACAATGCTGTGTTTGAAGCTCAAGAGAAAAAAGATATACCAAATTTATTCCCGTTATCATCAGCAAGATCAATGACTGACCCTTTACATCGTTTAAAATTTGGAGCTCTTTCAAGTTATTACGATCAAATCAGAGCTGGAGTAAAGTGGGCAATCAATGAGAGAGGAAAAAATAAAATTTGTGTTCTTTATCAAGATAATGATTTTGGACAAGAAACATACGAGGCCACTGTAGACCAACTTAACGAAATGGGTTTAGAGTTGCATGAAAAAGCAACTAATAAGCCAACTGATACAGATTTAACCTCTCAGATTACAAAATTAAAAAATGCAGGCTGTGAAGCTGTTGCAATGGGTACAATTGTTAAAGATACAATTCTTGGTTATACAAAAGCTAGGCAGATGAAATGGGACGCATTATTTTTTGGACAGGTTGCTAGTTTTCACCCTGTTATAGCATCGCAACCTGATGGTGTTACAGATGGATTTTATACATTTGCTCAATTTGATACTCCAAGTAAAGCAAACTGCTCACCCGAAATTTGTGATTGGATTGACTCCTATGAATCGACTTTTGGTAATTCGCCAAACATAGGCTCAGCTTATGGTTATATGTACATGGATATAACTGCTAAGGCATTAGAAATTGCTGGTCGTGATTTAACTACTGATAGTTTCTTAAATGCATTAGAAAGCATCAATGATTATAAAATACCTTTTGGCGACACAATACTTTCTTGGTCTTCAGAAAAACATTTAGGTGCAAATGTTGCTTATTTATTTGAAGTTCAAAATGGTGCATTTATGCAAATAGATAATAAAGAATATACATATTAAGAATGAAAATTATTTATTATTTATTCCTTTCATTATTCCTCACTCACTTATCATTTGCTGATCAAGGGATATCTGAGAGTGAAATTCTTATTGGGATGCACACTGATTTAAGTGGCCCCGCTTCAATGATCGGAAAACAGAGCGTTGATGGCGCAAACATGAGAATTGATGAATTTAATCAAGCGGGGGGAGCTCATGGCAGAACAATAAAATTTATTGTTGAGGACCATCAATATACCGTGCCACGAGCGGTGCAAGCGGCAAATAAACTGTTAAGAAAAGATAAAATTGGATTCATGTTAGGTTCTCTTGGTACACCAATGAACAATGCAGTGATGTCTGATCAATTGGGAATGAATGTACCTAGTTTATTTCCTCTTACAGCTGCGCGATCAATGTTTGAACCGTATGATCGTTTGAAGTTTACATCAGGTTCAACGTATTATGATCAGATCAGAACAGGATTAAAATATCTTATTGAGAACAACAATCGAAAGTCTGTTTGTGTTTTATATGAAGATACAGATTTTGGTCAAGAAATAGTTGACGCTGTTGATGATCAGCTTGCAGCAATGAATATGACATTAGTTGAGAGTGCATCAGCAAAGCCCACAGATACTGATTTCACTTCTCAAATTAAAAAACTTTATAATGCGGGATGTGATTTAGTAGCTATGGGAACAATTGTTCGAACAACCATACTGCCTTTTATGAAAGCAAAGGAAATAAATTGGACAGATGTTGATTTTGTTGCAACTTCGTCAAGTTATTACACAGTTGTTGCCGAACAACCAAATGGAGTAATGAATGGATTATACTGTTTAAATTCTGTCGTATTTCCTTATTACGATACGGCCAATGAAATTGAAAAAAAATGGTGGGATAAATTTAAATCTATTTATGCAACAGACCCAAATACTGGAGCTATCTACGGATATATTTTTGCAGATATAGCTGTTGAAGCTATCAAAAGAGCTGGAAAAGATTTAACAGTTGATAGCTTTGTTGAAGCAATGGAAACTCTTGAAGATTACGAAGATCCACTTAAACTTGGTTCAGTTACCTTTAATCCAGGTAAAAGACAAGGAAGCAACATTTCTTATTTCTTTCAAGTTCAAGATGAAAGATTTGAAGTAATTTCTGGGCCAATAAATTACTAATTACGGTAGAAACTTGACAAATAGTGCTGTCTTAATCGCAAACGGAAAAGTTTCAAAAACTAATTATGTCAAAAAGATAATAGATAGTAACGATTTTTTTATTAGTATTGACGCTAAATTAGAGAATTTAAAAGAATTAGGAATTAAACCTAATCTAATTTTAGGTGATCTTGACTCTACAGTAATTAATGACCTTGATAGTAAAATAGAAGTTGTTGAATTATCCAATCAAAACAAAACCGATTTAGAAAAATCGTTAGATTATTGCGTAGAGAATAATATTAAAAAAGTTTTGATATTAGGAAGTAGTGGTTTGAGAGAAGATCATTCAATGGCAAATATTCTAATAGCCAGTACTTACTCAGATATTTTGCATATTGAGCTGATAACAAGTTTTTATCGAATAATCTTCGTTAGAGAAAATACAAAAATAAATGCTCCTAATGCGCCGGTATCCATTATTTCATTGTCGTCAGATAACAAAATTACGACAAGTGGTTTAAAGTATGATTTGAATAATGAAAAATTGAAATCTTTTTCTCATGGCATAAGTAACGAAGTAAATGGAGATAACTTTACAGCGGAAGCTGAAAATACAGTCGTTGTATTTATAGGAATTTAGTAGTGAAAAAAATTGGTATAATTGGTGGCGGCATATCTGGTCTCACTTTGGGTTGTGTTCTAAAGGGATATGGAAAAGAATGTATAATTTTTGAAAGATCAAGCGCACTAAGTGAGTATGGTGCAGGCTTATCATTAACTCCCAACGCATGCAAAATACTAAATGAAATAGATATTTTAGATAGTGTTAGAGAAGAGTCTTGCTCTCCTTTAGATATTGCTTGGAGAGATGATCAAGGAAATGTAATAAAAAAAATTAATATTAATGAATTTGGAGAAGTAATTACAACAAATAGAAAAGTCTTAATAAATAAACTTTATGATAAATTTATTAATTTAGGTGGAGAAATAAAATTTAACCATGAATTGTTAGATATAATAAAAGAAAAAGAATTAGTTTTTAAAAATCAGGAAAGTATAAGCGTTGACTACATTGCGGGTTGTGATGGGATTAAATCTTTAATTAGAACGAACAAAATCAAAAAGGATAAAATCACTTTTTCAGGCTATACCGCGTGGAGAGGCATTGGTTCGTCCGATAGCAAAAGGATAAATATATACCTAGGTAAAAATAGCCATATCGTCTGTTACCCCGTTAATGAAAAACTCGAAACAAGCTTTATTGCAATAAAAAAAAGCAAAATAAAAAATAATGAAAGTTGGAGAGAAGAGGGAAGTCATGAGGATTTATTAGAGGATTTCTCATCCTATGGAAGTTTCATTAAATCATTATTTCAATCTTCAAAAAAAGTTTATAAATGGGGTTTATTTGATCGAAAATCACTTAATTCTTTTTCCAGTGGTAACATAACTTTATTGGGAGACTCGGCGCACCCGATGATGCCGTTTTTGGGTCAAGGCGGCGCTATGGCACTGGAAGATGCATTCATATTCGGAAATTTAGTAAACAAATCTGATGATTTTAATTTTATAAGAAATAATTATGAGAAATTGAGGGTGGGTAGGACTAATGCAATTAAAAGATCTTCAAGATATCAGGGATATATTAATCATTTAGAAAACCCAATTTTGAAATCACTAAGAAATTTTATGCTAAAAAATACAGATATTGCTATGCGAAGAACTAAGAACATTTATAATTACGAACCATTGAGAATTATTAATAATATATAAGATGACTACATTACCAGAAATAAAGGCGTGTAAAGTAAATATAGAAAACGAATGGTTAACGATTTCATTCAATCAACCAGAAAAAAGAAATGCACTAACTAGCGAATTAACTACTGATATTAAAAATACTTTTGATGCAGCTCGCGATGATTTGGGCGTGAGAGGCGTTACCATGAGAGGAGAAGGGGGAATATTTTGTGCGGGTGGAGATTTAAAAATGTTTAAAACTGGTTTTCAAGGTGGAGAACAGGGCATGAAAGACGTTGAAGAGGCCAGTGCTTTAACAGGTGCGTTTTTTGATATGATAAACTCTTATCCTAAGCCAGTTGTTATGCTAGCTGAAGGCGCTGCGATGGCTGGCGGTCTTGGAATGCTTTGTGCTGGAGATATTGTGGTAGTGACTGAAGATTGTAAATTTGCTTTAACAGAAACTACTTTAGGAATACCTCCTGCACAAATTGCTCCCTTTGTCGCACAAAGAATAGGTTTAGCTAAAGCAAGACGTATAATGCTTACAGCAGCACGATTCACTGGAAAAGAAGCGTTCGAAATGGGATTAGCAGATTTTATAGCAAAAGACGCTAATGATTTAAAAAACATTGAGTCTCATATAATCAAAGGAGTTATGAATTGTGCTCCTGGAGCAAATGCAATTACAAAAGAAATTGTCTTAGCAACAAGACATCTAGAGAGAAGTGAAATGATCGATTTTGCGGCAAAAGGTTTTGCTGAACGTATGTTAAGTGATGAAGGCAGAGAAGGCATTGCATCGTTTATTGAGAAACGTAAACCGAAATGGTCAAAATGACAGATCACAACTTAGAATTACAACAAGCTTATGATTTTTGTGATGAAAGCAATGCAGTATACAAACTATTATCATCTTTAAGTGATAGCGATTATGAGAAGAAAACTCAGTTTAAAGGCTGGAACTTTAACAACGTTATCGGCCACCTTCATGTATGGAATTATGCTGCAGATTTATCTCTTCAAGATGGAGATGATTGGAAAAACTTTGCCAACAGTGCCCTTGAAATGCTTGGTAAAGGTTCAACGATGAACCAATTTGAGGAAACTATTACTAAGGGAATCAAAGGAAGAGAATTATTAGATACTTGGAAATCATATTACGAGAAAATGACTGAACGATTTGCTGCAGCTGACCCAAAAAAGAGAGTTAAATGGATGGGCCCAGATATGAGCGCAAGATCTTCAATTAGCGCAAGACATATGGAAACATGGGCTCATGCCCAAGAGTTATATGATACGCTTGGCGTTGATAGAATTAACGAGGATCGTATTAAAAATATAGTTATTATCGGAAATAACACATTTAAATATTGTTTTACAATAAATAAGAGAGAACTTCCTGAAGAAACTCCAAGACTAGAATTAACTGCACCATCTGGTGAGGTTTGGGAGTTTAATAATCCTTCTAATGAAAATAAAATATCAGGAAAGGCTGAAGAATTTTGTCAAGTTGTTACACAAGTAAGAAATATTGAAGATGTTAACTTAAATGTATCAGGCGATATAGCAAACGATTGGATGTCAATTGCTCAATGTTTTGCTGGCGGTGCAGAAACACCACCTCAGCCCGGTACAAGAAAAAAGGTTACTAAGCAGTCTTAAGTTTACTAAGCCTGTTATTAATAATTTCTTCAGCCTCACTGATTACTCTATCAATTAATTCTTTGCATGTCGGTATATCGTGAATAAGTCCAGCGACCATTCCACAACTCCAAGCTCCTGCGTCCATGGTACCTTCTTGCATAATTTTTGGGTAAACACCTGCAACTTCACCGAATATATCTTGAATCTGAATATCAGCTCCAAGCGATTTTTCTTTTTCAAGTATTCGAGTAACTGCATCATTTTTTAGTACTCTTTCAGTATTTCTCAGGGGTCTCATGATCAGTTCGGTATCAAGTTCACTCGCATTGACTAGAGCTTCTTTTACATTTTGATGAACGGGAGCTTCCTTTGTAGCAATAAAGCGAGTTCCCATATTTACACCCTCCGCTCCCATTGCAAGAGCAGCTACGAGTTGTTGGCCATTCCCCATACCACCAGATGCAATAAATGGAATTTTTAATTCTTCAAAAGCACGAGGTAAAAGTATCATATTTGGAATATCATCTTCACCTGGGTGACCACCGCATTCAAAACCATCAACACTTGCAGCATCACATCCAATTTTTTCTGCTTTTAGAGCATGTCTAACAGACGTACACTTATGTATTACTTTTATTCCAGCATCTTTAAGAAGTGGCATAAATTTTTCAGGACTTCTTCCTGCCGTTTCTACAATTTTCACTCCACCTTTTACAATTGACTCTATATAGCCAGGATAATCTGGGTTTGCAAAGCCTGGAAGGAAAGTCAAATTAACACCAATTGGTTTGTCAGTCATATCTTTGCAACGAGCTATTTCGTTTGCAAGATCTTTTGGACTGGCTTGAGTAAGACCGGTTATTATTCCTAAGCCTCCTGCATTAGAAACAGCGGCAGCCATTTCAGCAAAGCCAACGTAATGCATCCCGCCTTGTACAATAGGATGTTCTATATCAAACATTTCAGTAATTTTTGTTTTAATCATTGTTTTTCCCAGATTTATAAATAATTTGAGTATTAGACTTTATAGAGCTTTTTAAATCAAGCAGATTTTTCAGCTATTTATTTGAAAGGATTATTATGATTAATCAACTTAAGTGGGCTAGCACTTTTTTTATCTTGGTTGGTATTTTACTGACTAATTTAAATATTTATCCCTTAAATATTTTTGTTCATGGAACAGGTGCGATTGGATGGACAATGGTAGGGTATATGATGGCAGATCGTGCAATATTAACAAATTTTGGACTTCAAATTCCCTTGTTTATAATTGGTAATATATATCTTTTGGTATAAGTAATTTGTATGTCTGAAAAAGAGAGGGTGACTAACATATTCGGTGATGAAATTGAAGCTTGTTGCTATGATCCGATGACTGGGTATTTTAGAGATGGTTTCTGCAATACAGACGAACACGATTATGGCAGTCATGTAGTTTGCGCAGTAATGACTGATGATTTTTTAGAATTTAGTAAATCTAAAGGAAATGATCTCTCAACGCCAAGGCCTGAATTCAATTTTCCTGGATTAAAAGAAGGCGATCGCTGGTGTCTTTGTGCTTTGAGATGGAAAGAGGCATATGACGCAGGCGTAGCGCCAAAAGTACACCTTGAAAGTTGTCATTTAAATTCTTTAAACTTTGTGACAAAAGAGCAATTAGAAGAGCACGCGGTAAATAGATTAAATTAATAATAATGAAATTTTTTACCTCAATAATATTCCTTTTTCTAACTTTTAATTTAAACGCATCAGAATATAAATTAGAAAAAGTAATCTCTGGCCTTAATAAGCCATGGGGTATGAGTTTTATTAACGATAAAGAATTATTTCTTACGCAAAAATCAGGTGAAATTTTAAAAATTAATTTATCAACAAAAGAAGTAAAAAATTATCCTCATAATTTAAAAGTTGTTCAACCGCATTGGCAAGCTGGAATGCTAGATATTATTTACGAGGATGGTGAGATTTTTGTTAGTTATACAGAAGACAGAGGAGATGATAAAACCAGCACGTCAATAGCTCGAGGTTTTATTGAAAATGACAGTTTTAGTAAAATTGAAAATATTTTCCAATCAGGTTCTTCATGGAACAACATTCATTGGGGATCAAGGCTAATGTTTAAAGATAACTTATTGTACGCAAGTATAGGTGAGCGCGGGTACGGAAGTGTTGCTCAGGATCCAACAAGTTACTTTGGAAAAATGATACGAATTAATAAAGATGGAACCGCACCAATGGATAATCCATATTCAATGAAGGAAGACTGGTTGCCCGAGATCTATCAGATAGGACTTAGAAATCCTCAAGGCATAATGTTTTATCCAAATGATAGTGAAATATATATAACAAATCACGGTCCGAAAGGAGGTGATTTTTTTGGAAAAGTAGAGGCAGGTACTAATTATGGTTGGGCCGATGTAGCTTGGGGAGGAATTGATTATGACGGTTCAATTATTGGTGACGGAAGTGCATGGAAAGAGGGACTTTTAAAACCAATTTATACGTGGATTCCATCAATTGCGGTTAGCGACATGACGTTTTATGGAGGAGACCTGTTTCCCGAATTAAAAAACAAAATTTTGGTGACCAGTTTAAAAGCTCAAAGATTAATTTCACTCGAATTTGACGGTAAAAAAGCAAGAAATGAAACTACATTGTTTGAAAAAGTTGGTCGAGTTCGCGACGTAGAAACAAATAGTGCTGGCGAAATCTATGTTATCATTGATAACGAAGACAGTGGAATTTGGAAGCTAGTAAATAAATAATGTTTTATTTTTACTTAATGATAAAAATAATAACCTATTACTCACTTCCTTTTTATTTATTTCGTCAAAGAAAATCTCATAATAAACTATTAAGCCTCCAATCATTTTTTCTTTTATTATGGCTTCTTTATCTAGCATATTTGTCTTATTTGCCTTTCATAGACTACTACTACACAAACGAACTTAATGTTCAGTTTATTGTACCAAGTTATGTGGTTTACATTTTAATGGCCATGTTTGCTCCGGTGCCTGCGTTATTTTATTTTTATTTTATACCATTAGTCTCAAAATTTAGAATTTTAAGCATCGGTACTAGTTTTTTATATTTATTAATTAGCTCGATTATAATTTTTGGAATTGAGGCATTTAACTATCAAAAAAGGATCCCATTAGAGAAGATATGCTATGATTTTCACAGCGACTCAGAAGAAAAACTTTCGTGCTGTCTTAAGGCAGGCTATATTTGGCAGGAGGGGTTTAGTTATTTTGAAGATGTACCTCAGGGCTGTAAAAAATATATGAATTGGAATGAATAATATGAGTAATATTAATTTACTTTTAGGAAGAATTATAATTGGAATTTATTTTTTAGTTTTTGGAGCCATATTCAAATTATTTAATTATGAATTTACTCTGAATTACATGTTTGATCATCAGGTGCCGTATACAGAAATATCTTTAATTATCACAATTATTTTACAAGGCATATGTTCAGTTTCAATCTTAGCCGGCTATTATTCGAAATTATCTGCCTTTATATTAGCGCTACTCACAATACTAATAAATTACTATATGCACGATTTTTGGAATATGAGTGAAGGTTTGGAGCAAAGACATGAACTTCAAAATTTTGTTAAAAACACTGGAATAATCGCTGGCTTATTAATTTTATCTGCTGTTCATCCAGGCAAATATAAATTAGGACATTAAATGTACAAATATTTCTTACAAGGACTTAGAGTAGGAGTCATTTCTAATTTATTTCTACTTTGGGCCTCTTTAACAATAACAAACATTAGCGATGACTTATTCCTTGTTGTTCCAGCAATAATTTTAATTTCAGTTTCTGCATTTAGATGTTTGTTTCCTGTGAATTATGCCTCTAAAGCAGTAATCATTGACTCAGTTCTTTCTTCAGTATTTGTGACACGATTTTTAGTAACCATCGTTGAGGTGACATATATATATATGTTTAGTTATGTGCTTAGAATTATTAATTCTGATCAATATATGTTTGTTGATTTAATTTCTTGGTTAATGGTTATCCAAGTAATTATTTCACAGTTTTTCTGTTGGGGCGCAATACTTTTGAAATACGAACGTTTTTACTTTTATGAAGAGTTTGGATGGTTTGTAATATTTTTCATTAATACGATTTTAAGTATAGTTATGCTTAGCTTAGATCTATCAAATGCTCACTATTCACTAATTATCATTAGCATGGTTTTTGGATCTTTATATCTACCTTGGCAAGTACTGCATTTAAAATCTATTACAAATAGAATTAATACCAATCCTGAAATTAAGGCTCAAGAATTTAAAATGAATCTATCTAAAGTTAAGTTTGAATTTAAAAGCTCAATCTATGATCGAAAAGTATCTTTTGATATTAACGATTGGGGCCGAGTAGTTGGGATGATGTGGATGTACGGATATTGGATATTATTTATTCCAGTATGGATGTTCTATATTATTTTAATTATTTAATTATTTACCCATATACGCCTGAGTCACGCGTTACTGTACGACGTCGAAAGTAGGCATAGCTACAAAATTATCTATACTTTCATTCATAGACGTACAGTCTTGTACAGGCTCGTATAGGACAGTACGCAAGCGAATTAGAAACAACCAATACTCTCTTTCGCAACTCAAAATAATTTAATTAATCTCACAAAGTATTAATCATGTGAAAAAGTGCCATCAGGATAAATTTTCTGAGCTTTGTAAAGTATTCTATGATCTTGGCTTAAAGACTCTTTTGCACCAATATCTAAAACAACTTCTCCATTTGAGTTTATTTCAAGTAAATGACTTCCAGTAACAACCATAAAATTACCATTTTTCAATTTATCAACGTCCCTTATTGTTCCGTATGCCTTACTCTTAGGGGCTCGCCATTGCCAAACGATTTTATCTGTCTCAGGATTAAACTCAATAGCTCTATCAGGATTCCTTAAACCAACTACTATATTGCCATTTTGAAGTTGTTGAGGCTCGTGAGGATTGCATCCTCTTATCTCTCCAGAGGTCAAAAGAGCTCTTTTTTTCTTGTTACAATTAAAAATATATTTTTTTATTATCTCAGCCTCTCTATTAATCCAAATAATTTCTTGAAAATCACGCATGGAGATTAAAAAAGTATCATCTGCAAGCGCAGTCACACCATTATTGTGTATCCAAGTTTTACCTGAACCAGTAGTTTTTGAATCCGACGCATATGCATCTGCAAATGGAGCAATGTTATGAGTCTTCATGCCATCCCAACTCCACACAACGTTTTTATTGTTATCAACTTCGATGATTTTTTTACTTCCTTTAGGACCCCATGCGTAATTTATAAGGACATTTTCGTTCGATAACTTATCAACATCATGACTTACTTTAGTTTTGTAAGACCAAATTACTTTGCCTTCTCTATCTATCTCATAAACCCCTTTTTCAGCGGCGATTAAAATTGTGTTTTTATTTGTGAATTTAGCATCATCTAATCTTCCAAATGAGCTATCCCCATTGTATTGCCAAACGATTTCAGCATTATTAGTAATTTCCACTACTCGACCGTGTGAATTTTTTTGAGGGACAACTAGTAAAAATGTTCCTTCCTGAATTTTATTAGCTTCATATACTAATAATTGCAGATCTTTACCAAAAGGGGAGGTTTTAAAAATCTGAGGATCTTGTTCACTGCTAGCAACATTATTTCCATTTTTCTTCCATATTTTTTTACATGATTGAATAACCTCTTTTGCTTTTTTTCTTAATGGTTTTTCGTCTGGTCGACCGTTTTCTAAGAATTTGATTTCACTTTCTTCTAAACCATTACTTTTAAAGCATTTCAGAACTTCTTCATTTGGATTAGAAAAAATATCCCATTTGCTAGCCTGACTAGGACCAGAATAGAGAATAAAAATAATTGTGATTATTAATTTACAAAATTTCATATAAATAACTTTATTTATAAATTGTTAAGAATTTATTACATTTTTGTTTCATAAAACTATTTGTAAAAAAAAATTTAACAAAGTGGGAGTTAAAAGTTGCAGCTAATTCGTTGAATAGAAGAATTTACTCCCCCATATAAGCTTGCTTAACATCAGCGTTATTTTTAATTTCCTCAGGTAGACCTGATGCGAGTATTTTGCCGTAATTAAGTGCAAGAATACGATCTGACACTTTATTTACAAAACTCATGTCGTGTTCAATCATAATTATGGTAATTCCTAATAAAGATTGAATATCTTTTATCCAAAAGCCAAGATCAATTGTTTCCTCATTTGTTAATCCTGATGACGGTTCATCTAATAGAAGTAATTTTGGATCAGTGCAAAGAGCTCTTGCAAGTTCAACATTTTTACGAACACCGTAGGGAAGGCCGTTTATAAGAGTATCTCGGTAATGTTGAAGGTCTAGGAAGTCAATTACTTCTTCAACTTTAAGTCTGTATTCATGTTCTTGTTTACGGGCACTGGGTGTAAAAAATACCTCAGACAAAATATTTGTTTTTTTATAAATGTGTCGTCCAAGAAGTAAATTCTGTAGAACAGTTGCATTTTCAAATAATTCTAAATTTTGAAATGTTCTTGCTATTCCAAGCTTTGATATATTGTGAGGTTTAGTTTTTGAGATGTTTTGATTTTCAAAATATATCTCACCTTTGCTTGGCTCATAGATTCTGCTTATTACATTGAAGAGCGTTGATTTACCTGCTCCGTTAGGACCAATTATTGTAAATATTTCACCTTTATCGACACCGAATGATACATCATTAAGTGCTTTTACTCCTCCAAATGCTACAGTGATATTTTTTACTTCAAATAAACTCATTATACTCGGTCCGATTTAGTAAATACTTTTTGTTTCTTAAATGTTTGTCTTTTGTAAGTAGGAAACAGTTCAAAGAATAATTTTATTTTCATCCATCTTCCATAAATACCAAGTGGTTCATATAAAATGAAGAATACAAGTATTAATCCAAACAACATTGGCTCAAGACCTGGTTGTGAGCCAATAGAGCTTGGTAAATAGTCACGACAGATGGCAATTAATTGCGGTAAGAAGCCAACGAATATTGCTCCAAACACTGTTCCATGTAAACTTCCCATTCCACCAACAACAATAAGCAAAAGTAATGTTAAAGATAAAAAGATATTAAATATATCTGGAGCTAAGTAGCCAATATAATGAGCAAGTAATGCGCCAGCTAAGCCAGTAAAGGCTCCAGAAATAGCGAATGATAAAGCTTTATAGAGACCTAAGTTAACGCCTAAACTTTGTGCTGCAATTTCACTGTCTCTAATAGCAACAAATGCTCTTCCAGTTGGAGATCTGAGTATATTGATTGCTGCAAACATCGCGGCAATAAGAAAGACAAGGCAGACATAATAAAAGAAAACACTGTCATAGAAGCTCATGCCCAAGAATTCTGGTTGAGGCACAGGCAAGCCTCTGTTACCGCCAGTAAAGTGTTCCCATTTTATAAAAACATGTTCCGCAATAAAACCTAAGGCTAATGTTGCGATAGCTAAATACATCCCTGTTAAGCGTAGGATTGGTATTCCAATTGCAGCTCCCACTAGAAATGAAACAATTATTACGACAGGAATTGATGCGTAAAAAGGTATTCCATTAGTTAACAAAAAGGCATGAGTATAAGCACCAACTCCTAAGAATGCCGCATGGCCCAAAGATGCAAGACCAGTATATCCAGACAAAATCATAAGACCAATGCCAGCAATGGATAAAATACAAATATATGAGATTTCTCCTAAGTAAAAATCATCCAATACAAGTGGTAATACAACCATGATTAAAATAAGTAATGAATACCAAAAACGATCGCCATTATGTTTTGCAATATTTATATCTTGTGAATATTTAGTTTTAAAAATAAATCTCATTATACTTTTTTGACCTCAGCTTTGTCTGAGAACAAACCTCTTGGATAAATAATTAATGTTAAGATAAGAACGAGGTAAGCAGATATTTCTCTAACCCCCTCAAATAAATAATTTTCATAAGTTCCACATAATTGTTCGACAATACCTATAATAATTCCACCAACAATCGCCCCAGGTATTGATCCGAAGCCACCCAATACTGCTGCAGCAAAAGCTTTTAAACCAATTAATGAGATTGATGTGTCTACTAATGTAATTGGTGCGAGAAGTACACCCGCGACAGCAGCTACTCCTGCAGATATTGACCATATTAATGAAAAAATAAATTTAACTGGTATTCCCATATAGTACGCCGCTAATTGGTTTTCTGAAGATGCCCTCATAGCCACACCAATTTTTGAAAATGTAAAAAAGAAATATAGTGCAAACATTAAAACTGCAGTTCCAACAATTATAGAGAGGTTCACGTATGAAATTATAAGACCATTAAACTCAGTTATTTTTCCAGAAAACGGTGTACTGAATGAAAATATATCAGTTCCCCAATAAATTGATGCAAAGCCTCTGAAAATAAAACCTAAGCCGATAGTTAGCATCACAGTAGCGAACGCAGGCTGTCCAATAATCTGCCTTACTACAACGGCATCAAGGAAAAATCCAAAAACAGCAATTATTAAAACAGTAAGAGCAAATCCTGTAAGGTAATCCATGCCTAAAATGCCAATAAGTGAGTATGCAACAAAGGCACCAAGCATAAGAATATCGCCTTGAGCAAAATTAATGGTTTCTGTTGCTTTGTAAATTAAAACAAATCCTAAAGCTACTAAGCCATAGATGCAGCCGGACGCGATTCCATCAATTAATAATTGAATCAATTGCATATATTATTTTCCTCAACCACTACTTTAATTATAAAGTTTGCGATTATGAAATATACATTAAATTAGAAGAAGAAGTTATAAAAATTATCCTGTTTTTTCTTAAAATTTAACTTTCTTTTCATGCATCACGTTTTAGAGTTTCAGAAGTTTAAAATTTAAAGGGGATTTTTATGTTTAAAACTGATGACAGATTAGTCCAAATTTGTCTTGGGATTTGTTATTTTATTGCGGCCATGTATGCCATGATAAATTTCTTTAATCCTGATTACTTAATAGACAGATATGGAACTCTTGATGCCACTGATACTAATAGGTTTTTCTTAGGTTGGTATGGCATGATGAACTTCGGATTTGTGGCCGGATTAATTTATATGGGTTATAAAGGATTGGATCGAGCATTCTTCACTTACGCAGTACCTTTAGCAATACTTTTCCTTATTTGGGGTGTCAGTGGCCAAATGGCTGCCGATGAAAGTGATCAAAATTACACTGCAGTAGGATTTTTTGTAATTCAATTGATCGCAATTATTGTTGCGAGAGCTAGAGCATTTGGAATGAATTTTGATTTCACCAAAGCTGATAACATGTGGGGAACTAGCGATAAATTGTGTCAAACGATCTTATGGCTTGGTCTGGCAACACAAGCATTTTTTGTAGTAGGATATTTTATAAATCCATCACAATTAATTACTGATACACCAGGATTAGAACTAAATGAAGTTTCTCAGAGGTTTGCTACTGGTGTTATGTATTTCTCTATAGCATGGACAATTGCCTTATTGTACCAGTTAAGGACGGGTTACAGCATGAGTTTAATTGTAACTGGATTAATTACTTCAATAATGTTCTTTGCCGTCTTTTTAAATTTTGCTGCTGCTGGATTAACATCAGCGGGTGGAGAAATGAACACACTACTTGTGTCAGCAATAATCGGTAACTTTGTCGGATCGTTAATTTTATTTTTCCGACTACAAGGAAATCATTAGGAGGTTTTATGATAAAATTAGAAGATAGACCATCAGTCATTATACTTAGCATAATAACGTTTATAGCTCTCTTTTATGCATTTATGTTTTTAGGTGATAACACCGCAAGTGCATTTATGGAAAGAACAGGTGGATCAACGCCTAACGAGGGAACCATGTTCTTTATGGGAACTGTTGGCTTTATTTATATTGGTATTGCTATTGGCAATGTAATGGCCATGATGGCTCCCGCTAGTCAATCGATGGTATTTTTCAGAGCAATGGCTCTTGTTTCATTTATTGCTGCACTTAGAGCAATAGGAAATACAATTATTGCCGACGAGATACTTACCTATGCCCCGCTAATTGCAACAATACTTGTCTATGTTGGATATGCAGTTGTAATGTCGAGGTGTAAAGCCCGCATTGGAACTCATTTTGGTTGGCTATAATTCTCTTTGAAGAGAGGGCTTCTTAACGGAAGCTCTCTCCGAAAAACATCTTTATTTTCCATAAGCTTCTTAGTTTAAACAATTCATATCTATGAATTTTTTTTATTTCATTTAACTTAACATACAAATTACCATAATTGAAATAAGAGAAGAACTTCCCCATTTATATTTGGAAGGGTGGAGGATTAAATGAGGAAGTTCAGTCTTCTGTCTAGTTACTCAATGATTAAATTATAATTTTTAATTTTGTCACAAAAATTACAAGAATATTAAAATTTTATGACAGATTTCTAGAAAGTATGGCTTAACAAATCTTTCATAAACTATTGGTAATATAATAAAAATTGATTCTTTTTTACCAATTTTATGGTCAACGAAAAAAATAATGTTATTCCTCTCTTAAAATATCGTTCCATATTTATTTCAGATATTCATTTAGGGTCAAAAGGCTGTCAAGCTGAACAGTTGCTTGATTTTTTAAAAAATACCAGATCAGATTACCTATACTTAGTTGGAGATATTATAGATGGGTGGCGACTTAAAAATAGATGGTACTGGCCACAAAGTCACAGTGATGTAATACAAAAAATTCTAAGAAAAGCACGACATGGAACTAAAGTGTTTTATGTATCAGGAAATCATGATGAGCTTGTTAGAAAATTTGTGCCAATAACACTAGGCGAAATTAGAGTAGTTAATGAAATCAAACATAAGACAGTAGATGGATCTGAATATCTTATACTGCATGGAGACAAATTTGACTCAATTATCAATATCGCACCCTTGTTAGCCCATCTTGGCGCTAGCGCATACGATTTAGCTTTATGGCTAAATAGAAGATTTAATCAATTAAGATTATTATTGGGTTTGAAATATTGGTCGCTTTCAAAGTATCTAAAATTAAAAGTAAAAAATGCTGTTTCTTACATTAATAAGTACGAAGAAATAGTTGCAGGTTATGCAAAAAAGAAAAATCTAAAAGGAGTTATTTGCGGACATATTCACCATGCTTCACATCGAATAATAAATGGAGTTCATTACTATAATGATGGGGACTGGGTAGAAAGTTGCTCCTTTATGATAGAAAATTTTGATGGATCAATGGAAATTCTTTTCTGGAAAGATATCGCTGAAAAGTATGAAATTATCAACAAACATAAGGACTCCGTAAAGGTATTAAGTTAATTGAAAATACTCATCGCATCAGACGCATGGCTCCCTCAAATAAATGGTGTTGTTAGAACTTATCAAACACTTGGTGATGAACTTACAAGTCAAGGACATGAGGTTAGGTACATAACTCCAGATAAATTTATTACAATTCCACTGATTATTTATCCTGAAATAAAACTTGCGATTAATCATTGGTTCAAAATTGGCGTGATCATTGAGAAGTTTAAGCCTGACTTTATACACGTTGCTACAGAGGGACCTATTGGCTTAGCGGTTAGGAATTATTGTTCAAAGAATAATTATGCGTTTACAACCTCGTATTGTACAAAATTTCCTGAATATATAAACACGATGGCTAAGATACCTGTATCTTTTACATATAAAATTTTGAAATGGTTTCACAAAAATTCTAGCGCAGTAATGGTATCCTCTAATTCAATTATAGATGAACTTAATTCACATGGAATTAAAAGGACAGTTAAATGGTCCAGGGGCGTTGATATAAAAGCTTTTCATCCGAAGAACAAGATTGATCTCAATTTAGAAAAACCAATTTATTTATATGTAGGAAGAATATCTAAGGAAAAATCATTAGAAGATTTTCTTAAATTAAATTTAAAAGGCACAAAACTACTTGTAGGTGATGGACCCTCTAAGAAAAAATTAGAAAAAAAATATACTGATGCAGTTTTTGTAGGAGCGAAGAAAGGAAATGAACTGGCCCAGTGCTATGCATCTTCAGATATCTTTGTATTTCCAAGTAAAACAGATACGTTTGGAATGGTCATGATCGAGGCTCTCGCCAGTGGACTTCCTGTGGCCGCATATCCTGTTCCAGGTCCAATTGATGTTTTTGATAATTTTAAACATAATTGTCTTGATCATAATTTAATTAATTCAATTGATAAGGCGAGAAAAGTGAGTCGTACAGATTGTATAAATTATAGTAAAAAGTTTGATTGGCAGGAGGTTTCTAAGCTGTTTTTGTCACATCAAACTGTATCACGCGTTGCAAAATAACAACACTTCGAAAAAAAATTTTTTTATACAGTATTCATCTTAATAAATTTTAAATAAAAAATAATAATTGGATAAAATCAACCTCCGATAACGATGTATTAATAAAAATTCAAAATAGCATAATTGATTACGCTGCATCAATATAATCTATAAGAATCTAGGTCGAACAAAATCTGTAACTTTAAATGAATTATATTTTAATTCACTCCAATCTTTTAAATCAGATTTGAGTATTGCAAGACTTCCTGTAGGAAATTTATTTTTAATATTTAAATATTTCTCATCTTGAGAGGGCGCACTTAAATCAATTGTTAAATTTCGAATTGTTGGTTCATGATTAACAATTAAAAGATTTGAATAATTATTTTCAGTGTTTTTGATTAAGTCAAAAAGATAGATTTCGTCACATAAATATAATTTCTTGCTAAAAACAACCTTCGAGCTTGTCCTTAGTGTTTTACCAAGAACTAAATTAAATGTGTCGACAGTTCTTCTTGCAGATGAAACATAGGAAATATCAGGTATTATTTTTTTTTGTGAAAGAAATGTTTCAATTTTATTACAATTGTTTTTTCCTCTTTTTGAAAGAGGTCTCTCAAAATCAGTTAAACTAGGATCATCCCAACTTGATTTAGCGTGTCTCAATAGATATAAATGCTTCATCACTTTGATAATGATAAGAAAAAATACAAATTCAGACAATAAGTTCTTAAACAGAGAATTATCATGGCTTCTTTTTAACCAAAGAGTTTTAGATGAGGCTAATGATGCTAAAGTGCCGTTAATCGAAAGAGTTAATTTTCTCTCAATTTCTGCAAGTAATCTGGACGAATTTTATATGGTAAGAATACCAAGTCTTTTGGATGAAATAGAAAATAATCCAAACAAAATAAGCCATGACGGCATGACTGGACATCAGCAATTAAAAGCAGCACAAAATGCATCTGCAAAAATATTTAAGAGTCAGGATGTTTCTTTTAGAAAGCTTGTTAGAGAATTAAATGCAGAAAAAATAATTCATATTACGCCTAATAAATTAAATATAAGATTGAGAAAAAATCTAAAGAAACTTTTTAATGAAGAAATACTGCCTATATTAACGCCAATTTCAATTGACCCAGTGCATCCATTTCCATTTATTCCAAATGAAGGACTGTGTATTTCATTGAGTTTAGTGGCAGGAGGTTCAAATAAACCGTTTAATTCGGTAATCATTGTTCCGCGAGCATTAAACAGACTTGTGTTTATTCAAGAAGGTAAAAAAGAATACTATTTATTTGTTGAAGATATTATTAGATATTTTTTTAAAGATCTATTCCCAAATTCTAAATTGTTGGATAGTGCAATATTCAGAGTCATAAGAGACAGTGATATCGATTACGAATATGAGGATGATGAAGATGTTATTAAATATTTTGAAAAAGCTTTAACAAAAAGAAAAAGAGGGGAAATAGTAAGGCTAGAAATTTTAAAAAACATATCATCTAAAAAGAAAAACTTTTTAAAAAAAAATTTGAATCTTAAAGATGCGCAAGTCATTGCTCTATCAAAGCATGTTGGTTTACAAGATTTATCGCAGATTCATAATTTAAATAGACCAAAATTAAAATTTAAAAAATTCATATCAAGACCTGTTGAAAGGTTAAAGCAATTTGATAATAATTGTTTTGCTGCCATCAGATCAAAAGATTTTGTTGTCCATCATCCATATGAAACTTTTGATGTTGTAGTTGATTATTTAAATCAGGCTGCTATAGATCCAAAAGTAGTAGCTATTAAACAAACGATTTACAGAACCACTGCTGATAGTCCTATTATAAAAGCCCTTACAAAAGCAGCAGATAACGGCAAGAGTGTTACAGCTGTTGTTGAAATCAAAGCAAGATTTGATGAGGAATCTAATTTAGCTCTTGCCAATCAAATGGAGAAATCAGGAGTTCAAATTGTATATGGTTTCGCTCAATTGAAGACGCATGCAAAGGCAAGTCTAATTATCAGAAGAGAAGCAGGCAAATTAAAAAGCTATGTACATGTAGGCACAGGAAACTATCATCCAAAAAATGCTAAAACTTATGAAGACCTGTCATTATTTACGGCAGATGAAAAAATCTGCAAAGACATTGAGAGAATCTTTAATTACATGACTGGGTATGCTTCTCCAATGAAATTAAATGATATAGTGCTCTCTCCACCCGCAATGCGAAATCAAATTAATGCAATGATTGATAATGAAATTAAAAATGCAAAGAAAAGTAAACCATCTGGTATCTGGCTTAAAATGAACTCTTTGGTTGACCCTCAAATGATCTCCAAGCTTTATGAGGCTTCTGCAGCGGGAGTAAAAATTGAATTATTCATTAGAGGAATTTGCTGCTTAAGACCAGGAGTTAAAAAACTTTCTGAAAATATTGTTGTTAAAAGTATCATTGGCCGGTATTTAGAGCATGCTAGAATCTTCTGTTTTGCA
This sequence comes from uncultured Pelagibacteraceae bacterium, assembly GCA_902614655.1. Taxonomy (GTDB): domain Bacteria; phylum Pseudomonadota; class Alphaproteobacteria; order Pelagibacterales; family AG-422-B15; genus CACNXQ01. Next base: position 146,315 of record CACMLX010000002.1, read on the forward strand.
AACGAATCTAATATACCATCAAAAAATAACACCGTTTTAATTGGATCAGCTGATCTTATGCCTAGAAATCTGGATAGAAGAGTTGAAATATTAACCCCCATAAAGAACTCCACTGTCCAAGAACAAATACTGAATCAAATAATGGTTGCCAATTTTCTAGACAATGAGCAAACGTGGATGATGAACGATGATGGCACATACAAAAGAGTTAAACAAAAAGGTAAGACGTTTAATGCACATAAATACTTCATGTCAAATCCAAGTTTATCAGGTAGAGGAAAATTAAAAGGAAATAGAAAGCCGAAGAAACTACTCTCTCTGATGCGTTATGAATAATTTAATTCCCAAAAAAAAATTATTTTTTAAAGACGAACGTATTGCAGTAATCGATATTGGCTCTGATACAGTTCGTTTTCAAATTTTTGAAAACTTTAGGTATAATCAGATAGCTATTTTTAATAAAAAAATTTCATGTGGGTTAGGTAAAGATCTAATTAAAAACAATAAGCTTAATAAAGACTCTATAAAAAGAGCAATGAATGCGTTCTATTATATAAAGGAATTGATAGACTCATCAAATATTAAAAATTTTGAAATTTTTGCAACAGAAGCTGTCCGTGTTGCTGAAAATAGAGAATCATTTGTTGCTGATGTAGAAAATATTTTTAAAAAGAAAATACATGTATTAACTGGCGATGAAGAAGCAAAATTTTCTGCCATGGGGTGTATTGTTGGCCTAAAAAAATCAAGTGGTCTCGTTGCCGATCTCGGCGGTGGCAGCTTAGAACTCGCAGAAGTTAAAAAGAAAGAAATAATGAATACATTGTCTTTGCCTCTAGGTGTTCACAGAGCAAAAACTAAAAATAAAAAAATAATAGAAAAATTCAAAAACTCTCTACGGCATACTGAATGGCTTAATGAAAATAAGTTTAAAAGGGTAATCCTTACAGGCGGCACGTGGAGAGCTTTAGTTAAATTATATTTTGATAAGTATAGCTATCCTCTCAAAGTCATTCATCATTTCAAACCTGATTTTGACAACTTTGTATCAATGCTTGAAGAAGTTTCAAATTTTAAAAAAAAGGATTTGCAACAATATTCATTAATTACAAAAGATAAAACACCATTTATACGATACGCAGCCAAGGTTGCGATGGAAATAATAAATAAGGCCTCTGCTAAGCAAGTAGTTATTTCATACACAGCTATCAGAGAAGGTTATATTTCTAATAAATTAAGCTTAAGCTCAAATAGCGATCCGCTTGAATATCAATCATTAAAAGTTGCCGCAATTTCTAACGAATTAAATCCTAGTGCCGTAAATTATGAGAATATTAAATTATTCACAAATAATTTTTTTAAAAGAAAATCCTATTTAAATAAAAGAATAAGAGTGTCCTCTATAAGTTATTTATCAACGGGAGACAGTATAGCTCGTGACGAGAGGGGATTGTTTGTATTTAAACAAATATTAAAATCAGAAATATTAAAGTTTAGCCATTCTGACAGAGTTACACTCGCTACTGTTATTTATGTTTTTCACAATGGAATAGATCTAAATGAGATAAAAGATTATAGAAAAGTTATAAATAAAAATAAATTATTAAGCAGTATTGAGCTTGGATTATTCTTAAGAATTGTATATGAAATTGGAAAATTATCTAATTTTAATTACAGCAATATCAGTATTTATGTAAAAGATTCAAATTTGATATTTTCTATCCCAAAAAACTATTCAGAACTTTTAAACAGTAGATTTAATAAATTTATTTTAATGCTTTCAAAGCACAAAAAATTATCACAAAAGATTATATTTGTTTAATCAATGGAAAATATCAGTTTTATTCTTAATAAGCTAGAAGATGCAATAATCGTTCTTGATTCCGATCAAAAAATTGTTTTTCAAAATTCCCATTCAATAGATTTATTTGAAAATAATTATACTGGTCAAAATATAACAAACTTAATTAGAAGCCCAATAGTTTTAGAGGCATTAGAAAATGTATATAAAAATAAAGAAACAGAAATAATTGAATATAATAGTGAGTACGGAAGTTTATCACCTAGATCAACAAATTTTTACAATGTGGAGATTAGTTATGAGAAAAATCATCTCCAATTAACTAACACAAGAGACAATTATGTTATTCTAATGAAAAATATAACTCCTTTAAAAAATATTGAAAGAGTACGCTCTTCTTTCATTGCAAACGTAAGTCATGAGCTAAAAACACCTCTTGCTACAATCATGGGTTTTTTGGAGACTATAAGAGGTCCAGCAAAAGATGATCAAAAATCTATGTCTAAGTTTCTTGGTATTATGGATAAAGAAACAATTCGCATGAAAAGACTGATAGATGATTTAATTGTCGTATCTAAAATAGAGTCTGATGAGCATATTCATCCAACCAAAAAAGTTAATTTATTGAAAACAATAGATAATGTGGCTGAAAGTCTTAAAGAATACGCATTGACAAAGAATATTAAAATAAGTGTCAACCATCAACTTAGTGAGGGTTTATTTGTATTGGGAAATGAAGATGAGTTGGTACAGGTCTTTACAAATATTATAGATAATTCGATTAAATATGGAAAACTAAACAGCTCAATAGATATATTGGCAGAAAAAATCAAAAAGCAAACTGATTATAGTGATAATAAAAAGCTATTTCCACAACTTGTATCAAAAATCAGCGTTAAAGATGAAAGCGAAGGCATTCATCCTAAACATCTAGCAAGATTAACTGAACGTTTTTACCGTGTAGATGCAGCAAGATCAAAAGAAATCGGTGGAACGGGTTTAGGGTTAACCATAGTTAAACATATTTTAAATAAGCACAGAGGACATTTAGATATAAAAAGTGAAATAAATCAAGGCAGTACATTTTCAGTAGAATTGCCTATTGCACCCATTTCATAAGGTGCAATAATAGTTTAACAAATCTTGGTTAAAATAAAATATGGCGACTCAATTTGTTTTGTTTGGTTATCATCATTTGGCAACAATTTTCACAATTGTGACTATTTCAATTTTATTTCCTTTCTTTGTTCGATTTATAAATAATAAAAATGTAACTAGATCAATTTTTTTGTTAATTGGTTTTATATTAATTTCTCATGAGATAATAAAGCCATTTTATCGAGTGATATTTTATGATCATTCTATTTACGAAGTATTGCCATTGCACATTTGCCATATAGCTGCAATATCAATGGGATTATATGTGTATACAAAGATTAAATTTTTTTTCGAAGTGGGTTATTTTTTTGGATTAAGTGGAAATTTCCTTGCAATCATTACACCAGATTTGGATTTCTCATTTCCTGATGCAGAGTATATTACTTATTATTTCGGTCATGGTTTATTACTGCTTTGTGTAATATATGCCTGTGTATGTACGAAGGTTCAATTAACCTGGTGGTCAGTTTTACGAGTTCTTTTGTTTGCCGTTTGTTTATTACCTATAATTTATGGACTAAATATTTATATTTCTCAATTCTTTAAAGGTGTAAATTATTGGTATTTAATGATAACGCCTGCCGCGAACACACTTTTAGATATATTTCCATCTCCTCCAATGCACATTCCTTATTTGGCTGTGTTAACAGTTATTATATTCACATTAATTTATCTTCCCTTTAAATATCTTAATAAAAACAGTTATTTAAACTATCAACAATAAACTGACATTCATAAAACTGTAATAAAACTGTTATAAACATGTAACCAAGTCAAAATAATTTATTGAAGATTCTAAACCTTAATGGAGAAAATAATGAGATTAATCAAAATAATGATTATTGCAGTTTTCGCTTCATCAATTTTTACATTCAGTTCTCAAGCTAGAGATACTATAAAAATCGTTGGTTCGTCGACTGTATACCCTTATGCAACCGTAGTTGCTGAGAGATTTGGAAAGACTGGATTTAATACACCAGTGATTGAGAGTACTGGTACGGGCGGTGGAATGAAATTATTCTGTGCTGGAGTTGGTACCGATCACCCCGATATTACCAATGCGTCTCGTAAAATTAAAAGTAAAGAAAAGGCATTATGCGCTAAAAATGGCGTTACTGATATAATTGAAATTACAATTGGTAATGACGGCTTGACGCTTGCTCATAGCTTAGATGCTGCCGATGCAGACTTTACGCAAGAGCATTTATTTTTAGCAATTGCAGAAAAAGTACCCGCTAATGTTGCAAAAGATGGCGAGGGTAATGTCATTGCTGGAAATTTAATTGATAACCCATATGAAAAATGGTCTGACATTGATGCTTCATTACCTGATCATAAAATTGAAATCCTAGTTGCACCGCCGACATCTGGTACAAGAGATGCTTGGAATTCACTTATTATGAAAAAAGGTTGCAAAGCAGCAGGCGCATACACACTTTGGGAAAATGCCGGTGAAAAGGCAAAGAAAAAATGTGCAGTAGTGCGAGAAGATGGAAGAGTTATTGAAGCTGGTGAAAACGACACTTTAATAGTTCAAAAATTATCAGAGGATCCAGAAAGATTTGGTTACTTTGGTTACAGCTATCTTTTGGCTAACGAAGATAAAATTAAATCTGCTTCGATAACTGGAATTCAGCCAACGCTTGCCGGTATCCAGGATTATTCTTACCCAATTGCACGACCATTACAGTTTTACGTGAAAAAAGCTCACGTAGGTGTTGTGCCAGGAATTGAAGAGTTTCTTGAAGCTTTCACAAGCCCTGATGCAATGGGCGAAGATGGATATCTAACTGATATCGGTTTAGTTGCATTATCTGATGGTGATGCATCTGATATAAGATCAAGAGTTGCTAACTTAGAAACACTCGATCTAGACTAAAAGACTTGATTAATCCACAACTGAGGCAAGTTATGCTTGTCTCAGTTGTTGAATAAGCATTATGGTGAAGCATGGGATTTATATTAATTTCTTTAATTATTCTAATTGGTATCACCAGCTATTTTCTAGGAAATTTAAGAGCAAAAAATCTTAGGACTTCAAATCAAAAAAATCTTAAATCACTTAGTCATTATTATGGGTACTACGTAGCTCTATGGGCTGTTGTGCCGGCGTTATTGATACTGTTGATGATTACCTCGTTTAAATCATTTTTTATTGAGCAATATGTATTAAGTGATTTCATAGCACTTGGCAGTTATACAGAAACAGAACTAAGTTTATTATTTACCCAAATCGAAAACATTGCAATGGGCATAAAACTGTTTGATGAAAATACTATTCTTATAGATGGCGCCGTAAATAAATTAAATTATATTAATAAGACGAGTGAAAACTTAACTTATGTTACAGTTCTTGGGTTTTCAGGCTTACTTGTACTTTACTCAATATTCAATATTAATCACAAACTTAATTCTAGAAAAATTGTCGAGAAATTTTTAATAGTCTTGTATTTTACATGCTCACTTGTCGCTATTATGACTACTGTTGGAATAATTTTTTCCTTATTATATGAAACGTTGCGTTTTTTTTCTCAAGTTCCAATAACCGATTTTTTATTTGGATTAAATTGGAGTCCTCAAAGAGTTTTTGTTAGAGAAGCTGGAGATCTTGATACAAGAGACTTGGCCAATGCATTTGGCGCTGTTCCATTATTTGCTGGAACATTTCTTATTGCATTAATTGCAATGTGTGTTTCAGTCCCAGTTGGCTTACTCACAGCCATTTATATGTCTGAATACGCTTCTCCAAAAGTCAGAGATTGGGCTAAGCCAATTATTGAAATTCTTGCTGGCATTCCAACGGTTGTATACGGATTTTTTGCAGCGTTAACTGTCGCGCCTTTAGTGAGAGATATCGGTCAGGGTGCTGGACTAACTGTCTCTTCTGAAAGCGCTCTAGCTGCGGGATTTGTTATGGGAATAATGATAATACCATTTATTTCATCACTTTCTGATGATGTAATAAAATCTGTACCTCAGAGTTTAAGGGAAGGCTCTTATGCCATGGGAGCAACCAAAAGGGAAACAATTGTAAAAGTATTATTGCCAGCTGCTTTGCCAGGCATTGTCGGTTCATTTCTATTAGCTGTCTCAAGAGCAATTGGGGAGACAATGATTGTTGTTATGGCTGCAGGATTAAATGCAAAATTAACAGCCAATCCACTTGATGCGGCAACTACAATTACTACTCAGATTGTTGTTATTTTAATCGGTGATCAAGAATTTGATAGCCCAAAAACACAGTCAGCTTTTGCTCTGGGTTTAACTTTGTTCGTTGTTACTTTGGCTCTAAATTTTATAGCTTTACAGGTCGTAAAAAAATATACGGAGAGATATGACTGATAGAATAGAACAAAGAATAAATAGTTTAAATAAAAGGCTCAATTCAGAGAAAAGATTTAGGATTTATTGTATTGGTGCAATGAGCTTTGCGCTTGCATGGGTGCTTATTTTATTTCTAAATATATTTTCATCTGGCTATTCAGCATTTTATAGAACTGTTATCCAGGTAGATGTACCTTTTTTAAATCTTATTGAAGACACGACACAATTTTCTGAGATGAGTTCAGAGGATATTAACAACCTGTCAATGTATTCTTTTTCCAAAAAAGCTATTTATAGACTTTTTCCAGATATTGAAGAGAAAAAAGATAAGAAAATGTTGATACGATTATTCAGTATTGAATTTGAGCAAGAAATAAGAGAATTTTTAAAATCGAATAAGTCAAATATAAATGAAACAGAAACAATATATTTAACTGCCTCCGACGATGTAGATCAGGTTAATAAAGGAAACTACCCAAGGGACTTAGATGAAGACAAAAGAAGAATTAAAGATATTCAACTTTTATTTTTTGATGACCTTGTAGATAGGGGACTTGTCAGCTATGAATTCAATCTACCATTTTTAATGAGGGGTGACAGCCGAGAACCTGAACTGGCAGGAGTAGGAGGTTCAATAGTAGGTTCTTTATTCACAATTTTGGTAGTTTTGATTTTGTCTTTTCCTATTGGAATTTTTGCAGCTATTTATCTTGAGGAATTTGCACCAAAAAATAAAGTTACCGATTTTATTGAAATTAATATTAATAATTTAGCAGCGGTACCTTCTATTGTATTTGGCTTATTGGGGCTTGGTATTATTTTAAATACATTTGGATTGCCAAGGTCAACACCTCTGGTTGGAGGCATAGTCTTATCTTTAATGACCCTACCAACAATAATTATTGCAACTAGAGCCTCATTAAGGGCAGTGCCGCCATCAATAAGAGAAGGTGCATTAGCAGTCGGAGCAACCAAAATGCAAGCAGTAATGCATCATGTAGTTCCTGTAGCAATGCCTGGTGCATTAACAGGTACGATTATAGGCCTTGCTCAAGCACTTGGAGAAACTGCGCCATTATTATTAATTGGTATGGTGGCATTTGTTGTAGATGTTCCACAAACACCGCTGGACGCTTCTGCCTCTTTGCCAGTCCAGGTTTATTTATGGTCAGAAAGCGCAGAAAGAGGTTATGTTGAAAAAACTTCAGCTACAATTATGATGTTGCTTGGATTTTTAATTTTAATGAATTTAGCTGCAGTATTAATTAGAAGAAAATTTGAAACAAAATGGTAAAATAGAATATGAAAAGTATAAAAATAAAAGCAGACAACTTGAATGTTTATTATGGAGAGAAACAGGCACTCTTCGATGTTTCCATGTACATGGAAGAAAAACAAGTCACTGCTTTAATAGGTCCATCAGGTTGTGGTAAATCAACCTTTATTAGATGCTTAAATAGAATGAATGATGTTATCGATATATGTAAAGTACAAGGAAAAATAGAAATCGATGGCAACAATATTTATGCACCAAGCATGCAAGTTGAACAACTAAGAGAACGCGTGGGCATGGTTTTTCAAAAGCCGAACCCCTTTCCAAAATCTATTTTTGAAAATGTAGCTTATGGTCCAAGAATACATGGAATAGCTGAAAATAAATCTGATTTAGAAGAAATTGTTGTTAACAGTCTAAAAAAAGCAGCTCTCTTTGATGAGGTTAAAGATAGATTAAACGATGCGGGAACAGGCCTCTCGGGGGGACAGCAACAAAGATTGTGTATTGCAAGAGCTATATCCGTAAATCCAGATATTATTCTAATGGATGAACCTTGCTCAGCCTTAGACCCAATAGCTACGGCTAGAATTGAAGAATTAATGGGAGAACTTAAAACAGAATATACAATAATTATTGTCACGCACTCGATGCAGCAAGCCGCTAGAGTTTCATCAAGGACAGGTTTTTTTCATTTAGGTAAATTAGTTGAAGTTGATAAGACTGAAACAATCTTTTCAAATCCATCAGATCAGAGAACGCAAGATTATATAACAGGGAGGTTTGGTTAATGAGTGAACACATAGTTTCATCTTATGATGAGCAATTAGATTTAATAAATAGTACATTAATTAAAATGGGAGGATTGGTTGAAACACAGCTTCACAATTCTCTTGTTGCTTTGGGTGATAAAGATACTGCTTTTGCAGAAGAAATTTTAAGAGATGATAATAAAATAGATGCCTTAGAAAAGGAAATTGATGCTTTAACATACAAAGTAATTGCAATGAGGCAACCGCTTGCTAATGATTTAAGAACCGTACTTTCGGCACTAAGCATTGCAAACGATCTCGAGAGAATGGGTGATCACGCTACCAATATTGCTAAAAGAGTTGCAAATGTAAAAATAAATATGCCCGACACGCCGGTTTCAGAAATTGTCAATATGGGTGAGAACGTTCAAAGAATGATAAAAAATGTTTTAGATGCCTTCGTTCAAAAATCAGATACGCTAGCAATTAATGCTTGGGATTTAGACGGCGATATTGATGAATTGTATTTATCAATTTACAGGGATCTTCTTAAGACGATGGCAGAAGACCCAGATACAATTACAGGCTGTTCACACTTATTGTCGATTGCTAAAAACATAGAGAGAATAGGAGATTATGTTCAAAATATTGCTGAAGACATTCACTTCATTACAACTGGTCAAGCCTTAGAACGTAAGTCGGAAAAAAGAATTAAGTGGGAAAAGGTGTAATGAAACCTAAAATCCTAGTAATTGAGGATGAAGTCTCAATAGTTGAATTATTAAAATACAATCTCACAGCTAGTGGATTTGATGTAGACGTATGCTTTGATGGCGATAGCGCATTGGATAGTATATTTGGTGATATTAAATACGATCTCATAATCGTTGACTGGATGCTCCCAAATATTTCTGGGTTAGAATTGTGTAGACGAGTACGTAAAGATAAAACTACAAAGAACATTCCTTTAATTATGCTCACAGCTAAAGGAGAAGAAGAAGATAAATTAAGAGCATTTGAAACTGAAATTGATGACTACATAACAAAACCATTTTCAGTCAATGAGTTAGTAGCAAGAATTAAAGCAGTACTTAAACGCTTAAGACCTATTTTTTATAATGAAGTTCTTACTTATAAGGGAATTCAATTAGATGTTTCAACGCATCGTGTCACCAGGGATAAAACAGAAATAAGTCTTGGACCTACGGAATTTAATTTATTGCGTTTTTTAATGGAAAATCAAGGTAAAGTATTTTCAAGACAACAATTATTAGATTATGTATGGACTACAAGTCCATATGTCGAGCCTAGAACAGTTGATGTTCATATCAGAAGATTAAGAAAAGCATTAAACGAAGGATTTGAATACGACCCAATTAGAACAATTAGATCTGCTGGATATTCTCTTGGTATATGAGCATTAAAAATGTTTTATATTTATGTACGCAAAATTCAGCCAGAAGCATTATAGCTGAGGCAATTACCAATTATAAATATAGTGAAAGTCTGAAAGGCTATAGCGCTGGTAGCACACCTTCAGGAATAATAAATCCTAAAACACTCGATTTATTAGATGATATGAAAATACCGACTGAGAAACTCTATAGTAAAAGTTGGGACGTATTTGGTGAGCCCAACTCTCCCTCTATGGATTATGTCGTTACTGTGTGTGGAAATGCCGCTAAAGAAACATGTCCGATCTGGCCGGGTGCTCCAAAAACATTTCATTTTAATATTGAAGACCCCGTTAAACAGAACTTAAACGAAGTCGATCACAAAAAGTTTTTTAGATCTACATTTGATTATATTGATCAATTAATAAAAGAAAATTTGCTTAAATAAATGCCTAAAAAAATACTTTCTGAATATCTGGGTACACTCTTACTTGTTTTCTCGGTAGTAGGATCAGGGATAATGGCCGAAAATCTATCTCCTACAAATGAAGGTGTTGTATTGCTTGCTAATGCAATAGCAACAGGAGCAATGCTTTACGTGATAATATCAATATTTGGTCCTATATCTGGAGCTCATTTTAATCCAGTTGTTACACTTTATTTTAGATTTAAATCAGATATTAATAACGTAACGATGATATTATTTATCATTTTTCAACTAGTGGGTGGCACTTCTGGAGTCATTTTAGCAAATTATATTTTTGATGATTTATTTATTGAATTTTCAACTAAAGAAAGAACAGGAATTAATATTCATGTCTCTGAAGTGGTTGCAACAATAGGCTTATTAATTACAATTGTGCTCACACTAAAGGCAAAAAGAGATCCAGCAATAGCGGTGGCTTTATATATAACTGGGGCTTATTGGTTCACATCTTCAACGTCATTTGCCAATCCAGCTGTCACGATCAGTAGATCATTCACCAACACATTTACCGGTATAGATCCACAGCACGTGTTGATGTTTATTTTTATGCAATTAATTGGACTCTTAATTGCATATTTTATTCTTCGATTTTACGATTAATTATATCGCTTGTCCAGATACCCATACTTTTTTTACTATTGGTAAATTGTTATAAATACTGAAACTAACTAGGTCCGCCTTCATGCCGCACTGTATACTACCTCGGTCTAGAAGCTGTGTAGCTATTGCTGGGTTTCTTGAAATAGAGGCAATTGCTTTTGGCATATTACCGGACTCTAAACCCCATTTGACAGCTGAAGAAAGTAGGGATGACGGGATATAGTCAGAGCTAAAAATATCAAGGCAATTTTCGTCTATGAGTTCTTGAGCTGAAATATTTCCAGAATGTGACCCACCTCTCATTAAATTTGGCGAACCCATGATAATTTTCATGTCTTCTTTTTGCGACTCTTTTGCTGCTTCGATTGTGGTTGGAAATTCTGCTATTGAAACTCCTAGATTTTTTGAACTTAATACATCTTCTATAGTAGTGTCATCATGACTCGCAAGAACACATTGAAATCTCATTTGTGCTTCAGATATTTTCTTTATATGTATTTCACTATTTTTTGACTGCAGTGCTTTTAATTTAGAGAAGTGATTTTCCATTTCTTCATCAGATAGTTGATATTTACCCGCTAAATATTCCTTATATTTATCTGTATTTCTAAATTGTCTTTGTCCCGGTGTATGGTCCATAATGCTTATCATTTTAACGTTGCTTGATTCATCAAACTCATCAAGTTCACTTGCTAACGTTTCAGATGCGGTTTCTGCACGCAAGTGAATATAATGGTCAATTTTAAAAAGTTTATTTTTTTTTAAAGTTGAAATTTGGTCAGCTGTTGCTTTAGCATATTTTTTATATTCACCTTGAAGGTTCCCTTTTGGTATCGATCCAACTCTAAGTGCATCAAATACCGTGGTTATACCGACGGAAGACAATTCTCTATCATGAGCTAGCAATGCGTTTATAATTGGCCATTCTACTTTTGGCCTGGGTGTTAAATGTCTTTCGATATTATCTGTATGAAGTTCGATTAAACCAGGAATTAAGAAATCCTTGTTTAAATCGAAAGCAGAATTTCCTGAATAATTTCCTTTACTTAAATCCTTTATTATACCGTTTGCAATGTAAACATGGCCCATAAAAGATTCGTCCGGACAAACAATATGGGCATTTTTTATTACAAATTCATTCATATTTATTTAACAAGATATTACTAATTTATTAGATTATTGTTAAAGTATTATGACTAATTACAAAAGAGTGGCAATTTACTTTTTGCCTAAAAAAAACTCGAGTTTAGAAAACTTCGGAAAAAACCTTTTAGGTAGAGATATCAATAAAAAGAAAAAAATATCACTAACAAGACGTCAAAAATATTTTATTAGTAGAGGTTTTACATTCTTTGATGAACTTAAAGACTATTGTGAACAGCCTGCAAAGTATGGGTTTCACGCAACATTAAAGGCACCATTTAGACTTAAAAGAAATGTTAAAACAAAAAATTTTTATGATGTTATTAGCCATATAGCAGCACAACATAGTAGATTTAAGATACAAGGTTTAAAAATTGTTTATAGTAAAAAATTTACTTTCATAACTAGCAGAAAACCAAACAAATTATTAATAAACCTTGAGAATGATCTTGTTAAACATCTAGATACTTTTAGGG
>CACMLX010000003.1 GCA_902614655.1 uncultured Pelagibacteraceae bacterium
CAATCTCCATGTTTGAAGGTGGAAAATCTTCAGTTCCTTGATCCAGTTCTAAATTGCACAGTGCATCCAGAATAGATGTCAAAGGGTTAATTGGATTTAGTGTCCATTCTGGATAGGCAACATGACCTTGTTTTCCAGATATTTTAACAGTTGTGGTTAGGCTACCTCGTCTACCAATTTTTATCATTTCTCCTAATTCTCTAGGACATGTCGGTTCACCAACTAGACAACTATCAATTTTTTCACCATTTTTATAAATTTGCTCAAGGACTTTTTTGGTGCCATTGATTGCTGGACCTTCTTCATCGTTAGTAATCAAGAGACTTATCGTACCTTTGATTTCATTATTTTCTAAATATTCCCTTACTGCTGAAACAAATGCGGCTATGGCAGATTTCATATCGCTAGCCCCACGCCCATATAATTTTCCATTTTTTTCTGTTGCTGCGAACGGATCTAAACTCCAAGCACTTTCATCACCAACAGGAACAACATCAGTATGACCACCAAAACACAAATGTGGTGCGCCACTTCCTATCTTTGCAAATAAATTATCTACATCAGGAGTATCAGTATCACTAAATAAATATCGATTGCACGTAAACCCTATGTTAGTGAGTTCCTTTTGGAGCAGGTCTAAAACGCCTTCATTTTTTGGTGTGACACTCGGACAAGAAATGAGTGATTTTGTTAGTTCAACGACGTTCATACTTTATTCTCTGAGTAAATCGTTAATAGATGTTTTCTTTCTTGTGTTTTCATCAACAGTTTTAACGATTACAACACAATATAAACTTGGCTTTTTAGGGTCTTCATTTGGAAGGCTTCCTGGAACCACTACAGAATAAGCAGGTACTTCACCATAACTAATTTCACCTGTGGACCTGTTCACAATTTTTGTTGATGCCCCTAAATATACTCCCATTGAAAGAACCGATCCTTCTCTTACAATTACACCTTCAGCAACCTCAGCTCTTGCACCAACAAAACAATCATCTTCAATTATTACTGGATTTGCTTGTAGTGGCTCTAAAACACCACCAATACCAACACCGCCTGATAAGTGACAGTTTTTACCAATCTGAGCACATGATCCAACAGTTGCCCATGTGTCAACCATTGTACCTTCATCAATGTAAGCGCCAATATTTACAAAAGATGGCATCAGCACCACGCCTTTACCTATGAAAGATCCTTCACGAACGGTACCATTTGGAACATGTCGGTAGCCAGCTTCTTTCCATTGATCTTCATTCCAATCAACGGTTTTACCTTTTACTTTGTCATACCAAGACGTGTAAGGTCCTTTTAAAATTTTATTATCATTTATTCGAAATGATATAAGAACGGCTTTTTTTAACCACTGATTAACAATCCAGTTAGTGCCATTTTTTTCTGCAATCCTAAAATGTCCGTTATCAAGTTTTTTTATAACTTCATTTACAGCATCAGCAATATCTGTATCGTCTGGAGTAATATTTGCAATATTTTCCCATGCACTTTCAATTTTATTTTTTAATTCTGTATTATCACTCATTTCTTTATTAGTGTTCCAGCACCTTTCGTTGTTAAAATCTCCATTACTACTGCATTTTGTTTACGACCATCGATTAAAGCAACTCCTTTTGCCCCATTTTTAAGGGTATTGAAACATGCCTTAATTTTGGGAATCATACCACTTTTTATAGTGCCTTTTTTTATGTATTGAAATGCTTTTTTACGATCCAGCTCGGTAATCAATCTTTTGTTATTATCCATTACCCCCTCTACATCTGTCAAAAGTAGAAGTCTTTCGGCTTTGACAGTTTCAGCGATAAATGCAGCCGCAGTATCAGCATTAATATTTAGCGTATTTTTATTTGAGTCATATCCTAAAGGCGCAATCACAGGTATTTGTTTTTTACCCAGCGCTGCTTGAATTAATGATTTATTAATTTTTTTGGGCTCTCCAACAAAACCGATATTACCATTCATAGCTATTTTTGCATTGATGATTTTTTGTCTTATCCCATCAAAACGTTTCGGTTTACTGCCATATTTTGTAATTTCATTTGAAATAAGTTTATTTAGATCACCGGCTAGAACTGTCTTAACAACACTTAAAATCTGTTTTGTTGTAACCCTTAAACCTTGGTATTCTTCATTCTTAATTTTTTTCTTTCTCAATTGATTTTCAATTTGCGGACCTCCACCATGAACAATAATAACTTTCATTCCCAGTTGGTTCAGAAGAGCAATATTTTTTGCAAATGATTTTACTAAATGAGGTTTTGTAAGAGCATAACCCCCGTATTTAATAACAATAATTCGATTTTTATATCTTTTAATAAATTGATCTGTACTGTTGAAATACTTTTTTCCTGATGGCCAATATTTCTGTAAAAGCTTAGAGCTTTCACTCACATTATTTTTTATAGACATTTTAATTTGTTTTGACCGTAGTTCTTTTATTGATTATCCACTGCTGAATAATTGAGAGTACGTTATTTGTTGTCCAATAAATTACAAGACCAGCTGCAAATTGTGCTAAAAGAATTGTAATAAAAAGTGGTAAGAACATGAATATTCTTGCTTGTATTGGATCGGGGGGAGCTGGGTTTAGTTTTTGTTGTATGTACATTGTTAAGCCCATTAAAATTGGCCAAATTCCAATAATTAAAAAAGATGGAGGATCCCATGGTATAAGGCCAAACGCGTTAAAAATAGTAGTTGGATCTTTTGAAGCAAGGTCTTGTATCCATCCATAAAAAGGGGCATGTCGCATTTCAATTGAAACAAATAACATCTTATAAATCGCAAAGAAAAATGGAATTTGAATAAGTATTGGCAAACATCCTGAGATTGGATTTACTTTTTCCTTTTTATACAAAGCCATCAGCGCCTGTTGCTGCTGCGCTCTATCATCTTTGTGGAGTTCTTTAATCCTTGTCATTTCAGGTTGAAGCATTTTCATCTTAGCCATGGATATGAATGACCAGTTTGCAAGAGGAAAGAAAACAATTCTTGTAATAACTGTTAATATAATGATAGCCAAACCAAAGTTTCCTGATAACTCAGAAAAGAAGTAAATTACGTTGAATAATGGTTTTGTGAGAAAATAGAACCAGCCCCAGTCAATCGCTAAATCAAAATTATAAATGCCATAATCTTCTTGATATCGATCAATGAGTTTTGCTTCTTTAGCGCCAATGAATATTTGACTCTCAACAATGTGATCACTACCAGCTGCAACTTTCGTTGCATTGAGAGATCTATAGTAAGCAATGTATCCGTTATCATAAGTATAAATAGCTTTGAATGATTTATTCTGATCTGGAATGAGCGCAGCTAACCAGTATTTATCTGTAATTCCCACCCAACCATTATCACTTTCAAAGTTAAGTGTTTCTTCATCATCTTTCAGGTCATCGTAATCTATTAATTCAAGTTTTTCTTGTAAGACACCTAGCAACCCTTCATGAAGAATAAACATGCCAGATAAAGAAGGCGCTTGCTTTCTTGTTACCTTACTTGCATTATTTATAATAATTTCTTCATTCGAATTATTTTTAACTTCTTGTGTAATATCAAATAAATAGTCTTCATCAAGGCCAATTGTAGTTACAAATGTCTGGCCAGTTGTATTGCTCCATTCAAATTCAACTTCGTTGTTCGAAGTAAGAGTAGCACTGCTATTAGACACTTTCCAAATAGACTCTGTATTTGGTGTTTCAAAATTTGCGTCTTGATTTTTTATCCATCCAAATGTTACTTCATAGCCATCATAAGTATCAATTGGTTGTAGAACTCTAATTTTTTCTGAAAACTCTTCTTGAGTTTCATTATATTTTTTGAGAACTATGTCATCAATTTTTAGACCTTTAAGATTAATTGACCCAACAATGCTGTCCGTTTCAATTTTTACTCTTTTATCAACACTCAGCGCCTCGTCTAAACCAATGTTATCATTTTCGCTAATACCTAGAGATCTCTCAATTTCATCAATGACTTCCATATCAAGTTCATTTGAATTAACCTCTGACACGTCACCACTTCCTATTTCTCCATCAAGCATTTCTTGTTCAGGTGCTTCAAAGAAAAAACTCCAGATAAACAGAACAACTACGGAGAGTATTATCGCAAGTATTAGATTTCTACTTTCCATAGGTTACTTCTTCTCTTTTGGAACAGGGTCATACCCTTCTGAACCACCTAAAAGTTTTATTGGATGACATTTTGTTATTCTCCTCATACCTAAATAGGTTCCCTTAATTAAACCGTACTCTTCAATTGCTTCTTTTGCATACTCAGAGCATGTTGGCATAAAACGACATGATGAGGGAAAATATGGAGAGATTAATCTTTGATATAATACTATCAGAAATATAAATATTGATTTCATTTGTTAACTATGAATCTTTTTAATTGCTGTATTCATTTCAAATTCTAGATTTTTAAAATCTTCAATAAGCGAATTCTTCTTGCCAATAATTACGTAATTCCAATTTTTAATACCATATTCCCCAATAATATTTTTTGCAATTACTCTTAGTCGCCTCTTTATTTTATTTCTAACAACAGCGTTTCCATTTTGTTTTGAAACTGTGTATCCAACTCTTACCTTATTATACGTTTTATCCTCGTAAGCCTGTAATAAAAAGGACTTACTTCTAAAGAAGAGCCCACTTTTAGCTCTTTGAAAATCCTTAGAGGATTTTAATGTCTCTAATTTGTTCATTGAATATCTTGTTCTAAGCTGAGAGAACTTTTCTGCCCTTAGCACGGCGCCTAGCCAAAATAATCCTTCCATCTTTAGTCGCAGAACGCGCTCTGAATCCATGACGTCTTTTCCTGACTAAGTTGCTTGGTTGAAATGTTCTTTTCATAATTCTATTTTGTTAGGTGATTGGCTTATAAATTGCATTCTATTGATAGTCAATTAATATTCATTAAATAAGATATATGTTTAAAAATAAGTCATTAAGGTTACTCGGGATTGGTCTTGCTATCGTTCTTATTTTATATTTTCTGGGAAAATATAACCCTATATCCATGGAATTCTTAATAAACCAACATGGATATATACAGGATTATATTCTCTCATATCCATCACTCTCGGTCGTTATATGCATCTTAATAATTGCTGTAATGATTTCTTTAATGGGGCCAATAACACCAGTGTGTATTTTAGCAGGATTTTACTTTGGTCTGTACGTAGGATTACTCATTGCGATAATTGGTGAAATCACGGGAGCAGTAATTGTATTTTTGTATGGTAGATACTTATTTAAAGCTTATATTTTAAAACAATTCGGTGAAAGATTTAAAAAGTTCAAAGATGGTTTTAATCGTAATTCGATAAGCTATTTGCTCTTTATAAGAGTAATAGGTGGAGTTCCATTTGGAATACAAAATTTACTTCCAGCTGTCTTGGATATGAGGTTTAGAGACTATTTTATAGCAACGATCTTTGGTGTTATTCCCTGGGCATATATTTTAGTGAGTATTGGAAATGGAATTCAAAATATTATGGAAACGCAGAATTTCTCATCAAGTGATATTTTAAAAATTGAGTATTTACTTCCTATCTTATTGATAAGCATAATTGTAATAGTTCCTGTAATTTATAAATTTATAAAAAAAAGATTTTTGGTTTGATTATAAGAAAATAAACTATAATCAACTTATATGCGCCGGTGGCTCAGCTGGATAGAGCACCAGACTACGAATCTGGGGGTCGGGAGTTCGAATCTCTCCCGGCGCGCCATTAAAATTTATGTTTAACAAATTATCAAATACACAAAAGGGAACCCTACTTGCATTTATTGGAGTAATGATTGTAACTCCAGATTCACTAATTATAAGACTCGTATCAATTAATACATGGAACCTTTTGTTTTATAGATCTTTGTTTCCTGGAACTGCATTATTAATTGGTTATTTTATTTTCTTCAGTTCCAGAGCTGTTCCAGATTTTATGAGTATCGGAAAACCTGGGCTATTAAATGTAGTTTTAATAATGGGATCTAATATTACATTTATTTTAGCTTTAGCGAATACAGATGTCGCAAACGCTTTAATAATGATTAGTCTTGTTCCGATAATTGCTTCAATATTTTCATTTATTTTTCTTAACGAGAAACCTCAATTGATCACCTGGATTTGCTCTCTTGGTTGTTTGATTGCTGTAATTTATATTTTCTATGAGTCGTATGAGCTTAATCGATATCTTGGTGATTTTTATGGACTTCTATGTGCTACTTTTGTTGGAGCAAGTTTAACCGTAATGAGAAGTTCACCAAATATCAATTTTGTGCCCTCATATATATTAGGAAAACTTTTAACAGCTTGCGTAGCAGTATTCTTTGTTAATAGTTTCATAATTAATTCAACTGACTTGATACTTTTGTCATTAATGATTGTCACTGTAGGTGTATCTTTTGTATTTATTAGTATTGCACCGCAATTCATTAGTTCTCCTGAAGTGGGAATTTTCTTTTTACTCGAGACAGCCTTAGGACCTTTATGGGTATGGTTTTTTATCAGTGAAGCACCAACGCAAAAAACCTTGATTGGAGGCATTTTTATAATAATTATTATATTTATTCACTCGTACTATATGATTAGAAAAGAACGCTTAGAACGGATATGATGAAAAAATTCTCAATTTTAGCTTTGTTGTTTCTTATCTCTTGTGCCCAACCGCAAACACAGCTTCCGGACTACAGTACAACAATAACTGAAAAAGAGAGAGATATACAAAACCAAATGTTCGCTGATTCGTGGCTTGATACGTATTTACCATTTTCAACGATGGGTACAGATATATTGTTCAGTGCTTCAGATTTATGTGCTGAGGATGACCGAATATTTGCTTTAGGAATGAATCTTGCAAATGAGTACTCCGCATATGAAACGATCCGTAAAGAAATAAATAAAAGTCTTTCACTAGGATCAAAATTAAAAGTCGTGAGTTTAGGCACTAATTCGCCTGCAAGTAAAGCGGGTATCTTAGTTGGAGATGAGATTTTAGAAATAGATGGTGCAAGCTTAATTCAGGGTGAAGACGCATTTAAATCTTACGTTGAAAAGATTGATAAAGACTACCAAAAATTATATGAATTCAAGATTCTTAGAGGAGATGAGTTTAAAAATATAAAAATCAGAAGCGAACAAAGGTGTCGTTTCAACTTTGTCATTGATCTTGATAACAATACGTTTAATGCTTTTGCAAATGGTGAGATAATGGTTTTTTCACTAAGGATGGCAAAGTGGCTAATACAAAATGAAACTGGTGCAGCAATTGTTTTTGCTCATGAATTAGGTCATAATGCTAACAAGCACGTTGCAGATAAAATTCAAAATGCGAACACGGGTGCTTTGCTTGGCTTGTTGGTTGGAATATATGTCGGTCTACCACAAGACATGATGGAGATGGGTCAAAGTATTGGCGCTACTGCTTATTCAATTGAATATGAGAATGAGGCTGATTATCTTAGCATGTATATTCTAGCACAGTCGGGATATAACTTAGACGATGCTGTAAATTTTTGGAGAAGATTTGCTGTAGAAGTTCCTAATTCAATTTACTCAACTGGAGGAACTCATCCATCAACTGCAGAAAGATATATCAGAATGGAGTCAACAATAAAAGAAATTAAAGATAAAATAAGTAAAGGTGAAAAACTTATACCATCTTATAAAAAGGAATAAAAATGAACTTAATTAATGGAGTAATATTTGTAATTGTAATCTTATTGATCTTTTCTTTTGGTCTAAGCCTCACTCTTGAGTTTTTATTCTAAGTAATTCTAAATTTCTTTTTGATTTTCTTTCGTTCTCTTACTTTGCTCAGTGGTTGATAAGCTTGTTTGTGATGAGCTTGACAGTATACAAATCCTTCATTCGTATTCCTTCCGCAGAATTTAAAATCTATTTCCTCTGGTTCTCCAAGTGGCCACCTACATAAGCCATCCTTAATATCTTGAAATGATGTTGGATTCATTGGTTCATCAATAACAGGTGAGATATCAATTACTTTATGACTTCTTGATACATTTATTCTTTTTTTTCGTATTATGGATATTCCATTATTCTTGCTTTTCGTGGCCATTCTACCCGAAAGACCTAATCTATGTGCTTTACCAATTACCGCATTTCTTGTGACTTCACCTAACTCAGCTGCGATTCTGCTTGCTGTTAGACCTTCATCCCAAAGCTGTTTGAGCTTCTCAATTCGTTCATATGTCCAGGGCATAATTTCTCCTTAATTGATGGCAAATGTTACCACTACATTTTGATAAAGTTCAATACAAATATACTAAATGTTGATATTATTGCTCAATCTGTGAGTATAAAAATTTATCTATAAATATCAGTTGAATAGAATAATTACTGAAATCTAAATATTAATGACATTTTAAGAAATTTAATTAAACAGACGCTATGCAGTACAATTCAATAAGTATTATTACTTTATACAAAAAAGAAGTACAAAGATTTACTAAAATCCCACTCCAGACAATTGTTGCACCTGCAGCAACTAGTTTGCTTTTTATGGTAATCTTTACTACTGCGATTGGTTCTGTAAGAACCAATTATCCACTTGATAGCTTTAAAAGTTTTCTATTCCCAGGCTTGATAATGATGACCATCATTCAAAATGCCTTTATGAATAATTCTTCTTCCATCTTGATGTCTAAAGTACAGGGCAATATTGTTGATCTATTAATGCCTCCTCTTAATAGTATTGAAATAATCTTAGCTTTTACTTTAGCCGGAATTACCAGGGGGCTAGCTGTTGCAGTTGCTTGCGCCCTCATGATGTACCCTTTTGCTGATGTTAGTATTTATAATATCTATATAATTCTTATTTTTGCGATAATAGCTTCAGCAATCATGTCATTAATTGGAACTATTTCAGGAATATGGGCTGAAAAATGGGATCATCTTGGAACGGTGGGTAACTTTTTAATCGTACCGTTGTCTTTTCTTTCTGGCACATTCTATTCGATAACTGTGTTACCGGGACCTATTCAAACGGCAAGTTTAATAAATCCATTTTTTTATATGATTGATGGTTTTCGTTATGGCTTCTTGGGTGTAAGTGACTCCTCATACCTTTCTGCTATTTTTATATTATTATCAATTTTTATATTTCTTATTGGAATGAACTATTTGATGTTAAAATCAGGTTATAAATTGAGACCATAAAATGACCAATGTTCTTCCAACATACCCTAGATCAAATTTGGAATTTACCCATGGAGTTGGTAGCTATTTGTATACAAAATCAGGCGAAAAGTTTCTAGATTTTGGTACAGGAATAGCGGTTAACTCCTTAGGTTATTCAAATCCATATCTAAATGATAAGTTAAAAGAACAAATTGATAAATTATGGCATTTATCAAATGTATATCAGATACCAGAACAAGAAAAACTTGCACAAAGATTATGTGATAATTCTTTCGCAGATTATGTATTCTTTTGCAATTCAGGTACTGAAGCTATTGAGGCAAGCATAAAAATTGCTAGAAGATATTTTCACAGTTCAAAAAATTTGT
This sequence comes from uncultured Pelagibacteraceae bacterium, assembly GCA_902614655.1. Taxonomy (GTDB): domain Bacteria; phylum Pseudomonadota; class Alphaproteobacteria; order Pelagibacterales; family AG-422-B15; genus CACNXQ01. The sequence goes on from CACMLX010000003.1 coordinate 9,543, forward strand.
CACATAAAACGGAAATCTTAAGTTTTTCGGGTTCATTTCATGGCAGAACAATAGGGGCGCTTGCAGCGGGAGGTCCAGACAAACTCAGCTCTTTTAATACCACAGTAAATGATTTTAAATTTCTTGAATTTGGTGATCATGAGCAGCTTCAAAACTCAATTAGTGAAAAAACTGCTGCAGTAATTATTGAGCCAATACAAGGTGAGGGCGGTATAAGAGAAGTTCCTAAACAATGCCTTGAGGGATTAAGGAAAATTTGTGATGAAAATAACTGTCTTCTAATCTTTGATGAAGTGCAATGCGGCATGGGTAGAACAGGAAAATTATTTGCATATGAATGGTCTGAAGTAAATCCAGATATTATGACAATAGCTAAAGCTATTGGAAATGGTTTTCCATTAGGTGCATGCCTGACATCAAAAAAAGTCGGTGAAAAAATGGATTTTGGTTCTCATGGTTCAACTTTCGGTGGTAATCCACTTGCTTGTACAGTCGGAAATGCTGTTTTAGATATAATGCTAAAAGACAAATTCTTTAGTGAAATTAATGTTGTCGCAAAAAAACTCTATGAAGGACTTCAAAATGTGATTACTGATTTTCCAAGTGTTATTGAAAATATCAGAGGAAAAGGATTTATTTTAGGGCTAAAGTGTAAAGTTGAAAATGATAAGTTTGTTAATCTAGCAAGAGAAAAATATATTCTAACTGTAAAGGCGTCAGACAATGTAGTAAGACTTTTGCCTCCAATAAATCTTACCCTAACTGAATGCGATGAAGCAATAGATAAAATAAGAGCTACTTGCAGTGAGTTAAAATAATGAAAAATTTTATAGATATAAAAGAACTCTCAAAGAGTGAATTAATTAGCTTATTAAATAATGCTATACAAAATAAGAAGTCTAAAACAATATTACAAAATAATCTTAGTAGTAAACACCTAGTATTATTTTTTGAAAAAAAATCTACCAGAACAAGGCTATCGTTTGATATTGCAATTAAACAATTGGGCGGCTCTACAACAATTTTAAATAAGGAAGATATTCACCTGGGTAATGATAAGGAAAGCGTAAGTGATACTATTGAGACTTTTGGACTGTATGCTGATGGCCTTATTCTTAGGGTCAGCGATCATAACACCATAATGAGTGCTTCCAAGCTATCTCATTTGCCTGTGATAAATGCACTATCAAATTTATCACATCCTTGCCAGTGCCTGGCTGGACTAATGACGTTATTAGAGGAGAAGGGTAGTTTAGAAAAATTGAATATTGTTTGGATGGGGCCTATAACAAATGTAGCAAATTCTTGGATCGAGGCTTTTAAAAAAGAATTAGGATTCTCACTTAATATTTTTTGCCCGGAGACATGGTATGAAAAGTATAAGGAAAAAATGAAGGGATACGACACTGCAACTAATCTCGATGATATCGTACATCATCATATAAATGAACAAATTCTTGCTCATGCCGATGCCGTGATGACAGATACATGGAAATCAATGGGAGAGGATACAAAAAATCAGGATTATGATTTAATCAAAGAATTCAGAGTTACGGAAAAGGTTATGAAAATGGCTAAATCGAATAGTATTTTTATGCACTGTCTTCCAGCAAACAGAAATGAGGAAGTTGAAGCAAGTGTAATAGATGGAAATAACTCAAGGGTTTGGCAAGAAGCGAGCAACAGACTTTTTGTTCAAAAAGAAATTTTAAAAGTAATATTTTAATTATTTCTTCCAAAAGGCAGGATGAAAGATAACTAAAACAGTTAATATTTCCAATCTTCCCAATAACATTGAGAATATAAGTATCCATTTAGCAGGATCAGAAACTGCATAAAAAGAACTTTCTGGACCTATTGTGGCTCCAAGTCCTGGTCCGACATTGGCAAGAGAAGTTGCAGCTGCCGACAATGAAGTCACAAAGTCAAGCTCAGTCATAGATAAAAGTAGAGTAATAGTTATGAAACTTAGTATGAATATAAAGAAGAAACTCATGACTGAAGATGTTACTTCGTCCTGAATTTTTCTACGATTATAGTGTGGAATAAATACGCCGTGCGGATGTAACAGCTTTTGAATTTGCATCTTTAAAGTTTCAAATAATATCTGAAATCTAAAAACCTTGATACCGCAAGTAGTTGAACCAGCACAGCCGCCAACAAACATGCCAAAGAAAAGTAAGTAAATTGGAAATGGTCCCCACAAATTGTAATTATCGGAAGTATAACCTGTTCCAGTTATAATCGAGACAACATTAAATGCACCATGTCTTAAAGACTGTTCAAAATTTTTAAAATCAAATATCCATAAGTAAGAAATTACTAATAAAGAACTTACAAAAATTATTATTAAAAACGTTTTGATTTGAGTATCTCTAAAAAAACTTTTGATGCCATTACGTGTAACCTCAAGATAAATCAAAATTGGAAGGCTACTTAAAATCATAAATAAAATTGCAATGTATTCCGTTGATCGATTATTAAAGCTAGCGAAAGAGTCATTTCTTGTTGAAAAACCACCTGTAGCTATCGTTGTCATTGAATGAACTAAAGACTCGAAAAGTCTCATACCGCTTAACCAGTAAGATATGAAACAAAGAACGGTTAATGATAAGTATATTATGATTACCGCAAAAGATACCTGCGCAGTTCTTGGTAAGATCTTTTCTGTTGTATCTGATGATTCTGTTCTGAAGACCTGCATACCTCCGACTTGCAATACAGGAAGTATACTAATAGCCATGACTATTATACCAACCCCCCCGATCCATTGGAGAAGTCCTCGCCAAAGTAGAATGCCTTCAGGCATAGACTTAATGTCGCTTAGAATTGTTGATCCTGTTGTAGTAATGCCTGACATAGACTCAAAAATTGAGTCTGTAAAACTAATATTAAGGTTCGCTAAAAAGAAAGGCAGAGAACCAAAAATACAAATAAAAACCCAGGATAACGTGGTAATTAAAAATGCATCTTGGGTTTGGATTTTATTTTCTGCAGAATTTCTTGTTGAAATAAAAAAGGTAATACCAAATCCAAGAGTAATTATTGAACTTATTATAAATGATTGCCATGTTTCATTACGAAAAGCTAGATCTAATATAGCTGGCACGAGCAAAACAAAACTCAAAGCAATCAATAAGAAACCTAATACATTAAGTATTAATTTAAAATTAAGCATGTAGTTGATAAATATATATTAGCTTTTTTTAAGTATGGGACCTTGATTTAGCATACTATAGAATTCTCTACGTGTAGAGGCATCTGTTCTAAATTTTCCTAGAAGTTTACTGGTGACCATTGATATGCCTGGCATATGCACTCCTCTAGTGGTCATACACTCATGTTGTGCTTCAACCACAACTGCAACTCCTTTAGGCTTCAAACAATCCTGTATACATGTTGCGATCTCAGAAGTTAGCTTTTCTTGAACCTGCATTCGCTTAGCAAATATATTGGTAATTCTTGCTAATTTACTGATGCCAACAACTCTTTTGTTAGGAAGATATGCAACGTGAGCATTTCCAATAAATGGCGCAATATGATGTTCACAATGTGATTCAATTCTAATGTCTTTTAACATTATGACTTCATCGTAACCACCTGTCTCTGAAAATGTTCTTTTTAAAATTTCTTTTGGATCTTCATCATATCCAGAAAACCAGTCCTTGTATGCCTTGGCTACTCTTTTCGGCGTGTCAAGTAAACCTTCGCGTGTTACATCGTCCCCAGCCCACTTAATTAATGTACGAACCGCTTCTTCTGCTTCACTTTGAGTAGGTTTTCTTAGTTTATTTTTTTTCATAATCAGATAGGAGTACTATATTAAAATTAATAAAATTTATAGGTTTATTATTATCTCTATAAGCCCAAATAGTTCTTTTTTAGTTTACTTCAATTAGAAAAAATTGTTTGTTTTTCACCGAATTACCGCTTATTTATGTTATTGTCACTTATATGACAATAGTAAATGAAAATTCAAAAGCATGGCCATTTATAGAAGCTAGAAAGATAGTCGAGAGAGCTAACCTCAAAGATCATTCAAAAATCAAGCTTCAGACTGGTTATGGACCAAGTGGACTTCCCCACATAGGTACTTTCGGAGAAGTCGCAAGGACCACCATGGTGCTAAATGCTATAAAAGCGGTATCTGACTATGAAGTTGAATTGATTGCTTTTTCTGATGATATGGATGGATTAAGAAAAGTTCCTGATAATGTTCCTAATCAGGAAATTTTGGAAAAAAATTTACACAAACCTCTAACCTCGATTCCAGATCCTTTTGAAACATCAAAGAGTTTTGGAAACCATAACAATGAGATGTTGCAAGCATTTCTTGATAAGTTTGGGTTCAAATATTCTTTTAAGAGCGCGACAGAGCTTTATAAGTCAGGATTCTTCAATGACCAATTAATTAAAGTTTTAAATTCTTATGATGAGATTAAAAAAATAATATTACCAACATTAGGAGAGGAAAGAAAAAAAACTTACAGTCCATTTTTACCAATTTGCCCAGAAACAGGACACGTACTCGAAGTTGAAATTATTTCAATCAATACTGAAAAAAATACGGTTGTGTATCTCCAGAATAATAAGGAAATTGAACAGTCTATTTTAGATGGTAATTGCAAATTACAATGGAAAGTGGACTGGGCAATGAGGTGGTGTGCTTTAGATATTGATTATGAAATGTATGGTAAAGACTTGATACCAACTTTTCAACTTTCATCCAAAGTATGCCGTGCTTTAGGGCATCAACCTCCCGAAAATTATTTCTATGAATTGTTTCTTGATCAGAATGGTGAAAAGATTTCAAAATCAAAGGGAAATGGTTTGAGTATTGAAGAATGGCTGTCTTATGCCCCTAAGGAAACATTAAGCTACTTTATGTACCAAAATCCAAGAAGAGCAAAAAAATTATTTCTTGATGTGATTCCCAAATCAGTTGATGAATTTTTGAGTCATTTAAATAAATTTAATGACCAAAATGATGAGGAAAAGATTGAAAATCCAGTTTGGCATATTATGAATAGTCATAATCATATTGGTTCAATACCTGTCTCTTTCAATTTAATTTTAAATTTAGTTTCAGCTAGTGGAAAAAGTGATCCAGATTTCATTTTAGATTTTATAAAAAAATATGATAATTCGGTTATCAATTCTGATCATAATTTCATGTTAGAACTTATAACTGGAGCAATATCATTTGAAAAGAATGTTAATGCCGATAAAATTCAATTTAAAGTACCCAGTGAAGAGGAGAAAAGTATTTTTTTAGATTTAATTAATCGAATAGAGCTTTTGCCAGATAATGTTGATGCCGAGACTATACAGACTGAAATCTATCAAATTGGTAAAGATTATAAGTTTGATAATTTAAGAGACTGGTTCAAACTTATTTATCAGGTTCTTTTTGGTAAAAGTGATGGACCAAGATTTGGTACTTTTATTGCCATCTACGGCATAAAAGAAACAATACAACTTATTAGAGAAAGAATAAAAGTGAGCAAGTGATGAGTTTGTTAACCGGTATGCTTCAGCTTTTGCCACCAGAGACTGCTCATAACGTCACTATACAATTAACAAAATATGGAAGTCCCTTACTAAGTAGAGGTTTTCAAGATCAAAGTTTGTATACTAATATTAAAGGCCTAGGCTTCAGTAACCCACTGGGTATTGCTGCTGGCTTTGATAAAAACGCTGAATTAATAGACCCTCTATTAAAGATTGGATTTGGATTTGTGGAATGTGGAACTGTTACACCTAAGCCACAATATGGAAATGAAAAGCCAAGAATTTTTAGGTTAAAAAAGGACAACGCCATAATTAATAAATTAGGTTTTAATAACAAGGGAGAAAAGAGGTTTGTAGAGAATCTTATGTCTGCAAAAAGGAGAGGTATTGTAGGATCAAATATTGGACCAAATAAAGACACTAAAAATTTCATTGATGATTATCTAAAAATTTACAGAAAGATTTCAGTCTCTTGTGATTACGTTACCATTAATGTTTCATCTCCAAATACTGAAGCCTTACGTAAATTGCAAAGAAAAGAATATCTTGAAGTTCTTTTAAGAGAAATATCTCAAATTAGGGATGAGGAAAAAAATAGAAAACTTATCATGCTAAAAATTGATCCAGATAATACAAATGATCACTACAGTATGATTCTTAATCTTATTAATAAATATAATATTGATGGAATTATTGCTACAAATACTTCACTTTCAAGACCAGAAATTTTACGAGATCTCAATAAAAAAAGAGAAGGTGGATTATCTGGCACTCCGATAAAGAATTTGTCAGATAAAGTTTTAAAATTTTTATATCGAGAGACAAATCAAGAATTAATTTTAATCGGCGTAGGTGGAGTTGGTAGCGCATTAGACGTATACAATAAAATCAAACTAGGTGCATCATTAGTACAATTGTATACATCACTTACTTATGGTGGCCCGCAACTAATAAACAAGATTTTGATTGATCTTGTTAAACTTATCAAAGATGATGGATTTGCAAATATTTCAGAAGCAATTGGTGTAAGTAATAAATGAATAAAACCATTGATCTTCCTTTTAACAAGAGAAAGAGACAGCTTAACAAACAACAGAATCGCGACTCGATAATTTTGGCTTCAAGAAAAGTTTTTACTGAAAAGGGCCTTGACAGTTCTAATGTAAGAGAGATTGTATCTGAGGCTGGTTTAGGTTCTGGCACATTCTATAATTACTTTGATGATAAAGTTGAAGTATTTTTAGTTATTGTAAATAGGCTTATTAATGATTTTAGTAATTTTATTATTCCTGAAATTAATAAAGCTAAAACCTTTGATGAATTAGTTAGTATTGCTTTTGATAGCTGGTTTAATTGGATATCTAATGATGCAGAAAATTATATTTTTTTCAAAAATAATAAAAAATATATATTAGATCTTAAATGGTTAAGTCAAAATTCGAGAGAATACCAAAATTTTAATAAAAAATTGCTTGAAGTGACAGTAAATATGTCAAAAATTATTAGATTTCCTCAAAACGATATTTCACTTATGGTAACATCTGTCATTGCTGTTAGCGTTAATATTGGTGATCAATTATTGGAAAGAAATGATTTGAAACCGGCTGATGTAAGCTTATTTGCAACTAAATTATTTTTAAAAGGACTTTAGCCTAAGATGACAAAAAGTATTTTTATTACAGGAGCAGCATCAGGAATCGGTAAGGCAACAGCAATATCTTTTGCTGAAAAAGGATGGAATGTAGGGCTTTTTGATATCAATCAAGAAGGTCTGAAAGAGGTAGCCGAAATCATTGGTCATAATAAGTGTATGTATCAAAAGTTAGATGTAACAAATATTGAAGATTGGATTGAAGCAGAAAAAAGTTTCTCACAATATACAGGTGGTAGGTGCGATATATTTTTTAATAATGCAGGTATAGCAAACTTTGCAGGAGCGTTTGAGGATATAAAGATTGAGGAAATGAACAAAATAATTGATGTAAATTTTAAAGGTGTTGTAAATGGATGTTTTACAATGCTTGAAATTTTAAAAAGTACAAAAAACAGTATGCTACTGAACACAAGTTCAGTTGCGGGACTTATTACCGCGCCAGGCATATCAGTTTATGGAGCAACAAAGCATGCCGTGAGCTCTCTTACCGAAAATCTGCGTATTGAGTTTGCGCGGTATGGCATTAAAGTATCCGAAATTAATCCTTGGTTTACCGAAACACCTATCTTAGATGCTGAAGCTGTTACTGCAGGTGCAAAAAGTCAATTGGACCGTGAATTTGTCAATCAAAAAACAAAAGTTTATCCAGTTGAAAAGGTCGTAAGCTCAGTTTGGTCAGCCTATGAATCAAGTAGAATCCATCATCCAGTTGGCTTCGAAGCAAAATTTGCATCGTTTTTTATGAGATACCTGCCATCCCTTATAAGAAGTTTGAGCAAAAAACTTTTTAAGGATTCTTTTATCTAGACAGACCTTTTTGCTTTATCAGCATCATTTGAGGCTTTTATCATATTTCTGAGTTGTTCCCACTCTTGGTCGGTTACATCTTTTAACATTTCATAGAAATTACCCGCGTGATTTAACCATTGAGCCCCATCAATTGTAATGATTTCTCCTGTTAGGTAATCAACTCCATCTGCCATTAAAAAAGTTGCTAAATTTGCAAGCTCGCTGAGCTCCCCAGTTCTTTTCATTGGAATCGACTCCATCATATTAGCACCTTTGCCACCTGGTGCTAATCTATCCCACGCACCTTTAGTTGGAAATGGTCCAGGCGAGATAGCGTTTAATCTTATACCTCTATTTCCCCATTCAGCCGCAAGAGATCTGGTCATTGTCGCTAAACCAGACTTAGACATTGCTGATGGAACTGTATATGGACCACTGCTATCAATCCATGTAGTTAAAATAGAAATTATACTTCCTTTTAAATTTTCAGCTAACCACCTTTTACCAATTGCATTTGTCATATAAAATGTTCCATTGAAAACAATGTTAGAAATAGCTGTAAATGCTCTTGGAGATAAATCTTCTGTTCTAGAAATAAAATTCCCTGCAGCATTGTTTAACAGCCCGGTTAGAGGTCCTTCACTCCAAATTTCATCCACCATATCCTCTATTGCCTCAGGAATTTTAATATCACATGAGATCGATTTCACAGACCCCCCATGCATATCCATAAGCTCTTTAGCCGTTTCATCTAATACTGACTTTCTTCTGCCACAGATATAGACATCGGCACCAAGTTCTAAATATCTTGTTGCCATAGCTTTACCAAGTCCCGACCCTCCACCGGAAACTAAAATTCTCTTGTTTTTTAATAAATCTTTTTGAAACATATTTACTCCTTTATCCAAATTGCGCTAAGAATGGAAAATACTTTATAAAAAAGAAAGCCAATTCTTGAATTCTGTTTGTTAGTATTAGGATACCAAATAAAATTAGCAAAAGACCAGTAAAAATTTCGATTACCCTTATATAATTTCTTATTCTTGACAAAAATTTCATAAAGCCATTTATCGCATAGGCAGCTATTAAGAAAGGTATTCCTAAGCCAGCTGAATACAGCATCAGCAAAATTATTCCATACGTTACTGTTTCTGAGCTTGCGGCTATTGATAAGACGCTTCCAAGAATAGGCCCAATGCAAGGTGTCCATCCAAATGCAAATGACAAACCAATTACATAAGAGCCAACTACACCCGGTCTATAGTTCTCAATTTGGTATCTCATTTCCCTGTTTAAAAATGGTATTTGTACGATTTGCATAAAATGAATACCAAATATGATAATTATTATTCCCCCAGCAATACGTAAAAAATCAAGATATTCATACACCAAACTGCTTAGTAAAGTTGCGGAAGCCCCCAGTATTACAAACACAGTTGAAAACCCAAGTACAAAACTTAATGAAAAACTAAAAACCTTTTTTTTAATTTTATCACCTTCATCAAATTGTAATTTATCTAGACTAGTTCCTGCCATAAAACACAAGTAGCCTGGCACAATTGGTAATACACATGGAGAGAGAAAACTAAGGAGCCCAGCAAGAACTACATACAAATATGAAATCTCAGTCACTATACTTTTCTAAATCTCTTAAATATTTCAGCACCACTCCAACCAATAATTATTGCAATTATTAAAGAAATCAATCCGTATAAGAACGGATAGTTTTTTGAAAATGAGTAGATTGCCTCTTCAATTCCAACTCTAGTAACCATAAAGTTATATGAATATTCTTGTGATACCTCATTGTCTATAATTAGGTGAAGATTAACATTGTATTCTCCTACAGGAACTGTATTTGGAATATCAATGTAAGATCTGAATAGATTTCCATCAATTATTTCAATTTCATCAGAAACTTGTTTGTACAAACTATCATTTTGTTTTGTTCTAATTAGAGCACTATAAAATTCTTCTTTTTCCTTTTCATTTACTACGCCGCCCCAATCAGTAGTTAGTGAGCTCCAATCGATCATCTCTGATTTCTTTTTTTCAAGTAGTCCGATTTGGTTATTTGCTAAAAATTCATTCGTAAGTTCAGATGTACTCGAAAGATAATAGAACCCAGGTACATCTCTGAAAGTTACACTTTTAGAATTTAACCAAAATCCAAAATATGAGTCTTTCTTTCTTAATGCAACATCCTCTAGAGGGCCAACAACTTCGATAAGTATGTCACTTTTACTATCTCTTGACTGAGAGGGATCAGAATAAAATGCTCCAAAAACTAGTAGTTCTTCACCCGAAAAATTTGCATCTATATATATTTCTTCCTGGTCTGAGCCAATAACCAGTGCAATTGATATTGAGGGTGTAAGCGTCCCAATTAAAATATAAAATAAGATAATCAATTGTTTTATCATTAGAAAACTAATCGTATTACAGATAAATTAAAAATTTCGTTAGGCTCTACTAACAAATCAAGTGCAATCTTAGTTGCAACACCTAATACGATAATAGCCAATAAAGCTCTTATTTCTTCACCTCTTAATTTATTAGCCGCTAATACCCCGACTTGAGCGCCAATAACAGACGAGAGTACTAAAAAGAAAGCTAGTACCGCATCTAAAGCAAACGTAGTAGTTGCATGAAGAATAGTGACTATTGCAGTTATAAAAATAATTTGAAATAATGATGTACCAATTACTTTTGAGGTAGGCATTCCCAAAAAATAAATCATCGCAGGAATTAATATGAATGCACCACCAATTCCCATTGTTGCTGATAAGATCCCAATTACAAAACCAATAATAATAGGAGGAATAATACTTATGTATAACTTAGATTTATAAAATCTTACTTTGAAAGGCAGTCTATGCGCCCAGTTATGATAATGAATTTTTCGTTTAACACTTTTTCTTCTTATTCTATCTCTTATTACTTTAGAGCTTTCAATCAGCATGGATAAACCTATGCCTGTTAAAAGAGTAAAATATAAAATTGAGATTACAGTATCAATTTGTCCAATCGCAACAAGCTTACTGAATATCCAAACACCCAAGATTGATCCAAAGAAGGCACCAATAAGCAATACCCCTCCCATTTTGAAATCTACAAGACCTTGTCTCCAGTGACCCAATGTTCCGGAAATTGAAGATGCAACTATCTGGTTTGCCGATGTTGCAACAGCAACATTAGTAGGTATACCTATGAATATTAGTAACGGTGTCATTAAAAAGCCTCCACCTAAACCAAACATGCCAGATAGAAATCCTACAACTCCACCTAAAGACAATAATAGAAAAATGTTAACTGAGAGCTCTGCAATAGGCAGATAAATACTCATAATTCTAAACTTTTCAGACTTTCCCCATCAATATGGTTAACAAAATTAGAAATTTGCAATTTATGAGACAAAGGTTATATATATTAAAACTACAATAATTATTCTTAAACCTATGTCGTACAAAAGTCCAATAGAAGATTTCAAATACAATCTGGATATGCTTAACTACAATGAGGTCATCGCTGGCATAGAGAAGTTCAAGGAATATGACTCCGAAACACTCATGAGCGTTGTGTCTGAAATAGGGCGTCTTAATGAGCAAGAAGTACTAGATAGTAATAAAATTGGTGACAGAGAAGGCTTAAAATATGTAACTGATGGAGAAGAAGGTCCTGAAGTTCATACCCCTGAAAGATTTAAAAAATTGTATGATGCAGTAAAGTCGTCAGGCTATGTTGGTGCTACTATGCCCACTCAATACGGTGGCGGTGGAGCACCGTTTACGACTGCCATACTTGCAGGTGAGATTGGTATAGCTGCTAATATGGCATTCTATATGGGTCCAGGATTAAGTCATGGAGCAATGAAGACCATCTTAAAAAAAGCTACAGAGGAACTTAAAGATAAATATTTACCTAACATGACTTCTGGTGAGTGGATGGGTACTATGTGCCTGACAGAACCACAATGCGGAACTGATCTTGGCTTAATAAAATCAACTGCAGTTCCTAAAGATGATCACTATGAATTAACAGGACAAAAAATTTGGATTTCATTTGGTGAACATGACTTAACAGAAAATATTATTCATCTTGTGCTTGCAAGAACACCAGATGCACCTGAGGGTATTAAAGGAATAAGTTTATTTCTTGTACCAAAGAGACTGGACGATAACTCTCGAAATACAATTTATTGTGGCGGCTTAGAACATAAGCTTGGAATTAATTCTTCGCCAACTTGCGTTATGAACCTTGAAAATGCAAAAGGTTGGCTTGTTGGAGAAAAAAACAAAGGTATGGAAGCAATGTTTCTGATGATGAATGATGCACGTTTAAAAGTTGGACTCCAAGGTATAGCAATGTCTGAGATCTCATATCAAAACGCCCTGGAATTTGCTAAAGAAAGAAAACAAATGAGGTCAGTTGTTAAGGATAAGCAAGACAAAGATAGTAAAGCTGACAATATAATCGTCCATCCTGATGTAAGAAGAATGTTAATGAATGTTAAAGCAACAACTGAAGCAATGCGTGCATTATGCATTTATACAGCAATGAAAATTGATCTTGCAGAAGATCATCCCGATGAAAAAGTAAGGCAGGAAGCTGATGATTTTGCTGCATTGATGACACCAATAATTAAAGCTTACTGCACTGATAGAGGTTTTTTAAATTGCTCAGAATCTTTACAAGTCTTAGGAGGTAGTGGTTTTACAAAAGAATATCCTCTCGAGCAGTATATGCGTGATGTAAGAATTACAATGATATATGAGGGTACAAATGGCATTCAAGCGTTAGACCTAGTTGGCAGAAAATTAACAATGCACCAGGGACGGTTGTTACAAAATTTCCAAAAAGAAGTGCAAAAATTTCTTTCTGAAAATAAAGATAATGAGGAAATATCATCATTTATAAAACCGCTCGAGAATGCTCTCAATGAAGTTACTGCATCAACAATGTGGTTAATGCAAAACGGTATGCAGGATCCCGAAAATGCTCTTGCTTCTGCTACTGATTACCTAAATTTAGTAGCTCTATCTTCAATGACATATATGTGGGCACGTATGGCAAAGTTCTCAGTTGGAAAAAATGAACCTATTCATAAAAATAAAATAAAAACTGGAACGTATTTTGTTGAAAAGATTATGCCAGAGCTAACTATGTACTCAAAAAAAGTGCAAGCAGGCAAGTCATCAATGATGGATATGGAAGTTGCAGAGTTTTAATTAAGATCTATATCCCAATTGTCTTGCAGCTAGATCGTACATTATTTCTTCTGATCCACCGCCAATAGCATTTACTCTTACTTCTCTATAAATTCTCTCAACTTTTCCAGGCCCGCTATTAGCTCGAAGGTATCCTGCGCCACCAAGTATTTGCATTGCTTCTCTTGCACATAGTTCCATCGCCTTACTTGCGTGTACTTTCAGCATTGCCAAGTCTGCAATTGGGCTTTCACCATTCATTACTCTCCAAGATAGCAATTCTGTCCATGCTCTTGATGTTTTAACCGCTCTGTTCATGTCAACGAGTTTATGTTTTATCACTTGATTATCAATCAACGGCTTACCAAATGTTTTTCGCTCTTTTGCCCAAGCTACTGCTTCATCAATACAAATTTGAGAGTATGCATTCATACCAGCTGCCATACCAAGTCTTTCTTGACTGAAGTTACTCATTACGCCGATCCAGCCACTGTTTTCTCCACCAATCAAATTTTCTACAGGTACTTTACAATTATCAAAATAAAGTACAGCTGTATCAGAGCTTAGCCATCCCATTTTTTTTAGAGGTGTTTGCGTGAAGCCAGGCGTATCCTTTTCAATAACCAGAACTGATATTCCTGTAGCACCTTCACCACCAGTTCTTACTCCAACTACATATGTATCAGCACGCATTCCACTTGTAATGAACATTTTTGAGCCATTAACAATGAAATGGTCTCCTTTTCTAACTGCTTTAGTTTTCAAACTTGCAACATCTGATCCTCCCGAAGGTTCTGTCATTGCAAGAGCTGCTATTTTTTCCCCTCTTACTACTGGGGGAATAAATTTTTCTTTTTGTTCTTCTGTGCCCAAAGATTGTATCAATGGTATTGCAATGTTATGCGATAAAAGACTTGCTGAAACACCGCCACATCCATGGGCGAATTCCTCAGCTGTTACGATTCCGTGAAAGATGTCAATGCCTTCTGTAGTACCGCCATACTTTTCATCATAGCCCATTCCCATTAGACCTACATCGGCGGCTTTTTTATAGAGTTCTCTTGGGAACTCACCAGCTTCTTCCCATTCTTCAACAAAAGGAGCTATTTCCTTTGAAACAAATTTTCTTACTTCCTCTCTCCATGCATGATGAGATTCATTATAAAAAAGAGGTTCTTTACCCTCAGAAATTCCAACTTTTGGTATCATAATATTTCACTCACTCCATTTTTAATTACTATTTTATCACGTTCTTTTACTTTGCACTGATAATAAACATTATTACCATCTTTCCACATTTCTGTAACTATTGTTTCTCCAGGATATACAGGTGAAGAAAAACGACAATCAAATCTTTTAAGTTTCTTTACATCTTTATCGCAGACACTTTCAATAATTGATCTGCATGCGATACCGTATGTGCACATGCCATGTAGAATTGGCCGTTCAAAACCAGCAGACTTTGCAAAATTTGGATCAGAGTGCAATGGGTTGTAATCACCTGAAAGTCTAAAAATTAATGCTTGATCAGTTTTGGTATTTATTTCATGCACATAATCTGGTTTACCCTCGGGTCTTACTAATTCTTTTTTTGGAGACTCAGGTCCACCAAAGCCCCCATCCCCCCTAGCGAATGTTGTACTAACGAGCTTACAGATTTCCGTATTATCTTTTTTAAGATTTACAGTTGTTTCAACCTCAATAACTGCACCTTTACCAGGACCTTTATCATAACAACCTATAACTCTAGCGTTAGTTACAAAATCTCCTGAGACAGGTAAAGGATTGGTTATCGATAATCTCTGTTCACCATGAACAACCATAATGAAATTAATATTTGTCTTCAGCAATAATGGTGAGTGATATTGAAAATTAGTAGCCATTGACGGCAATGCAATTTGTGAATTTTCATAGACAAACTTTAATTCATCTACATTCATTGGGTCATTTCCAAGACCGACGCCTAGACTATAGAGAATTGAGTCTTTATCAGTATAGGAAACTTCAATGTTTTCTGAAGTCATGGACATTATTTCTTCGTAATTAATAGACATTTTTTATGTATTTCTCTAATTTTTAAATGTATATATACTTTATATAGATCACTTATCTAAAGCGAGGAAAAAAACATGCCAAAACCCTTTGATGTTGAAATAAATAATTCAATTGCTCATATCAGGTTCAATAGGCCTGAAAAAAGAAATTCAATGAACGAGGATTTTTGGAGATTATTTCCAAAGGAAGTTGAAGAGCTGGATGATAGTGGTGAGATTAGAGCTTTAATTGTATCTTCCACGGGACCACACTTTTCTGCGGGAATAGATTTAAGCATGTTTAAAGATGATGTTGTCGAACACGAAACAAATCAGGAGCTTGGCAGAAGTAGGGGGTATTTTATTCAACAGTTAAAGTTTCTGCAACGTGCCGCTTCATGTTTGGAGGATGCGAGATTTCCGGTTGTTGCTGCTGTTCAAGGAGGCTGTATTGGTGGAGGTATCGATTTAATCACCGCCGCTGATATAAGACTTTGTACAAAAGATGCATTTTTTTTAATTGAGGAAATAAATGTAGGTTTAGCAGCAGATATAGGAACGATCCAAAGATTACCAAAAATTATACCTGCTGGTATAGCGCGTGAGTGGACTATGATGGGAGAAAAGGTATCTGCTGAAAGAGCCAAAGAGGTTGGTCTTGTAAGCTCTTTACATGAAAGTCATGAAGAAATGATTGATAGTGCTTTTGAAATGGCTGAAAAATTAGCAACAAAAACACCACTTGCGATGTGGGTTACAAAAGAAGTTCTTAATTATTCAAGAGATCACTCTGTTAAAGAAGGTCTAGATAATGTAGCGCTTTGGAATGCAGCTACGCTTCATAAAGAAGATGTAATGACTACAATGATGTCAAAAATGCAAAAGAAAAAGCCAGAGTATAGAAATTTAAGAGATAAAAATTTCTTGAAACATAAATCAAGTAAATAGTATTTTTAATAAATTAAATTTTAATGAGATTTAAAAAAGGCATTATTCTCGCTGCCGGCAAGGGAACTCGACTTTCGCCTGCAACAAAAGTAACAGTGAAGCCTCTTCTGCCTTTATATGATAAACCTTTACTTTATTATGCGTTATCAAACTTAATTAAGGCTGGTGTTCGCGAGGTGCTGTTTATATCTCAAAAGAAAGATATACCAGAATTTAGAAAACTATTTGGCTCGGGAAAACAGCTTGGCATGAAATTCAATTACACATTTCAAAAAAAACAAGTTGGAATTCCTGATGCTGTTAATATTGCTAAAAAATTTATTAACAAAAAACCATTTGTTTTGGCCTTAGCTGATAATTTATTTGTTGGTAAGAGCTTCACATCAACTTTAAAAAAAGTTCAGTCGCTCAAGGATGGAGCTGCTGTTTTAGCTGTAAAAACAAAATATCCACACAAATCAGCAGTTATTGAATACGATAGAGAAAAAAATATAAAATCAATTATTGAGAAACCAAAAAAACCAAAGAGTAATCTCACAATACCTGGTCTTTATTTTTACGATAAAGACTCTATATCAACTGTTAAGAATTTAAAGCCCTCTAAAAGAAAAGAATTAGAAATAGTTGATGTTCATCAATCTTATTTAAGAAAGAATCTCTTAAAAGTTTTTGCATTAAAAAATGATGTTCAGTGGTTTGATACTGGTGATGCAGAAGAAATGCTTGAAGCCTCAAACTATATTCACAAATATCAAAAAAAGGGAAAAAACTTATTTGGATCTATTGAAATGGATTCATATTTAAATGGATGGATTACAAAGAAACAACTTAGAACTCTAATTGATCAGATGCCCAACTCAAAATATAAAGAGAAATTAAGTTCTCTTGTTTAATGTTTGATAAAATTTCATTAATTAATTTATTAGACTCAAAGTCGATTAGTTATAAGATTACTGAACATAAACCGCTGTTTACAGTCGAAGACTCTAAAAATCTTCGAGGTTCAATTGAAGGAGCACATTCAAAGAATCTTTTTTTGAAAGATAAAAAAAATAATTTTTTTTTAGTAAGTTTTATTGAGGATATTATTGCTGATTTAAAAAAAGCATCAGTACCTTTAAACTCCAAAAAATTGTCATTTGCAAATGAAGATTATTTAATAAATATTCTAGGTATCAAACCCGGATCAGTATCTCCATTTGGATTATTGAACGATAAAGAAAAAAAAGTTAAATTTTTCTTTGATCAAGAGTTTATGGAATATGAAATTGTGAATTTCCATCCTTTAATTAACACGTCAACAGTGTCAATAGCTCCGAATGACCTGATAAATCTGATTGAACAGCATCATTCAAAAGTCGAATTTATTAATATGAGAGATTTTCAAAAATGACTCTAAGAAAAGCAAAATTTATTAAAACCAAGAAAAAAATTAAAGCGAATGTTTTTGATTTACATTTTGATGAAGTTAAATGGGTAAATGGAAATAAAACTGTTAGGGATCTTATAGTACACAATGGCATAACTTGTATTGTTCCAATAATTGATAAGAAATTTATAGTTTTGCTCAAACAATATCGATACGGATCAGATCAAATTATGCTTGAAGTCCCAGCTGGAACTATTGATCCAGGAGAAAGGCCATTAAGTTGCGCCAAAAGAGAATTAATTGAAGAAACTGGTTATCATGGAAAAAATTGGAAAATGATAGGCAAATACTTTTCAACCCCAGCATATAACACTTGCATAGTGCACTGCTATCTAACTCATTGCTATAAGAAGAGTGAGACAAATTTTGACGAAGATGAGGTCTTAGAGACAAAAATATATTCAGTCCAAGAAGTGAAAAGACTACTTAAAACAAATAAGATTAATGATATGAAAACTTATATCAGCCTTGACCGATTTATGAATTATTATTGATTCAATATTTTCCAAATACCTGAGGCAGATAAAATAATTTTATCTTGTGAGATCAAATTACCCTCAATAAAGACGAGTGATTTCGTAGTTCTTGTAACCTTAGCATCACATTCAACAATATCATCTTGAAGACCTGGACTTACAAAGTTACAGTTTAGTGAAATAGTACTGCAAGGTTTTTTTCCACATGCAGCGAATACCATAGATCCTAGGAAAATATCTGCTAATGACATAGAGTAGCCACCGTGTGCAATACCATGAGCATTCAGGTGCTTATCCAAAATTTTAGTAATGAATTTATATTGATTATTTTCTTCTCGTTTAAAATACATTGGTCCAATTAAAACATCAAAGCCAGCATGCCATCCAAGTTTTTTGTATCCTTCTGGAACCCAACTTGGAGCTGATATTTCTGTCTTTAACATGACCATAGAGATTCTCCCTAATTCAAAGAATGCGATTTTCTAGACTTCAATTCGGATATGGTCAAGCAGAATAAAGAAAAATATTTGCCAAAATTGAGGGTATTTTTGATGTATTTTTTTAAATAAAATTAAACTTTTTTTTTTATATAAAAAGTCTATCTTACGGTTTTCTAAATATTTATAAGGGCAATATAGTATGAGAGAAGCTGCAATAATTTCAACTGCAAGAACTGGATTAGCAAAAGCTATGAGAGGTGGATTTAACAAAACTCACGGCATTACAATGGGTGGCCATACTGTTAAACATGCTATTGAAAGAGCAGGAGTTGAAGCTGGCGAAGTAGAAGATGTAATTTTTGGATGCGGACAACCAGAGGGAGCAACGGGTCATAATATTGGAAGAAATGTTGCAATTGCAGGAGGATGCCCCGTAACTGTGCCAGGTACTACAATAAATCGTTTTTGTTCATCAGGTTTACAATCAATAGCGGTAGCCGCTCAAAGAATTATTGTTGATGGTATTAAAGTAGCTATAGGTGGGGGGGTAGAGTCAATCTCAATGACACAGCAAAACATGAACATGAAACACCTTATTGAGCCTGAACTTCAAAAAATTTGTCCTGCATTATGGATGCCTATGATTAATACTGCTGATGTTGTAGCAGATCGATACAAAGTAAGCAGAGAATACCAAGACGAATATTCACTACAAAGTCAACAACGAACAGCTGCAGCTCAAACGGCAGGAAAATTTAAAGACGAGATTGTTCCTTTAACGACAAAAATGGATGTAATGAACAAAGAAACAAAGGAAGTTACAGAACAAGAAGTAACAGTTGATAAAGATGAGTGTAATCGACCGCAAACAACACTTGAGAGCCTTGCTGGTTTAATGCCAGTTATGGGACCTGATAAATACATTACTGCGGGTAATGCTAGTCAGCTGTCAGATGGAGCATCTTCATGTTTGTTAATGGATCTTAAAGAAGCAGAAAAAAGAAATATTGAGCCTATGGGAATTTTTAGAGGACTTTCTGTTGCAGCTTGTGAGCCCGATGAGATGGGTATAGGACCAGTATTTGCTGTACCAAAACTCCTAGAGCAACACGGCTTAAAGGTAGACGATATCGATATATGGGAACTGAACGAAGCATTTGCAGTTCAAGTTTTATACTGTAGAGATAAGCTAGGAATTGATAATGAGAAATTAAATGTTAACGGAGGATCAATTTCTATTGGACACCCATATGGTATGACCGGCTCTAGAATGACAGGACATATTTTAATTGAAGGTAAGAGACGAAACGCTAAATACGGTGTTGTAACAATGTGCGTTGGTGGCGGAATGGGAGCAGCAGGTCTTTTTGAGATTTTATGATAGATACAATTAAATACATTGAAAAAATAGCACTGGTAATAATTATTTTTGCTACAGTTATAGCTATTGGCTATGAAATATATGCAATGTATGAAAAAAACCTCGTTGAACTTGCAGACTTACTTTTATTATTTATTTATCTCGAAGTTATACAAATGATTAGAGAATATTGGACACTAAATAGAATTAGAATAAGTATACCGCTGTTTATTGCTATTACTGCTGTTGCACGTTTAATAATCTTACAGGGCAAAACTATGGATCCAAGCATGTTGCTTTACGAGGGTGGTGCTATTTTATTGATTGCCATAGCTGTTCTTATATTAAAAGCAAGAAAGCTTAAAATATTCACCGATGTTGACGACTAAGATTGTCAAAGGATTAGTACTTCCATTTTTAGTTGTCCTTTTAATAAGTACATCTGCATTTTCACTTACTGATGAGGACGAACAAGAGATTATTTCTGTTGTAAGTCAGCAGCTGCAAGCATTTCAAAATGATGATTTCGAAAAAGCTTATTCTTTCGCATCGCCAATTATTAAGAAGATATTCCCAAGTCCAAAAGCGTTTGGTGAAATGGTTGTAGGTCAGTACCAGGCCGTTTATCGTCCCAAAAGTGTGAACTTTGGCAAGATATCACTTAGAGATGGCGTACCTTCCCTAGAAGTATATTTAGTTGATCCTGAGGGTGAATTCGTAACTGCAATTTACTCAATGCAGCAACAAGAGGACGGTGAATGGCTGATTAATGGTTGTTTTCTTACTCAGGCAGAGAGTAATGAAATTTAGGATTGAGAGTTTCTGATAATTTGCTCGTAAAATTTTAGGCTTTCTTTACTTTTTCTCTCTAAAGTATCTCTATTCACCTCGATTAAACCAAAACGCGGTTTGTAGCCATATATCCATTCAAAGTTGTCCAGAAATGACCAATAGTAATAACCTCGAATATCTAAACCGTCATCTAAACAGCTTTGAAGTCCTTTTAATGCTGTAGTGATATATTTTATTCTTTGATTATCATCATCTGTACCAATCCCATTTTCAGTCACAATCATTGGGCAATTTATTTTTGGAGCAACATACCTCAATACATTTTCTAATGACTCGGGATAATATTCATATCCCATAACAAGCATATTTTCATCATTGACGTTAGGTTTCATGATGCCCTCAGGACCATAGGTGTGACGTGTATACGTTTGAATACCAATGAAATCGTCGTCCTTAGTTTGATCCAAACACACATCCACTGTTTCAGCATGAGCAATGTCGCGTGTTTGTTCGCCTCCTTCTGCCGCTTGGTAATCCATAATTGAAAGTGTAATACCAACTGGCTGATTTTTTGTAAGTAGACCTTTGATAACTGGAAACGCTTTTACGTGCGCCGCCATCATACAGTCACGTATTTTATAGGGATGGCCAAATAGAAAAGGGCCAAAATTATCTAGAGTTGACCCGCATGATTTAGCGGCATCTTCAACAAATGGCATGATAGTTTTCATTCCTTGTTCAGGGTAGCTAGGAAATGTGTGCGCAAAACATGCAGTTAGATTTGCCTCATTTATTGTACAAACCGTATCTATGCGGTTACCCAGCTCTTTTGTTACAAATTCAGCATATTTAACATATAAATCTGTGTTTTCCTTTTTTTCCCAACCTCCTTTAGCTGTAAACCAAAGTGGGGAAGTGAAGTGTTGGAATGTGACGCACGTTTGAAGATTATTTTCATGACAACAATCCAAAACTTTTTTGTAATGATCAATTGCTTCATTTGAAAATTCTCCCTCGGACTCTTCGATACGAGCCCATTCAATAGATAGTCTATAGGACTGTATTGCGTGAGATGACATAAGTTTTATATCTTCCTCATATCTATTCAATTGATCACAAGCAATTCCTGACGGTTCAGCAAATGTGGTATTTTTTGTATTTTCAAGCAGCCAAAAATCTGAGTTTGTATTATTTCCTTCTACTTGATGAGCAGCAGTCGCTGTACCCCATATAAAATCTTTTGGTAAATTAAGTTTCATAATTATATAAATTTAGCATTTGGATACCCATCAAGAATATACTTTTTAAGTTCTTCAACCAGCTCTTTTTTTACTAAAGTTACGATTGCCCCACCAAAACCAGCTCCAGTGAGTTTAGATCCTAAAGCGCCAAAGGAATTAGATAGATGAACTAACTTATTTAAATTATCAGTTGATACTCTATAGTGTCGTGATAAAGAAATATGACTTTCTGTCATTAATTTTCCAAATTCTTCAGCTTTATTATCTTTTAAAAATTGAGCTGCTTTTACAACTCTCAAATTTTCCTCAATTACATGTCTACTAACATTAAGCTCTTCATCTGAAAGTAATTGAATATCATTTTCATCAATTTTTGTTTTTGCACAGAGGTTTTGAATTTTCATTTTTTTTGCAGCATTGAGACATAATTCTTTTTTTTTGTTAAACTCACTATCTGATAAAATCCTTTGTGTGTTGCTGTCAATTATTAGAAATTGATAATCCTGAAAAATTGGTATCAATTCATAATTTTTATTAAAGGTATCAAGAAAAAGAGCTTCATAATGATTTCCTAAGACCGATACAAATTGATCCATAACTCCACCGCCCACACCAACAAAATCATTTTCAACCTCAAATGCTAAATTAATTAAATCTTCATCTGCTAAATTTTTTTGAAAATAGCAACTTAGCGATTTTAAAGTACTTACGGTGATTGCAGCAGAGGAAGAGAGACCGACTCCCAATGGAAGGCTGCTTTTGATATAAATTGAGATATTGTTAATCTTAACTGAAAACTTCTTCTCAAAATAAAGACATGATCCAATAACGAAATCTGCCCAATTATTTCTTTTTTCGAGTTTCTTAACAGTTAAATAGTCTTTATATTTATCTGAAACTATTGAAATAGATTCACTATTTTTATTTTCAACGATCTCACAGATAATTGAGTTCTTGATTTGTAACGGTAAAACATGTCCACCATTATAGTCTAAATGCTCTCCAATGAGGTTAACTCTGCCAAAGCCCTCACCAATCGAGACCGTGTTCATAACTTAACTTTGTCTTTGTTTTAATTCAGAAAATATTCTTTCATAAAAGTTACTATCGTACTTATTAAAGTACGTAACTATTATTGCTATAGTTCCGGCAACAGCTGGAAAAATATATCCCATAATAAATAGACCATTCAATGTTTCTGGGCTTTGATCTATTGCATTTGCCACATAATCTGTGCTTTCAAGAATTACTCCAGCAAGCCATGCACTAAAACCAACACTTAATTTAAAAACAAATACGTGAGCTGCGTTTAAGACTCCTTCAGCACGAAATCCAGATTTCCATTCACCATACTCGATTGTATCAGCTATCATTGACCAGGCCATGACACCTGCCATACCGAAACCAATGAAGCCAAAGGTTGCAATAAAAGCTAATAACCAAAAGTTTTCATAACCAGTAATATAATAGATTATTAAATCTGTGATTACGTAAAGAAATGTTCCAATCATGAATAAAGTCTTTTTTTCAAACCTATGTTTTATTAAGTTAACTAAATATGCACCAAACATAATTTGTAAAATCACGCCAAGTAAAATTGGACTAAAGTAAGCCTCTAATTGAAGATTATATTTTACAAAATAGACAACTGTTAGTTGCTTGATATTATTTGCAACCCAAGTTGTTAAAAGTGCCAATATTACGAAATGTAATGGATAATTGTTAAATACCATTTTAGTAACTTTTTTAATACCAATGGTTTCTTCATATGGCTTTGAATAAACTTCTTTAGTATTAAAAAAACACAGAAATGCAAAAATAGCTCCAAGGACTGCCAAACAACCCACTACAATTGGAAATCCGAACTGTGGTGAGCTAAAAAGGCCAACTAGAGGCAATGTTAGAACTGCAACAGCAATTGATCCAGAGCTGGCTCCTAAATATCTAAATGATGCGAGCGATGTTCTTTCATCTCTGTCTTGAGTCATCGCTGGAATGAGCGATCCAACTGGAATAGCAATGATTGTATATAAAGTTGTGAATGTAATGTATGTAAATAGTGCCCAGTAAAATTTACCTGTTTGTGACAAATCAGGTGAGGTAAAACATAGAATAATCATTATTAGTGCGGGGACTGATCCAAACAAGATATAAGGTCTGAATTTCCCCCATCTGGTCGAAGTATTATCTGCAATGTACCCCATAATCGGGTCAGTAAATGCGTCCCAGATTTTCGCTAAAAAGAAAACTAAGCCAGCGTTTGCAGGCGATAATCCAAAAATATCTGTATAAAAAAATAGTAAGTAGAAGACAGTCAGTTGCCACATTATATTAATGGCAAAATCACCACCACCGTAAAACAATTTTGATCTAAAACTTAGTTTCATAGGGCATCATATATTGTTTCAACTAATTTAAGTGCTCTTTGATCACCTAGCATGGATCCAGTTAATAAATTCATTGTGTATGCGCAGCTAATTCCATTTTCAGGATCCCCAAATGCCATAGAACCGCCCCATCCAGTATGACCAAATGCTTTACTGCTTTTACCAAATAATTTTCCACCACCGACACTATAACCTGCATGTGACCACTGCATAGGTGATTTCATTACATGATCGTCTCCACTTACAGCAACTGTAGTAAGGGTTTCAAAGGTATTTGATGAAATAAATTTATTTGATAAATGTGATAAGAAAAAATCATAAATTTTTGCAAGTGATTTTGAATTAGAGTGACAGTTCATAGCTGGAATTTCTGCAAGTCGCCATTCAGCTGTGTTTGCTGTTTTTGTTCTGTTTGCAGGATTAAGAAACGCAGTAATTAGATACTCATCTACATTTGTAGGATCACTAAAAGCTTTTCTTAGGCTTTCAGAGCTAATTAGCTCAGCAATATTGTCATGATATGCTGAAGGTGTACCTATAAAACATTTGGTTTCAAGAGGACTATTCAGTAACTCTTCCAAGTTCTTACCGACTGATTTATTGGTCACCCGTTTAATTAATTCACCAACCAAAAAACCGATCGTTTTTGGATGATAACATATTTTTTCGTCAGCTTTATGATATGGTTCTTGATTTGCCAGCAGATCAACTACATAGTCCCATTTGTAAAAATCGGTTTCATCTATAGGTTGTCTCCATCCATACATCCCTGCTTGATGCGAGAGTAATGTCTTTACTTTTATACCTTCTTTTCCACCTTTCGCAAATTCAGGCCAGTAATCAGCAACATTTTTCTCTAAATCTAGTTTGTTTTCATCAATCAATTTAGCAACAATCATCGCAACAATTCCCTTACTGGTCGAATGGATGTTTACTATTGTATTTTGGTCCCACTTGTTTTTTTTATCACGATCCCGATAGCCGCCATAAAGGTTTACCAAAACTTCCCCATTTTGATAAACGGCAAATGATGCACCCACCTCCTCATCATTTTCTAAGTTTTTCTTGAATAATTCGTAAGTGTTTTCGAACTTTTTATTAAACTCACCCAATGCTGTTATCTCATTTTCTGTAGTCATTTATAGTGTTATAAGGCTATTATTTATATATTTTGCAGTAGATTATATGACAGAGCAGAATAACAAAACATATTTAATAGGTTTTATACTGGCACTATCTGCTGGTTTGATATGGAGTTTTGGAGCTCCTACTGTTAGGTATATGGTAGATGCTCAGGTCTATCAATGGCATTATCTTTTTTATAGAGGTATAGTTGTAGCAACAATTTTGTTGATATATTTGATTTATAACGAAGGAATTTCTTTCTATCATAATTTTAATAGAGTTGGATCATCTGGTTTATTGGGTGGCATTGGTCTTGCCGCAGCTTTTATATTTTTTATTTTTGGAATGACTTATACCTCTGCGGCTACCACATTATTTATGATTGGCACACAACCATTATTTGCCGGGCTCTTTGCATATATCTTTTTAAAAGAAAAAATTGGCATCACAACTGCGATAGCGTGTTTTGTATCTTTGTTTGGAATCTTTTTAATGGCTTATAATGACTGGTATGCAGGAACCTTTTTAGGTTGGATATTTGGTTTATTCTGTTCTATTGGATTTGCAATATTTGCAACAACGCTCAGATGGCAACCAGACACACCTAAATTTACGACAATCATTATTGCTGGAATTGCCTGCTCACTTTTTTCAATGATTATGATTGTTTTATTTGCTGACAGTTACTCAATGCCGTTACAAAATATTTTATTAAGTATGCTACATGGAACTTTAGTCGGGATTGGACTTATACTTTTAAGTTTAGGTGCGCGCTATCTGCCTGCAGCAGAATTTATGTTACTTTCTTTGACAGAAGTTGTGGGAGGAGTAATTTGGTGTTGGATACCTTTATTTGGAGTAAACGAAGTTCCCTCAAACATAACTTTGATGGGTGGCTTGGTAATTATTATTGCTATAAGTTTTTATGCTTTTGGTACTACAAAAAAAACCACACCGCCAACGCTATAGAAAAATATGAGTGATATTGATAATGTTAGCTGGAATTATCCTACCCCAATATGGTTTGGTTTAGGCCGTTCCATAGAGATCCCAAATGCTTTAGAAGCTCAAGGCATGCAAAATCCTTTAGTTGTTACCGATCCAGAATTTACCTCTAATAAAAACTTTATAAAAATTATTGAATTATTAAAAAATAATAAAATCAAACACTCAATTTTTTCAAATATAAAAGGAAATCCAACTGGCAAAAACGTAATGGACGGTGTCGAACACTTTTTGTCTAACAATAACGATGGTGTAATAGCGATTGGTGGAGGCAGTTCTCTTGATGCTGGTAAAGCAATTGCCTTTATGACAAAACAGAGGGAAAACCTGTGGTTTTTCGAAGATATTGGGGATAATTGGACAAGGGCTATTACAGATCAACTTCCAAAAGTAATTGCGATACCAACTACGGCTGGCACAGGTTCTGAAACAGGCCGCGCATCACTTATTTTGGACGAAAGTGATAAGACAAAAAAAATAATATTTCATCCTTCGTTCTTACCAGACCTTGTAGTACTTGATCCAAATTTAACTTTATCTCTTCCACCTCATCTCACAGCCGCAACAGGTATGGATGCTTTAGCTCATTGTTTAGAGGCATACTGTGCTAGAGGTTTTCATCCTATGGCAGATGGTATTGCACTAGAAGGGATAAAGAACGTGAAAGATAGTCTTCTAAATGCCTATAAAAATCCTGATGATATCTTTGCAAGATCAAAAATGTTAGTAACATCATCAATGGGATCAACTGCATTTCAAAAAGGACTAGGAGCAATACATTCTCTTTCACATCCTATAAATGCAGTTAATGATATTCATCACGGTCTTTCAAATGCAATATTTATGCCATATGTACTTAAGTTTAATGAACCGATTATAAATCAGAGGATACAACTATTAACAAAATACTTAGAATTAGAGAATTCTACATTTGATGGATTTCTGTCTTGGATATTGAAGCTTAGAGATGAACTCGCTATCCCTCATACATTGAAGGAGCTTAATCAAGAATTTGATTTTGAGCTACTTAGTGAAATGGCCCTGAAAGATCCATCCACTGGAACAAATCCACGCGATATAAGCTTTGATGAAATGAAGCAACTTTACATTAACTCGTATGAGGGTATTCTATAAGCATGATCAAAACTGAAAAACTAGTTTATGGTTCCGCTAATTCTAGTGTGCAATTTGAAGGTTCAATAAGTTATGAAGATAGTTTTGATACACCAAGACCAGGGGTGCTTGTATGTCATGCTTATGGAGGCCATTCTGATTTTGATATTAAGAAATCAGAACAACTTGCTGAGCTTGGGTACTTTGCATTTGCTATGGATTTATATGGACAGGGAAGAAGAGGTTCAAATCCCCAAGAGTCAATGGAGTTGATGAATGAATTTAATTCTGACCGTGTATTGCTTCAACAAAGAATGATCGATGCTTTTCAAACCCTCAAGAATTTTGATAAAGTTGATGAAAACAAAACCGGAGCAATTGGATTTTGTTTTGGAGGAAAATGTGCACTTGATTTGGCTAGGGCAGGTGAAGATGTAAAAGGGGTTGTTAGTTTTCATGGATTATATGACGCGCCAACGGCAAGTTCAGGAAAGCAATTAAAAGGAACAATAAAAATTGACTCATCGATTTTAATTCTACATGGATACGATGATCCCATGGCCACTCCACAAAATATGATTGATTTAGCTGATGAATTAAATTCAAAAAAAGCAAATTGGCAAATTCATGCTTACGGCAATGTTGGACATGCTTTTACAAATCCTGAAGCTAATGATCGAAACTCAGGATTATTTTATGATGCACATGCCGATCAGCATTCATGGCGAGAGATGTCTAATTTCTTTGAAAAAATTTTTTCTTGAAATTATTATTCGGACTTCCAATTGATATTTTTCATTGAATTAAGATAATTTTTAAATTCTTTGATCAATTCTGAGCTTGGTTTTACTGTTTTTCGTCTTTTATCGTTCTCTGTTTTCTCTAAATGTATGAAACCTCTGTCACAAGCCTCATTAATCATCATAGATGACTTAGGCCGAGATGTATGAAAGAGCTTTGTCTTTAATTCTTCAACACATAGCTTTTCTTTATTTTGATGGGCTGACATTACAAGGAGCATCATATGATAATGAGATGGGGTCTTTCTGAAAAAGTGCTTACTTGAGCGGTGTGACGTTCCCATTTGTTCTTCCCAAAATCGTAGGAGTGAATTTGTTGCGCTCATATAGAAAAAATTTTACAGCAAATAGAGCGATCGTCTAATTAAATTTTATAAAAATTACTATTTAATTATCCCAATAAGTGAACTCATCGCCATCTTGAAATGCATACCCATTGTGTTTATCAATTAATATAGGAGCAGACATTGTGTTATCATATAGTGGAGGAGGTTGAACCTTTTTATGATCATTTAATAATCTTTTCAGCTCTTCAACTTTCAACGTCATTTCGCTTGCAAGATTAATTCTCTCATAGGGGTCACTCTCAACATTAAACAACCAGTCTTTACCAGTTCGGTGATCAGTAATGAGCTTCCAATTTTTGTGCAGAACAGTTTGAAGGCGACCTTGTAGCCAATATAGTGTTTCATGCGGCATGTCTGAATTGTGATTTTGTAAAAAGGGCAATAAGTTTACTCCGTCAATGATTCTATCATCTGGCAATTCCGCTCCAGCTGCAGCAGCAAATGTTGGTAAAATATCATTTGCGTGAATAGGAGCATTAAATTCTATTCCTGGTCCAATTTTATTTGGCCACTTAGCCATAAAAGGTACATGCAAACCACCTTCGAAATGAGTTAGTTTCCATCCACGATAAGGTTTATTGATATCAGATAAATGAATGTAGTTAGCTCCACCGTTATCGCTGGTTAATACAATCAATGTATTATCTGTTAGATTATTCTTTTCAAGTGTATCTAATATTCTGCCAACACTCCTATCAAGAGCTTTTAACATTGCAGAATATACTTTTAATTCTTCACTGGATTCACCCTCGATATGCTGAAAATGATCGTAGTCGTCTCTAAGAGCTTGAAGTGGATTATGAGGCGCAAAGTGAGATAGGTATAAAAAGAAGGGCCTGTTCTTATTTTTTTCAATAACTTTGATTGCTTCATCTGTGTAGTAGTCAGTAATATATCCACGAGGTTCAAATGGTTCACTCTTATTATTTCTTGCAGCGTATTGAGTACTGGCCCAAACCATCTCGTCAATAATTTCCCCAGTTCTAGCATTTACAACATCTGGATGATTCTCTGGAAGATAAAGTCCGCCCATTAATTGAAGGCTGTCGTCAAATCCCTGATCGGTTGGACTATAACTTGGAGCAGTTCCAAGATGCCACTTTCCAATTATTGCACTGTAATATCCTTCATTTTTTAGTACCTCTGGAATAGTTATTTCGCTAGATGGCATGCCTGGGTATCCAATATTACCATCATTATCCAAAGCAGTGAGTTCAGCTTCATCATCAAAAATTATAGACAATCCCGTATCGTTTAATTCTTCACCCCATTTTGCAATAGTAATGAGTGATTTAAATGCAGGGGTAAATTCAAATCCAAATCTTGTTGAATAGCGACCAGTCATAATTGAAGCACGTGAAGGAGAGCAGCTTGCACTTGCTGCATAACCATTATTAAATTTTATACCTTCTAAACCAATACGGTCCATGTTTGGTGTCATTAAACCGCCATCCCCAGCACCGCCATTATAAAGCGATACATCATTGAAGCCCAAATCATCAGCAAGTATTAAAATTATATTTGGTTTATTAGCTAAGGCAGGATCTCTTTCTGATGGACCGTCTGGCCAAATGACCTCACGATTTTCAGCAATTGGTCTTGTGAACTCAAATATAGTTGGTAGTGACCAGAGAAATATTTGAAGTTTGTATGTCCATAGGATTAAAGCAAGAATAAAAATAAAAAAAACTGAAAGAGATATTTTTTTTATCATTATTCGATATTTGTAATTGTAATATCCTCTGAATTAACTGGTAAAATTGCTATAGTACCATCATCAGCTAATGTCCAGTTATCAGGTCGAACTTCGCTTACCCCTTTTACGAAAATTATTTTAGCAATAAAACTATCGGGAGCTGGTATCAGGTGATAAAAAATCAACTCTTTTACATTTGCTTCATTTGCGGCTTGCGCAGCTTCAACAGGTGAGGCGTGATATCCCTGAATATCATAAAAAACTCTTGAAAGTTGAGGTTGTATAATCTCTGATATATCTTCAGCTCTACCTATCATATTATATGACAATGCATCATGAAAAAGTAAGTCAGCATTTTTTGATTGTTCAATCAAATTTGTACTGTAATCCGTATCCCCACTAATTACGATTGATCTTCCTTTATAATCAAAGCGAAATCCCATTGAGGGATAAACTGGCAGATGTTCAACTTCAAATGCCGTTATCTTCAGACTGCCATCATCAAAAATAACTGGATTATTTAAATCTATTATTTTTGTATCAAAGCCAGCAATATCAGATGGAGCTACTTCCTCTCCATGATGCAGCGTTCTCCATTCATAATCAAGCTCGTAAGCCCTTGTTATCCCTTCAGTAACTAATTGTGTTCCCTCTGGTCCATAAACAGGAAGTTTTCCCTCTCTATTTTGAGTTACCCATGAATAAAGATGAAAATCAGCCAAATCAGAAATATGGTCTGAATGCAGGTGAGTAAACAATACGGCATCTAAATTACCAAGATCTATCTGCCAATTTATTAGATTTTGCCTACTTCCATCTCCAGTATCCACAATAAACATATGGTCTGGAGTTTTGATCATGATACATGGCTCAGCTCTTCCTTTACCAGGTAATGGACCTCGTGATCCACAGACAAGTCCAATAATATAATCACCTTCAAAGGTAACTAATTTATCTTGATTATTTAACTGAGATTCAAAAATTAAGTCGATAAAGAAATTTTGAACTGATGTATTTCTTATTCCAAAGAACCCAACAACAAATATTAAGATTGCAACTATTAAGAAATAATAGATTTTCCTCATAGTTAATTACCAGAAACCTTTCTGGATGTAATAAGCAATATTGCAACAAGAACAATTTCAATAATAATAAATTGTGTTGCAAAAGTTGCATCATGTGCTGCCCACGATATAATTCTAAATATTGCTGTAACACTTAAAAGCATTGCAGGAGCATAAAACCAAATATTTTTTAGAGTATAAGCTGCAAGTATCATCATCAAACCAATGCAAAAGAAATAACTTCCAACATCGCCAATCAGACTACTTCGACCTAATCCTTCTGGAATTACTAATATACCAAAATTTGCTCCAGCATCGTAAGGGGATATTATCCAAACAAGACCTAGCACAATAAATATAAATCCATTTATTGTATTTAGAATAATTAAAAATTTATTCATGATGACTCCTCTATTATTTCCATAATTCTTTGCGCTGTTTCATGGCCTGAATTTTGATTTTGGCCAGTTACAAATCGTTTTTCATCATCAACAACTACGTGATAAGCAAACTGGTCAAGAAATTTGGTTTTAGCTTCAAACAATGCGCCTGCTTTTTTTAATTCTTCTTCTGGATGTAACGGTGTCATTGTTATATTAAGTTCTTTAACTTGTTTGTCAGTCACACCAGTCATTTTCCTTCCAGCAATGAGAATGTTGCCGTTTTTATCTTTTGAATTAATCAACCCTAATGGACCATGGCAAATTGCACCTATAATACTCCCTGAGTAATATGCTTTAGAAATTCCTGCAGCTAAGGTATCTGAAAAGCCCAAGTCATATGCAGCTCCCCATCCACCAGCAAGAAACACAATATCATACACAGAGAAATCTATTTCATTAATATTGATTGAATTGTTCAGTTTGTTTACCGCCTCAGTATCCTTATAAAATCTTTTATCAGATGAAGACCTCACGAAATATGATGTTGTTTGTGGATCCACTGGAATTTCTCCACCTTTGATACTTGCAATATCAACACTTATGTTAGCATCCATAAATTCGAAATAGGGAGCAGTTAATTCAGAACTTGCGAGACCCGAGGGTTTACCAGATGACTCTCCTGGATAATTTAAAACCCCATGACTTGTTGCAATTATAAGAGCTTTTTTTCCAGATAAATCAAATGTATTTCCCTCATAGTCTGGATGTAAACCCAAGTTTTTAAGAATATATGGCAAAAGAATAATTACTGTAATGACGATAAAAATTAGAGATAATAAAGTTTTTCTAACTGTTGATTGATACATAATTTTCTTACTTAAGTTTCATTAAAAATAGTAACTTTAACTCTTCAATAAGTCTTTCTTCTTTCGTATTATTAAATTTGGTCATACGAAACCATGCTGCGTATGAAATTAGGGTATCGATAAGATTTTGTTTATCTTTATTGATCATTTTAATTTCAGGTATTAAATCTTCGAATCTCTTTCTCAAAATGTAATTAAATTTTATAAATCCAGTTCTTATCGCGTTAGAATTATTTAAACTTGTAATGGTTAAATTAAATACGTGCTGGTATGTGTTATATAAATAAAAACGCTCTTTAATTACATGTTCAATTCTCTGATCTTTGCTGTTTTGTTTTGGATTATTTTTTGCAATATAGTTCTCAAGATCGTTTAGATAACGACGATTTACCTCCTCAATTAATCCTTCCATATCGTCAATGTGCCTAAAAACAGTTCTTATTCCAACTCCAGATTTTTCAGCAATTTCCTGAGCGGTTGGTATTTGACCGTTGTTATTTTTTCTTAATAAAGAAATAGTGGCTGCAACAATTTTATTTAATGTTGTTTTACTTCTGTTGATACGTCCATCGTTAACTATTGGAGCAATTACCATAGACAAAAATTATCTATTGACAGTGTTTATGTCAATACTTTAGGCTTTATTCAAAATATAAAATTCATGAATAGAATTACAGAAATACTTGGTTCTAAATATCCAATTATACAGGCCCCAATGGGATGGATTGCAAGAAGTGCATTAGCTTCAGCGGTTTCTAATGCTGGAGGGTTTGGAATTATTGAAACTTCATCAGGCGAACTTGAGGAGTGTAAGCAGGAAATCAAAAAAATGAGTACACTCACCAATCGACCCTTTGGTGTGAATCTTCCAATTCTTTTTTTACGTGATGAAAGTATGATCAATTTAGTCATTGAGGAAAAAGTAAAATTTGTAACTACATCTGCAGGAGATCCAGCAAAATATATTCACATTTTAAAAGATGCAGGCATTAAAGTCTTTCATGCTGTACCAAGTTTGGCAGGCGCGCTAAAAGCGATAAAAGCTGGTGTGGATGGCTTAGTAGTTGAAGGGACTGAGGGGGGTGGATTTAAAAATCCTGAAGAAGTTGGACTTTATGTATTATTGCAGTCTATTAGGAAGCATTCTGATATACCAATGGTTGCGGCTGGAGGTATAGTTGATGGCATAGGAATGGCTGCAGCATTTGCAGCAGGAGCTGAGGGAATACAAATGGGGACTAGGTTTGTATCTTCTAAAGAGAGTCCGGTTCATCAAAATTACAAGCAAGCAATTTTAGATTCAGACGAACAAGGAACTTATATATTAAATAAAAAATCTAAACCTTGTGTTCGTGCAATTAAAACTGACTTCACTCACGGTATTTATGAAAAGGGTGAAATGGATATGTCCGCAATGTTTGGTATTAAGAAACTTTATTTTGAGGGTGACATGAACGCAGCTCCAGCATTGGCAGGGCAATCGATGGGCTTAATTGATGAGATCAAAGGTGTTGAAGAAATTATCAATGAAACCATTTTACAGTTTAACGAAGTGTGTAAAAAAATGGGAAATCACAATTTTGCTAATTAAATGAAATTTATCAACCTTTTTCCCACGGAAGCAAACAACAATTATCAGGGTTTAAAATTTGCACTTTGGTTTTTTTATTTGTATCTCGCATTAGTAGCGTTCAGATCGTTTACCCATATGTTTGCTCAAGATGCTGGTTTAAATTCAATTGCTTCAATCATAATTTTTCCAGAGGTTAATAATTTAAATCCTAATAGTGTAATTTATCTTATAGGTTCTTTATGGGGTGGATCACAGATCGTAGTACTTTTTATATCAATTATAATTCTTATTAAATATAAAAGCCTTTTATCACTAGCCTGGCTAGTTTTCGTATTCGAAAATATATTAAGAATTATTACGATGACGATGCATAATTTAGATCAGGATTATCTCACTTCAACTGCCCCAGGAGGTTTAGTTGGGACAAGTGTCATGTTATTTGTTACACTTTTAATGTTTTTTATCTCGACCATTGAAAGGAAACAGAAATGAAAGTAGAAAATCGTGTTTTTCCTAACAGAGAACAAATGAAAGGTTTTTTTGAGAATACGGATGACAATGAGCCAATATTCATGCTCAATCTTCTCAAGTTTAAAGAGAAAGCGGAATATAAAGATGGAAGAGAAACCAACCTAACCGGAAGAGAGGCTTACACAATTTATGCTGAGTTTATGGATAAACATCTAAAGGAAATTGGTGGAGAATTAGTTTTGCATACAGATGTAAAACGTTTAGCGGTCGGTAAAGTTGAGGAATTATGGGACGTTGTTGCTATTGCAAAATGGCCTTCAAGAAAAATTATGGGTGAAAATATGATGCCCAGTGACCCAGAATATCTTGAAGCTTATCAGCACCGCGAAGCAGGATTAGCAGGCCAATTAAATATTGAAACAAAAGAAATTAATGATTGAATTATATACTTCACCTACACCAAATGGATATAAGATTTCAGTAGCTCTTGAAGAGTTGGAAATACCTTACAATGTTCATGTTGTGAATTTACAAGCTGGTGATCAAAAGAAGCCAGAATTTTTAGCAATGAATCCTAATGGGCGTATCCCTGTCATAGTTGATACTGAAAATGATAACCTTTCAATAATGGAAAGTGGCGCACAACTAATTTATTTAGCTGAGAAAGCAGGCAAACTTCTGCCTACAGAATCAATTGCACGTTCAAAAGTTATTCAGTGGTTAATGTTTCAAATGGGAGGAATTGGTCCGATGATGGGGCAGGCCAATGTTTTCTTTCGTTATTGGCCTGGTGAAAAATTACAGCCAGCAATTGATCGTTATCAAAACGAAGGAAGACGCTTGTTTGAAGTTATGGAGACACGTTTAAAAGATAATGAGTTTCTCGCTGATGATTTTAGTATAGCTGATATTGCAAATTGGTGTTGGGTAAGAACATATAAATGGTCAGGTGTCAATATCGAGGGTCTTGAAGGTGTAAAAAGATGGATGCAGATGATGGAAGATAGACCGGCTTGCAAAAAAGGTGTTGCAGTACCAATTGATATTATGGAGTTGATGAGAAATATGAAACAGTCAAAAGATCTAACCGATACCGGTTCAAAAATAATTCAGAAGTAGGAGAATAATGATGAGCTTACCAAATCCATTAGTTGTTCTCGGCGGCGTTGGCTCACCCTATACACGTAAGATGCTCTCATATCTTAGGTATAAACGTATTCCTCATAAAATGATTTGGGGAGACCCCTCAAAATATCTTGATCAAGAGGGCATTGAAAAGCCCAAGCCTGGATTACTGCCAACATTTATTTTACCTGATGAAAATGGAAATTTAAAAGCTGTAACAGATTCGACTCCTTTAATAAGAAGGATTGATAAAGAGGTTAGAGAGCGAAGCACTATTCCATCAGATCCTGCACTTGCATTTATAAATTATCTAATCGAAGATTTTGCTGACGAGTGGGGAACGAAATACATGTTTCATTATAGATGGCATGATCAAAAAGATGCTGAAAATGCTGGAACCATATTGCCTCTTCAAACCATAGGCACGATGCCAAATGAAATGTTAGATAATTTAAAGGGAATGATAAGCAAAAGGCAAATAGAGAGGTTATGGGTAGTGGGTTCAAACAACGATACAGCGCCTATTATTGACGCAAGTTTCAGACGTTTATTGGGTATACTTGAGAAACATCTCACATCAACACCCTATTTGATAAGCAATAGACCCGCATCAAGTGATTTTGCGATGTATGGCCAACTTTCTCAACTTGTAAACTTTGATCCAACGCCAAGAGAAATTTGTCATGAAGTATCTCTCAGGACAGTTGCGTGGGTTGGTTTAATTGAAGATCAGTCTGGTATTGAGGTAGATGATGAACAATGGGGGTCAATTGATACTTTGCCATCAACAGTAAAAGATTTACTGATAGAAATTGGAAAGGGGTATGTTCCTGCGCAGTTATCAAAT
The DNA here is from genome assembly GCA_902614655.1 of uncultured Pelagibacteraceae bacterium. Taxonomy (GTDB): domain Bacteria; phylum Pseudomonadota; class Alphaproteobacteria; order Pelagibacterales; family AG-422-B15; genus CACNXQ01. Next base: position 46,225 of record CACMLX010000003.1, read on the forward strand.
GCTAAAGCAATAGAAAATGGTGATAAAGAATGGCAAACAGAGATTGATGGATGTCTTTGGAAACAAAAATCATTTCCTTACCAGGCAAAGTGTTTAAAGTGGCTTAACGAAGAATATAAAATGCTTGAAGATAATGATCAGATAAAAGTGAATGATCTTCTTAAAGATACTGGATGTGAAAGGTTAATATTTTAGATATGAAAGTAGATTTATATTTCTCTTTTAGAAGCCCATACTCTTATTTAATCTTACCACGTATTGTTTTGTTAAGAGATAAGTACGGTGTTGATATAAATTTTAAACAAGTCTATCCGTTAGCAATAAGAGAACCAGAATTCTTCAAAGGTAAGAACCTATTTACATATTTTCTTCTAAAACGATTTGATTATTTTTTACAGGCAAAAAAACTAGGCATGGTATTTAAAAAACCAAATCCAGATCCAATAAAACAAAATATGCTAACCGGTAAAATTTCTGATGATCAGCCACGTATATTTAAATTATGTCATTACTGTCAGGCAATAGAAAAAGATAGACAACTTGATTTTGCTGTAGAAGTTTCAAGTAAGATTTGGAGTGGCATGAAGAATTGGAATTCTGATGAGTCAATTTCTGAGTCATCATCAAAATTAGGCTTAAATCATAATGATATTGAAAAAAAACGAACAGAAGCTGAGCAAAGCTTGATTGATGAAATAAAATCAAACCAAAAGGAACAGTTAGAAGCAGGTCATCATGGAGTTCCATTGACAGTATATAAAGACAAGTTCTTCTTTGGGCAAGATCGATTTAACGATCTTTTAAGAGCATTAAAAAAAGATGGGCTTCAACTTTAGTATTTTGAACTAATAGTCATAACTGTTACTAAGCTGAAATTCCTCTTATCCTCTCAGATCTTCTTCGTAATAATTCAACAACAGTAAGTAACAATATTGATAAAATAACTAAAATTGTTGCAACAGCTAAAATTGTGGGACTAATTTGTTCCCTTAGTCCTGTGAACATCTGCCAGGGAAGAGTTTTCTGGCTTGCTGAGCCAACAAATAGAACTACAACGACTTCATCAAATGATGTTATAAATGCAAATAAGCCACCAGAAATAACACCTGGCAAAATTAAAGGCATCTGTACCCTAAAAAAAGTTCGCATTGGGCCAGCTCCTAAATTAGCAGAAGCTCTTGTTAAACTCTTATCAAATCCAACTAAAGTCGCTGTTACAGTAATAATTACAAATGGTATTCCAAGTGCAGCATGTGCCAATACAATTCCAATATATGTACCCTGTAAACCTATACGTGAATAAAAAAAATACATTCCAGCTGCAGAAATAATTAGAGGAACTATCATGGGCGATATCAAAATAGCCATTATCAATTTTTTGAAAGGTACATCTGACTGACTTAAACCAACTGCAGCAACGGTACCAAGAGCAACTGATATCAGAGTTGCTAGTGGGGCAATTCGAAATGAGTTTGTGAGTGCTGTTTGCCAGTCAACATTAGTAAAAAAATCGTTATAATGTTTTAAGGAATAACCCTCACTTTGAAAATTTAACATTTCAGGAGTGAAAGTAAAAAAATCTTGAGCATTAAATGAAAGAGGAATTATTACTATTATTGGAGCAATTAAAAAGAAAAATACAAAAGTGCAGATACATTTAAATATTATATCCCATGCTCTGAATAATCTTGATGTATAAACTGGAAGCGCCATATCTCTTAACCTAATTTAACATTGTCTATGCCAATAATTTTATCGTATACATAATAGAGTATTAGTACAGCTACCAAAAGAATGCTTGCTAAAGCAGCTCCAAGACCCCAATTGAGAGAATAGGAAATATGGTATGCAATTCTATTAGAAATGAATGTTCCAGATGTTCCACCAACAATTTCAGGAGTAATGTAATAACCTATTGAAAGTATAAAAACTAGAATACAACCAGCTCCGACTCCCGGTATTGATTGTGGGAAATATACACGTCTAAATGATGTCCACTCATTTGCACCCAGTGATTTTGCAGCTTTAACATAACTTTCAGGTATTGTTTTCATAACTGAGTACAAAGGCAGTATCATAAATGGCAGCAATATATGTGTCATAGCAACGATTGTTCCAAATTGATTGTTTATTAATTGCAAACGGTCAAGATCCCCAACAAGGCCAACAAATACCAGTATATCATTTATAACGCCTTCTTGCTGCAAAAGAACTTTCCATGCCGATGTTCTTACAAGTAGAGAAGTCCAAAAAGGTAATAGAACAAATATTAGTAATAGGTTAGCTGATTTCATGGGAAGCCTCGATATCAAATATGCAACTGGATATCCCATCAGTAAACATAATAGTGTAATTAGAACACTCATATAGATTGTTCTTTGAAATAAAAATAAATAAATTCTTTCAGTCTCATCACGCTGAGAAATGCCCTCTGTTGTTTTTATCAAATCAACTGCGTTTAAAAAATAACCACTGGTAACTTTTGGTGAATAAAGTTTAAGCAATCTCCAAAATTCTATGTTTCCCCATTTTTTATCAATATTTAAAAACTTTTCTTTATAATTAATTTGCTGATCAATATCCCATTTTTTAACACTTCTTCCAGTCTTTCTAAACGTTGACGCGATCCCACTCATTTCGTAATTGAGCCTGGAGCCTAATCGTGTGTGAGTTTTATTTTCAACGGCAATTTTGAGATCTTTAGCTAATTGATAGTATACTTGTTCGCTGGGTAAAACACTATCATCATCCCACTTTGAAAGTTCCTCAATCGTCCCAGGCAGTGTCCTGCTTACTATTTGATTTTCAACTGATCTGAATAGCATGTCAGCTATTGGAAATACGAATGTTATTAAAATGAATAGCAGTAATGGTGAGATCAATAAAAGCGCATTAACTTTTTGTCTTACCTGAGACCTTTTTAGTGACTTTTGTAAATCATGTTGATTAACTATTTGTTTTGATTCAGTCAGTATATTTTCCTTTAGAAAAAAAAAGGGGGCAAATAAGCCCCCTTAATTTTTATGTGTTATAATTTTTTACAAAGTAAAAGATTATTTTGCTAGCCATGCATTCCATTTTGCATCGAGATCGTCCCTATAATCTGCCCACCATGTGAAGTTATATACAAAAATATTTTTTGCATTATCAGGTGCAGTTGGCATATGTGGACCCATTTCAATTCCAAGCTCAGCATGCTTACCTACTAAAGGAGCAGAAGAAGCTCTTGCTGGTCCGTAAGATATGTACTTAGCTTGATCAGCAAGTCTTTGAGTATCAGTTGCGAAGTATAGATAATCCAATGCAGCTTGTTGTCTTTCAGGTGATAGCCCAGTTGGAATAATCCATCCATCCAAGTCGTAAACTTGTGCATCCCACATCATTTTTACAGGCTGATTTTGCTCTACGATTAAAGAGAACAGTCTTCCATTGTAAGTTGATCCCATAACAACTTCGCCATCAGCAAGTAGTTGAGGTGTATCGGCTCCCGCTGACCACCATATGACACTGTCTTTGATCTCATCAAGTTTAGCAAAAGCCATACTTTGACCTTCTTCAGTTTCAAGTACATCATAAACATCTGCTTTAGCTACTCCAGAACATAACAATGCCCACTCCATATTGTTAATAGGTCTTTTTTCTAGCGACCTTTTTCCAGGAAAGGCATTTAGATCAAATACATCACAAATATCATCAGGTTCTTTTCCACCCCATTGGTCAACATCAGTTCTGAAGCCAAAGGTAGTTGAATAAACAATTTGTGGTACGAAGCAATCCGCGACAATTAAATCACCAAAGTCCTCAGAAGCTGGGGTACCGTCTGGTGCAGCTGCTAACTGATTATCATGGTCTATTTCTAAAGCAAGACCTTCATCACAGAGTCTTATGGCATCAGATCCAACAACGTCAACAACATCCCATGTCACATTACCAGCTTCATTCATAGCTCTTAACTTTGCAACTGCTTCAGCAGCACTGTCGTCATTGATTATTTTTATACCGGTTTTTGCAGTATAAGGTTCATGATAGGCAAGTGTTTGCGATTTCGTATATGCACCACCCCATGAAACAATTGTCATATCAGCTTTTGCTATAGTTACTGAAAAAACCATAGACACAAGAGCTAATAAAATTGTATTAGTTTTCATTTTATTTATTCCTCCATAAAAATTAGAGCTAAAAAGTAATTTCAAAGCTCATAGTCTAGAGCACGACAATCTGCAGCATTCCAGCTAATTTTCTTTTTATCGCCTCTTTTAAGGATATAATTATTGATCGAATTAGGTATTTTTACAATAAATTTCGAGTTTTTTTCAACTGATAACCTGCATCTAATGTGATCCCCCAAATATATAAGTTCAACAACCTCAGCGTCTGCAACATTCTCTAATGAGTCGTCAATTCTTACCCTTTCAGGTCTAATTGAAATTGTGGTTTTTTCACCAATATCACCTGAATTTACAGCTAGTGCTTTGAACTCATTACCATTTACTTCAACAGTCACTATTTCTCCGTCAATGGATATAACCTTGCCATCAAATTTATTATTTTCACCTATAAATTGGGCTACAAAGGAATTTGTTGGTTTCTCATACAACTCATTTGGGCTTGCAAGTTGTTGAATTACACCATCATTAAAAACAGCAACCCGATCTGACATCGTGAGCGCTTCTGATTGGTCGTGAGTTACGTAAACAACCGTGATTTCTAGCTCCTCATGTAGGTGCTTGATCTCATACTGCATTTGTTCTCTAAGTTGTTTGTCAAGCGCACCCAACGGTTCGTCCATTAGAACAAGATCAGGCTCAAAAACTAGGCTACGAGCAAGCGCAACTCTTTGCTGTTGACCTCCTGATAACTGTGCGGGCATCCGATTTTTAAATTGTTCCATTTTTACCATCTCAAGAGCTCTTGTTATCTTTTTATCCCTATCAGCTTTTTCTATTTTTCTCACTTCTAACGGAAATGCTAAATTCTCAGCGACAGACATATGTGGAAATAGAGCATAATTTTGAAAAACCATACCAATATTTCTTTTATATGGTGGAATATTATTTATTAAGTTTCCATTAAGTTTAATTTCCCCATTTGTTGAATTCTCAAAACCTGCTAGCATCATCAAACAGGTTGTTTTACCAGATCCTGAAGGACCGAGCATTGTAAGAAATTCACCACGATAGATATTTAAATTAAGATTTTTAACAACAAGTTCTTTGCCATCGTATGTTTTCTGAACATTTTCGAATGTTACGAAATCTTGATTTTTTATACTCATTTAAATTTTTAATTAATTTAAGTAAATACTCGTACCATCTATATATCATTTATGCAATTTAATCGTAATTCAAATTTAATTGAGTTATAATAAGGCATAAATTAAGTTATATTTAAAATTAATGAAACAATATAAACATTATATCAATGGTGAGTGGGTAGATAGTTGTAAAAAAAATAAAAAAATTTCAGTTTTAAATCCAGCTAATGAAGAAGTTATTGGCGAAATTACAGCTGGTATAGATGAAGATATAAATAGAGCAGTTGAGGCAGCAAAAAAGGCATACCTTTCAAGAGTTTTGGTTGACATGAATCCTATGGAGCGTGCAAAACTCATGAGGCGTATCGCAGATGAAATTAGAAAAATTAGTAAAGAAGGCGGGGCATTATTATGCGCTGAAAACGGAAAACTTTTATCAGCATCAGAAAATGAATTTCATGAGGCGGCAAATTATTTTGATTATTACAGCGGCCTGACAGACAAGATTGAAGGCCAAACAATACCAGTTAACAGTCAGGTAATGGATTATACTGTTTATGAGCCTTATGGAGTTTCAGGTCACATTGTTCCTTGGAACTTTCCCATTTCAATGATAGCTCGTTCATTAGCTTGTTCTTTTGCTGCTGGAAACTCAACTGTAATAAAGCCAGCAGAGCTAACTCCTCTTGCCACAAGCTCATTTTTTGCCCAAGCAGTTCATAATGCAGGAGTTCCCAAGGGTTTAATAAATATCGTAACAGGTTATGGAAATGAAGCAGGCGAAGCTCTGATTAATCATCAAGATGTTGCGCAAATTACTTTCACGGGGTCTGTGAAAACTGGAAAAGTTATACTTCATGCTGCTGCAGAACGTGCCGTTCCTGCGGTCGTTGAACTCGGTGGAAAGTCGGCAGCAGTAGTATTGCCAGACGCCGATATTAACAAAGTAGTCAATGCCACAAAAATTGGCATCTTTAGCCAAGCTGGACAAATTTGTTCAGCAATGTCACGTATGATTGTACACAAGTCAATTAAAGATGAAGTATTGGATCAATTGTATAAATTAGCTGGCTCTCTAAAAATTGGAGCGGGTAACGAAGAGGGTGTAGACTTAACTCCTATAATATCAGAAGATCAATTACAAAAAGTTGAAAACTACGCACGCTCAGGTTTACAATCTGGGGCAAATGCAGTTTTTGGAGGGAAAAGGGTTGATCGAAAAGGATACTTCTTTGAACCGACTATCTATTCTGATGTCAAATCTGACATGACAATAGCTCAAGAAGAGATATTTGGTCCATTTTTATCAGTACTAGAATATGACGACTATGATGAAGCAGTTGAAATTGCAAATGATACAAAATATGGTCTTGCTGCTGGGGTATTCACAAATGACATTGATATGGCTACAAAAACAGCTTCTGACTTAAACGGAGGACAAGTGTATGTAAATAGCTGGTTTACCGGAAGCATTGCAACACCATTCGGAGGCTACAAACAATCAGGCTATAGTAGGGAAAAAGGTCAACAAGCAATCAAAAGCTATTTGCAGTTAAAAAACGTAGGTATTCAACTGTAAAAAGCCATAAACTGCGACAATTAAGCTTTAATGTTAGCTTTTAAAGATCTTTTATTTATTTGATTAAACATTATATCTTTTGGAGATACTAATAGATAAAAATGTACACACCAATAAATCAATACATTGAAAGACTGGAAAATATTTCATTTGATGTTGATCAATTGAATGAAGCAGTCAGTGAGCTAGTTAAAATCAGACCTTTTGAACATTCGGAACAGCAGCCAGGTATGCTAAAATCTAATGCTATTTGCCTTAACTATGATGAAAAAGAGTTAGATGAATGGTTTGGAGGAAATATAAGAGGCAAATACTGGACTAAACCTGACTCTTCATTTGAAGAAATGGAGAGAGAGCCATACATTGATGAAACGCAATACACTCTATTTAACCCAAAATTAAACAATACATACTTTAAGTATGTATACGAAAAAATAAATGAGTTTTTTGAAATAGGTAGATGCCGTGTTATTAAAATGCCACCGCGTACAACCTTGAGTTGGCATAGAGACCCTGAGAGAAGATTACACATTGCAATAAAAACTAATTATGGCGCTCGAATGTTTATTGAACATACTGGCTACCACATACCTGCAGATGGAAACATTTATTTAACTGATAACACTAAATATCACACAGCTATTAATGGTGGAGAAGAAGATAGAATTCACTTGGTAGCTACTGTTCTAGGCACAAAATAATTTTAACAATCAATTATATTTTTACGCATCCAGCTCGCTTTATTTGCTTCACGTACCTGACTAAATTCTTTTAACTCACGTTTCTTCAATTTTACATACTTCGAAACTACTTTTGCGCCGATTGACTTTTTAACAATTGTGTCATTGCTAAATTTTTTTATAGCTTGCTCTAGGCTGTTAGGTAGTTTTTTTATCCTTTTTAGTTTGTGACCCTCTGTATACATATTTATATCAAGGCGTTTTCCAGGGCTGCGTTTGTTTTTCATTCCATCGAGACCCATTGCTATAATTCCTGATTGAAGTAGGTAAGGGTTAACAGCGCCATCTGCAGCTCTAAATTCAAATCGTCCTTCATCTGGAATTCGTATCATATGTGTGCGGTTATTTCCTGAGTACGTCACAGCAGTTGGAGAATAAGTTGATCCAGAGTTTGTTGTTTTCGCATTTAATCGCTCATAACTGTTCAGACATGGATTTAGCCATGCAGCAAAAGAGTCTACTGATTTCATTATACCACCAATGAATTGATAACCCATTTTTGATAGACCTAGTTGATCAGAAGAATCCTGAAATAAGTTTTTTTTCTTTTTTTTATCCCATACTGACACATGTGCATGACAACCATTACCTGTCAGTTGAGTAAATGGCTTAGGCATGAATGTCGCTCTCAATCCGTGCTTTTCAGCAATCGATTTTACCATAAATTTGAAAAACACGTGGCGATCTGCAGTTGTGAGACAATCTGTAAAATCCCAATTCATTTCAAACTGACCATTAGCATCTTCGTGGTCATTTTGATAAGGGTTCCAGTCCAGTTTAATCATAGAGTCACAAATTTCACTTAAGACGTCAAAGCGTCTCATTAAAGCGGCCACATCATAGCAAGGCTTTAGAGCATCATCACGATAGTCAGCGACTTCACTGCCATCTTCATTTAAAATAAAAAATTCACATTCAACCCCAGTCATCATCTTAATGTTTAACTTATCTAAATTATTAATTTGGTTTTTTAAAATTACACGCGGACATTGGTCCATAAATTTATTATTCATAACCAGGTCACTTGCCAACCAACCAACGTCAGGTTGCCAGGGTAATTGAATGAGGCTATCTGGATCAGGTAAAGCAAACATATCAGGTTCAGAAAATGAAAGATCTAAGTGTGTTGCAAATCCTCCAAAGCCCGCACCAGTTTTCTGCATTTCTCCAATAGCTCGAGTTGGCACGAGTTTTGCCCTTTGCACCCCAAAAAGGTCAACAAATGTGACAAGGAAGTATTTGATTTTCTTTTGCTTTGCGATTTTTTCTAAGCTTTTTACCATTGAAAGAATTATGCTCAGCATTGATGATTATTCAATAGGTAAATGTTTATTGATATTTGAGCAAAAAACCCATATTGGGTATAACTAAAAATGGATCATAATTTAAAAAAAATCCGAGACTCTGTCATTGAGCACACTTTAAAGTTGGACAACGACCAACTTGCACTTTTATTATTAATTCAACTTTCTCGTCATCAAAATCTATTTATTCACGAACCGTCAGATTGGGAAGATAGTCCAACAGGTTGGATTACAAAAGATCAAAGACTGCAAGATGAAGTAATTGCTATTTTGTCTTTTATAATACTTTTTTCATTTACGAATGCATATCATGATGAAAATTTATTTAAAGATCATAGAGCCGAAATTTTAGCAATGCATCCAGAAGACTTTCTTAATAATTCAATTTATCAGTCACCGTTTGGTCAATTTATTGGCAAAAAAATTACCATTGGTTCACTTTCAACTTATTTCAATATTCCAAAAGAAAGTATGAGAAGATATTTAAATTCAGTTTTAGAGAGTAATTTAATTAAAAAGGATTCAAAATATGGATATCTTGTGAATTTTGAAGCATATCAAGCATATATATTCACCAATTCATTAAGTAATATTTATAAATCAGTCATGCGCTCATTAAATGATTTTATAGTGAATTTAGAAGATTATTTTAAAATTAATTTTAATTTAAAACCTCTATCTTCAATCAATACAAAAAAATTTTCTCAGCCTAAATGGAACAGAGTACGATTACATCTATATCACTTCTGGGTAAGAATTCTTACTTTAGAAGGAAGCGATCAATCACTTTTACCAGCTGATCGCATAATACTCTCAGCTGCAGTATATTTTAAAAACAGACACGGTATATTAAAATATAATACCATTGAAGATCTATATGAAAGCGGACATCTTCTTCCAACAAATCTATCTTCAATTTCTGAGGCAGCAAAAATGCCACGTGAAACTGTAAGACGATCTAGTAAGAAATTAATTGAATTGAAACATCTTGAAAAAAAAGGGAGAAATATTTACCGAGTTAATTACCCAAAACTCAATGGAGAGGTGGATATTTTTTTAAAATTTAAAGAATTAACTTTTACAGAAATGATGAACTTTTACTTTAATATTTACGAGGATTTAACGAGTTAAATTGAGCACATCAGAATGACTTCTTCATTACAAGTTAGTTCAGCGTCAACAATTGAGCTATTCTCTGAACTTAATTTAGTATCAAGTTCTTCTAACATCGATTTAGCCTCAACCATAGGAACTGGGCCGATTACTACTGAGAAGTCGTTTTTATCAAATTTTTCCACATTTATATCATATTTAAGGAAACGAGTATCAAAGCCCATTAAATCGTATATGTAATTCATTAAGCTATTCGCCGAGTTCCCTCGTTTATATGACCCGATCTTAATATAAGCATACTCTGCATTTGATGAATCCTCTGAAATATTGTCATCTGATGCAGTTGTTGCCTCGCTTGCTTGAGCGCTGAAAGAGCTAGTTTCAGCATCAACACTTGTATCCATAAGTTCATTTAAGTTTGCTAAAGCCTCTTCAGTCTCTTTAGCTAACTTTTCTTCAAGCTCTTGTTGAGCTTTTTTTTCTTCTAATTCTTTTTGTTTATTTTCTTCAATTAATTGAGCCAGTTCTTCTTTTGCATCAGTTGCTTCTGTTAATAGTTTTTCATTATCCATGAGTAATTGTTCATTATTAGCGATCAGCTGTTCGTTTTCTTGAATTAATTTTTTTGTTGGTAAAATATTATTTTCTTCGACTGTATTAGTAGTAGTATCATTTTTAATTAAAGCTTTCTCTTCAGTATTTGCTTCAGCACCCTCACTAAAGATTTGATTATTGAATTCTAATGAACTCTGTTCTTCAGTTGATTGGTCAAAAGTACCGTAAAGCAATTGATCAACAGAATCCAAGAGATTGTTAAGATCGTCGGTAGATACATTACTAAATTCATATTCTGCTTCAATTGGCTCTGGTGGCGTTTCTTCAACTTCCATTCCTTCATCAACCTCGGTAGTTTCGATCGTAGTTTCTACAACTTGCTCTATAGGTAAAGTTTCATTTTCATTACTTAAGCTTGACATACGTGCAAGCTCTTCTCTTGCTTTTTGACTTTCATTTGCAAGGAATGTTTCTTCATCAACAAATTTCAAAATGAATTGGTCTTCGACTGAAACTAAAGCATTAGCAACAGAGATTTTTAGTTTAATACCTGATACACCTTCTGGAGGATTGCCGACTATAGACAAATCAGAAGTAAGGAATGCAAGCCATCGAGGTAGATCACTTCCATCTTGTTGCGTAACCGAATATCTTAATTTGCCTGGACCAGTGATATTAAATGTATCTTTAGATATATTAAATTTATTACTTGTTTGCGTTGTATTAATCGGGTCTGTGATCACTAGAAGTTGTGGGTTTTGATTATTAAGAGGAATATTAACTGCTGCTTGATAATTTACTCCCCACTCTGCTAAATTAGCTTTTATTTCAGTACTTAAATCCTCGATAGATAGGTTTTGATGATCAGTTGGTAAAATGTCTTTACCAATTGATGCGTAAATCTGGCCAATACTGTGCTGCATTTCAGAGAAGGCTAAATCTTTTCTTAACTCTGCAACAAGAAGACTTGCCTCTTCTCGAATAACCTCAAGTTCACCAAATCTTGAGACTTTTTGTGCATTTTGAACCTGCTTACTTATTCTTTGAGCTACATCTAAATACCTTTGTGCCGTATCATATTCTTCAATGGCTAGGTCATAATTAATGTTTGATAAATGGACTTGTGAAAGCACCGTCATTGCTATTGCTAAGTGTCTCTCGTTTATCAATTCTTGATTTGCTTTAGATGCTTTCCTTGATGCCCCTATTGAAAATATATCAAAAAGATTACCTCCAATCGACGCGCCGTATTCGGTAGTATCTTGGTTCATTAAAAATTGATTATTCGTATATCCATAGGCTACATTAAACTTTAGACTCGGTATAAGGGCCAGCATAGCCGCACGAGTATCTTTACTAGAAATTCTTTTTTGATATCGACTTTCCATTAATTCTGGTCTTGAAATAAGTGCTATTTCTTCCATGGATTGAATATCCATATTTAAATTAGTTAAAAATGTATCATTTTTTGCAAGTGTAAACTTTTGGCTTGGTAACAAGCCCATCAAAGAAGCTAATTCATTTTTTGAATTAATTAATGCTCTTTGTTGTGTTTGCAATGTTCTTTGAACATCAAGCAATTCTTTTTGATAAAGTAAAGAGTCCATAGGAGCTGAAATTAAAAGTTCTTCAATATATTGAGAGTCTGATAAAGCATCTTCGACTTTTTCCAACAACGGTCTTAACTTTCGAAGAAGCTTCTCAGATGCTTGTGCTTTCCAGTAAGAGCGAATTATGTCCCGTGTGATATTCTGTGTAGCTTTTCTCTCGAGCTCTTTCGCAATTAAAAAACGATCAGCTTGTTGACCTGCTCTAATATAAGAAAGACCGAAGTCTAATGCATTCCATGTGAATTCAATATTTCTTGTACTTTGAGACCTGTCTCTTGATATTGTATATGACTGAGTGCCATCTAAGTCTGGAGCAGGTTCAGAGTCGCTTGTTACACCAACACTAGTCGAGGGTTGAATTTCCATAAATTTTGAGTAGCCAGCACTAAGAGCTATATCAGGCAGCATATCGAATTTTTGTAAGTCTCTTTGTCTTTGTGAGAGCGCAGACTCCATCACGCTTATCCTTAAGTCACGATTATTTCTAACTGCAATTGCAATTGCAGTATGCAAATCAATATTTTGTAAAGATGTGTCAACTTCAAGATTTAACATATCTTCCGCAATTGAAAAATTAAGAGACTCTTCATCAATTACTTTTGGAGATCTCGCACAAGCAACGAGCGCCAAGCATATGAAAAATAAAAATAATTTTTTTATTGAATTGACCATGTATTTGTTTTTATAAAAACCAAGTTACTGTCATAACGGGTAACTTTATCCCGCGCAAGTAATACCAAACTTTAGTAATTTCAGAGTACACATAACCGCCCATTTTGGGTTTTTTCTGCGATCTTGCTACATTTAGCAGCATTACTGCTGTATATAGAAAAGGTATATTTATCAATAAATTACTAAATTTTATTTATAAAAAATATCATGACCAAAAAACTAATTCAGGCACTCGAACCCCGTATGATGCTCGATGGAGCTGCTGTTGCTACTGCAATTGATACGATCGATGATTTAGCAAATTTGAATAAGACCGATTTAGATAAAAAAACAAAAGAAAATAATTTTAAAACCGATCAAGATACAAAACTTCCATTTGTAAATCGTGAGAGTATTAATCAAAATACACGAACAAAACAATTCGTGTTTATTGACAGCGCAGTGGATGATATTGAAGTCTTAATTGATAGTTTTGATTACAACACTGAAGTACACATCATACAAAGTGAACAAGACGGGTTTGCTGAAATTGAAAATATTTTATCTAACGAATCTAATATTGATGCGTTGCACATCATCGGCCACGGTAGTGTTGGGCAAATAGCATTTGGAACAGCTGTTTTAAACATTGATACACTTGATACTTACAGAGATACGTTAAAAACTATTGGTTTAAGTTTAACTGAGCAAGGTGATATCTTGTTTTATGGTTGTAACGTTGCGGCTGATCAAAATGGAGAAGTTTTCATTAAACAACTTGCAGATATAACCCAAGCGGATATTGCTGCATCTGATGATATTACTGGTCATGGAGGTGATTGGGATTTAGAGAAACATGTCGGCATTATTGAAACTCAAAATGTAAGCGTTATAAATTATAATCACTCTCTTAGTAATGATGTTACTGCTATTCAAAACGCTTTTGAAAAACATGATGCAACCAATTTAAAAGCAGGTGGTGGAAATTTCTCAGGTAATAAAAATGGACAACAGGATCCAGACGGTCAAAAAAGGTGGCTCATCACACAAGAAAAAGCAAATGTGACTACAGGTAGCACACTGAACTTTGATGTTGGTGTGACCGCAAACAGTTGGGATCCAGATACAGATGGACCGGTAAACGTTTATATGGTCTATCTGAATGACGAAATCAATCGACGAGGATCGAGTGACCGAGGTATAGTTGATTTTACTTATGAAATTTTAGGTGTTTTCACGACACCTGATAATACTAGATACATGAACGGTTATGTGACTTTAGGAAATAACGCTTACCCTGATAGTGGTGCTACGAAACTTGGTAAAAGGGATTTTGAGTACTCTGGTGGTGCACCTGGAAGTTTAACGTCAGGCAGTGATGGGTGGCAGGTCTCGAATGGTAATAAAAGAATAACACTTTCAGCTGATAACGGTGAAAAAGGTGACTTTATTCGTGTGGTCACAAAAGCCGCAACAACAAATAACGAGCCCGTAGGTAATAATGATGCCGGTTATATCAATGAAGACGCCGAGTTGAATGTTGGTAATGATGATGTCGCAAATGATGCTACACCTGATGCATCGGGTGAACATACTGGTGATGTTTTATTAAATGATACTGATCTTGATAACGACCCACTGACTGTTAAGTCCATTAATGGAGGATCTCTTGGATCGCCAGTTGATGGCACTTATGGTACATTAACGCTCTATTCAACTGGTCGTTACACATACTCAGCTAATAAAGATGCTGCAGACACTCTGGATTCTGGGGATACAGTCACTGATACCTTTACTTATACCGTTACTGATCAAACTGATGATGCTACCGCAACAATCACTATTACTATTGCAGGTTTAAATGATCCAATAACAGCTATAAACGATACAGATACTGTCCTTGAGGATGGAAGCATTTCAAGAAACACTTCTAGTACGTTTGAATTAGATCACGACGATACTGATCCTGATGGTGATGATACATCTGGTAACTTTACCATCTCAGCCATACGATTAGGGCGATTGACAGGAGCACTAGGCGCATCAAAAACTGTAGGAGCCGAATTTACAACAACATACGGTACTGTAACCATTAATGCTGATGGGTCATACTCTTATGCAGCTGATCAAGCCGCAACAGACAATTTAGCAGCTGGCGCTACGCAGACTGACTATTTTGTTTACACAGTTACAGACGGCAATGGAAGTTCAGACTCAGCTGAATTAGCAATTACCATTACAGGTGTAGGACCCGGAGCTGTAAATGATACTGACACCGTTGCTGAAAATGGTTCCCTCAATCGTAATGCAGCTGCCGGAGTGCTCGATAATGATAATGATGATGCAACAAAAGACTCAGAAAATTTAATTGTCACAGAGATCTCCTCCAACAGCACAGGTAATAGTGGCAATGCTACTCAAGGCGTACTTGGAACCTATGGTACCTTAACGGTTGCAGCTGATGGAAGTTACACATACACCGCAAATACTGCAGCAGCAGAGGCTTTAGCCGCAGGTGATAACAGTCAAACTGATGTATTCACTTATAAAATGAAAGATGATAATGGCGTTAATGAAGCTCAAGCAACTTTGACTATTACAATACAAGGTCAAGATGATGATCCCGTTGCATCAGCAGACACAGGTGCAGCTAACGAAGATGGCCCGCAAGTTTCAGTCAATGCTGCAAGCGGTGTTTTAGCCAATGATACTGATGTAGATGCTGGAGAAACGCTAGAAGTTTCTGCTGTCGGAGGTAATGGATCAGCCGTTGGACAAGATGTTACAGGATCTCTCGGTACCTTGAATTTAGATGCAGATGGATCTTATACATATATTGCTGACCAAGCTGGTGCAGATGCAATCACTGCAGGACAAACTGCAACAGATACATTTAATTACACCTTAACCGATGGCGAAGGAACAACAAGCACTGTTAACTTAGTCATTACAGTTACTGGTAAAGGACCTGAAGGTGTTGCTGACACGGCATCTGTTGCTGAAAATGCAACGGTAGCTAAGAATAATGCTTCCACAGATGGAGTACTTTCTAATGACGATGATAACGCTTCATTTGACCAAGAAAGTCTTGCTGTAACTGCAATTGTTGGAGCATCATCTGGAACGGTTGGAGGTGAAACTACTGGTACTCACGGTACACTTACAATGAACGAAAATGGTACTTATTCTTACGAAGCAACCAACGATGCACTTGATGATGGAGAAACTGTTAATGATGTATTTACGTATACAGTTAAAGACGATGACAACAAAAACTCTAGCACCGCAACATTAACCATTGCTGTAACTGGAGCAAATGACCCAATTACTGCGACCGCTGACACGGATAATGTAAATGCAGGATCTACAATTACTCGAAGTGAAAGTGATGATGAAGAACTTGATCACGACGATACTGACCCTGATGGTGATGATATATCAGGTAGCTTTACTATTACTAATATCAGACATGGTTCTGATGATTATAACCCTGGTCAAGAAATTACGACATCAAAAGGTAGATTAACAGTCAATGCCAATGGTTCTTATACTTACGTCGCTGATCAAAGCGGTTCAACAGGCTTATCAAATGGTGCTCAAGTAAATGATGTCTTTACATATACAGTAAGAGATCACAGTGGAGGTGATACAGATACTGCGACACTTACAATTACAATTACAGGTTCAAATAACACCCCTCCAGTAGCGGATGACGTAGCAGTGGATGGTAATCCTGCAACAGGATACATAACAGAAGACCAAACATTAACAGTTGGTGATGGCTCAACCGGGGTTTCGGGAACCGATGGTAATAAAAATAATGAAAGTGGAGATAATACAGGGGACGTTTTAAATAATGATACAGATGTAGATGGACACACACTTACAGTTTCAGCTATTTCAGGAGGATCTGTCGGTGGCGCTGCGACAGGAACTTACGGAACGTTAACAATTCAAAGCACCGGTAATTACACCTACAATGCAAACAACGCAAACTCGATAGCAAAAGATGCAACAGCAACTGATGTATTTACTTATACAGTCAGTGATGGCAATGGTGGAACGGATACTGCGACCATAACCATCACTATTTTAGGAGTAAATGATGCTCCAAGCGCAAGCAATGATATAAATGCAGTTGATGAAGATGCTACAGCAACAAAAAATGCTGGAGCAGGAGTACTTTCAAACGATAGTGATGTTGACACGGGTTCAAGTATGACGGTGACAGGAATTACTGGAGCATCAGCAGGTTCAGTTGGTGGATCAACTGATGGCACTTATGGTACTCTGACCCTCAATTCTGATGGCAGTTATTCGTATACTGCTGATAAAGCAGCTGCTGATGCACTGGCACATAACGCAACGGCAAATGATGTATTCACTTATACAGTCACAGATAATGAGGGGGCTACTGCTACGGCAACTCTGACTATCACGGTAACCGGTAAGGGACCTGTTGGTTCAGCAGATACAGCTACAGCAACTGAAAGTCAGACATTAACAGTCAATGAGGCAGGTGGAGTATTAACAAATGACTCTGGTGGAGATACGGAAAGTCTCGCCGTTACAAATATTGAGTCAGGTGGTACGGGTAATACAGGCACTGCTGGTCAAGGTGTTTTAGGGACGTATGGTACTTTGACTATTGCAGCTGATGGAAGTTACACATACACACCAAACACAGCCGCTGCAGAAGCATTAGATGGTGGTGATACTGTTACCGAAGTATTTACTTATACTGTAAAGGATGATGATGACAAAAACTCATCTACCGCAACGCTTACATTTACAATAAATGGAGCTAACGATGCAATCGTTGCTGTTGATGATACAGATAGCGTTAACGAGGATGCAACGGTTACAAGATTAATCAGTGACGACCAAGAACTCGATCACGATGATACTGATGTTGATGGTGATGATACAAGCGGAAACTTTACAATTACTGATATCAGAACTGGTCCAAAGGATGGAACTGGAACTGACGGTACAGTTGGTGTTGCACTTACGGGTGAATTTGGAACTCTTACTGTTAATGCAGATGGTTCCTATACCTACGTTGCGGATCAAGATAAATCAGATCAATTGGTAACAAATCAAACAGGAACAGATATATTTACATACACAGTAAGTGATGGCACTGAAACGTCAACCGGACAACTAACGTTCACTGTGACAGGTATCAATGATAATGATCCAGTTGCTGTAGATGATACAGACACAGTCAAACGTGATGCAACAGTTTCTCGTGCTACTGGCACAGATTTAGCTATTAATGCCGATGATACAGATGCAGATGGTGAAACCTTAACTATTTCTGAAGTGCGTGTAGGCCAAACTGAGGGTGGAGGTAAAGGAGGTGCCGCTTCTGTTGGAAATGCTCTTGTGGGTACCTTCGGTACTTTGACTTTAAATGCTGATGGTAGTTATACGTATGTTGCGGATCAGGACGCAGCCAACTCACTTAAACGAGGAGATAGTGCAGTAGATCATTTCAATTATACAGTTACTGATGGAACCAGGACAGATATTGGTGTTATTTCAATAACTGTTGAGGGTATCAGTGATCCACCTATTCCAATAGATGATACATTAGAAATTGATGCAGGGGCGCAAACTGAGAAAGATGCAACGCAAGGCGTGTTAATTAATGATACGGATCCTGATGGTGATACCTTATCAGTTAGTTCGTTCAGAACTGGGAAAGAGGGCAAAGGCAACACAGGTACAAGCGGCACAATTGGAGAACCTCTATCTGGAATTTATGGTGATTTAACCATGAATTCTGATGGTAGTTACACGTATAAAGCAAATAATGCTGGGCCACTTAATCCTGGTGAAACAGCTACAGAGTTTTTTACATATCAAGCTTCTGATGGGGAGTCTTCTGTTGAAGCACAAATTGCAATTACTGTAACAGGTAAGAATGACCCTCCTGAAGTTGTGTACCCCTTAGATCTCTCACCAATATTTACTGGTCAAAAGATTAACATCAAATACAGACAAATATTTGATGATCCAGACACAGGTATATTTGATATTTCTGAATATAAAATAATTGATACAGAAACTGACGAAGAAACAAGTCTACCCGATGGTTTAAGACTAAAACAAAACAAGTTGACGGGAAGTCTTAGTGAACCTGGATTATATACTATTACTATCAGAGCAATAGATGGAGCTGGACTATCTACAGATTATACTTTCACAATTGATGTCCGAACCGCTCCTGGTTATACGGCCGAAAAAGAGACTTCTGATGAACAGAGACCTGCTTTTGATCCAGTTGTCGTCAAACCAAAGAAAGAGTTTTTGGCGGCCATCAATGATGTAATTAATGATGGAGCATCACTACCTGGCGATGATGGTTTCAATCTTGATACAGTTTCAATTGCTGACACCGCGTCTCTATCAAAACCGTTAAAATTTAATGGTGGTTTGAGATTGATGGATGCTGTTGTGAATGAAGTTTCGGGGGACTCAGAGTCAGATTTAAAAGTTGGTTTGAAATTAAATGATGATAATCAAAAAAATGTGGAGTTATATTCAGGTCAGCTCTCTAATGGTGAAGCTTTACCAGAATGGATCAGAGTCAATCCTGAAACAGGAGAAACAACAGCCGACATGCCTGAAGGTGTTGAAGCAGTTGAGGTTCAGTTGGTAGCACTTGATAAGGATGGAAATACAAGAGATATAAATATTGTACTAGACAAAGCAAAAATTAAAGGAGACCAAGACTTCGCACGTGGAGCCATTGATCAGGCAAGGGTAGTTGTTGATAATGATGCAAATGTAAACCTGATTAGGGAGAACAACAATTCATCTAATAACGCAGCAAATAATAATTTGAATGCTCAAACAGATTTTGAAGGCACTATGAAGCTAAGCAGTCTTCAAATGGATGCAGGTCAATTTACAGTTGATGTAATTGACGATAAACAGTCAGATGTGAAAATGTATAAAGCAGAACTCAAAGGTGGCGGCGCACTTCCAGACTGGATTACAATTGATCCTGAAACAGGAAAAATTGCAGCTGACCCCTCAAAAGGTAGAACAGGCTCAGCAGCTCCAGCATTCTTAACTGAAAGCCTTCAAGTTCTTGAATTAAAAATTATTGCTGAAGACGAAGATGGAAAAGAAAGAGTAATTGAAGTTGAGATTGATCTTAATGAAGTAACTGAAACTGAGACAGATGGTGAAAATTCTGCAACAAACGATGAAATCTCTTTCATTCCACTTGATGAACAATTAAAGCTTCATGCTAAAGCAGCAGATAGCTATGGCGAAAAGATTGTATCTCTAGTAAGTTAATAATTACCTTTATGAACAAAATTGTAACATTTGCGGTAATAGCGTGCTGCATATTATTTCCTTATAATTTGTCAGCAGAAGAATATTCCACCCGTGTCTTAGTAACTGCAACCCAAGAGGCAACACTCTCAAGTGAACTTGCTGCAAAAGTTGACTCAATTCCAATTGATGAAGGATCTGAATTTAAAGAGTCTGATATTTTAATTAAGTTTGACTGTTCATTTTTTGAAGAACAAAGAAAAGTTGTTGAAGCACAATTAGAGAGTGCGAGAGTAACTCTAAAGAGCAATCAAGACTTAGCATTAATGAGATCCATTGGTGAGTATGAAGTTCAGTTATCAGAAATCGATGTAAAGCGTGCAGAAGCTGAATTTCAGATTGCTAAACTCAATACAGATCGATGCATAATTAAAGCCCCTTACGATGGCAAAGTATCCAAAGTGTTTGTAAATGAGTTTGAGAGTATTGAAAGGCAGCAGCCATTAGTTGAAATCATTGGTTCAGGCATTCTTGAGGCAAAATTGATTGTTTCAAGCAAGTGGTTGGCTTGGATCGATGAGGGATATCCCATGAAAATCAGCATTGATGAAAACGGTCTAACATATAGTGCCAAAATTTATACTATTGGCGTTGATATTGATCCTGTTAGTCAAACAATCGACATAACTGCAAAATTTGATGAAAATTATGATACATTACTGCCAGGTATGAGTGGGACAGCAACGTTTTGAATGACAATACTTCAATAAAAATAGCAAGATTAATTACTCTTGAGAAAAAATTTCGGACTGCAGAAAACATATCCGAACTCGGATTCGTTTGTGCAAATGAGTTAAGAAGTGTTGTGGATTACAATTTTTTATTTTTTCTTACTAAATCTGCAACAGGTCGACAGAAAGTCCAAACAATTTCAGATATTTCAGTTGTTGATAGAACTGCGCCGACAGTAAATTTTGTAGAAAGATTAATAAATAAAAAGAAGGTTGAAACGGGATTCTTTTCAGAAGTTTCAATTAGTGATTTAAGAGAAGATGATACAAATTTAGACTTACCTGAAAATTTTCCAAATGAGTTAATGGTTGTTCCATTAATTTCAAGAACAAAGGGTGATTTAGGTTCTCTAGTTGTTGTACGATCTGTCAAAGTTTCAAATACAGAAAAAGAGCTTCTGCAACACATTGCTGAAACATTCAGTCATGCATTGGATTTATTTTTATCTCAAGGATCGAT
This sequence comes from uncultured Pelagibacteraceae bacterium, assembly GCA_902614655.1. GTDB lineage: Bacteria > Pseudomonadota > Alphaproteobacteria > Pelagibacterales > AG-422-B15 > CACNXQ01. The sequence goes on from CACMLX010000003.1 coordinate 67,575, forward strand.
TTTATCCTTTTTTGGTAGAATTTTTTCAGGTTGGCTAAAGTGGTTAATATTATCAGCAATCGCACTTGCAATGTTTATACCAATTAATATATCCGCAGTAGCTCCAGTTGAGGTTATTGCTAAAAATCCATCAGTAGTTACATCACCAGTTAATGGTGTAGTGAAAAAAGTATTAGTTAACACAAATGAAGCCGTTGATGTTGGCATGGAGCTCATTAAATTAGATGATCTCAATTTTAAATCTCAATACGAAATAAACTTACAAGAATTAGAAGTCGCTGAAGCAGAATTACTCAGGGCTAAACAATCCTCATTTACAAACGATGAGGCAAAAGCAAAGCTCGTTGAGCTATCAACTGAAGTTGCATTGAAGAAAAAGCAAGTTGCTTATGCCGAGGAACAATTAAAATATTCTGTCATAAAAGCGGAGGTTTCGGGAGTTGCTGTTGTTGAAGATTTTATTGATTGGCAAGGTCGTCCTGTAAATATAGGTGAAAAGATATTAACAATTGCCAATTCAAATGATATTGAGTTCTTAATCTACCTACCGACAAAAGACTCACTTTTTATTGAAAAATCAGCAAGAGTGAAGGTGTTTTTGGACAGCAGCCCACTCAACTCAATTGAAGGAAAAATAATAAGAACATCTTACAAACCTGAATTAACAGCTGAAAATATTCTTGCTTATAAAATACACGCTAGCCTCGAGGATAATATTGAGCCGCCGCGTATTGGATTACGAGGATCAGCAAAAATTTACGGAGATCGGACATCTCTTTTTTACTATATCTTCAGAGTTCCAATTAATATCAGCAGACAGTTTATAGGAATATAAATGATTGTACCGTCTATCCGACAAGATCTGAAACTCAGTGAGGGACCAAAGAAAGAGGACGGTTCAGCGTCGTGGCTTCTTTATGACTCACTAAGAAATAAATACTTTTCAATAAACAAAAAAGCATTTGATCTTCTTAAAAATTGGTCAAGTGGAATTGAGACAACAGAATTTATTGAAAAAATTAAAAAAAGCAATCTGTCTATTACACAAGAAGAAATTGAAGAATTTATCAATTTTCTAAATCTCAATAATTTAAGTATTAAAAAAACAGGTGATGAAGTTAAATCTTTAGTTGTTCAAAAAGAGAAACTTAATAAGCATTGGCTGTTAAAAATTATTCATAATTATTTGTTCTTTAAAATCCCATTATTCAAACCAGGAAATGGTCTTGAAAACAGTTTACCTTTTGCATTGTTTCTTGGATCGCAAACCAGCAGACTCATAATCTATACTCTGGGGATCATTGGTATTTTTTTAACAATCCAAAACTATGAAACATTTTTAACAACATTTTCTTATTTCTTTAATGTTAATGGATTGATTTTGTTTGGTATAACGATTGTTTTTGTAAAGGCCTTGCACGAACTTGGGCACGCATATGTTGCCACTTATTATAAATGCAAAGTTTCTTCAATTGGTCTTGCAATGCTGGTTTTTTTCCCCTTCTTGTACACAGATACAACCGATGCTTATAAATTAACTGATCATAGAAAACGCTTACTGATTAATTTTGCAGGCATGCTGACTGAATTGCATCTTGCCCTGCTTGCTACATTTGTTTGGGCTGTAAGCCCTGAAGGTGTTATAAAAAGTGCCTCATTTTTTATTGCAACTTCAAGCTGGATATCATCACTTCTTATTAATATTAGTCCGTTTATGAGATTTGACGGATACTATGTGCTCTCAGATTTTCTTAAAGCGGAAAATCTTCAACCGCGCTCATTTGCTCTAGGTCGATGGCAGATTAGAGAATGGATCTTTGGATTCAAATTCCAACCACCAGAACAACTCATGAGTCAAAGACGGTGGACTTTTATCATTTACGCATGGATGACATGGATATATCGCTTCTTCATATTTATTGGAATTGCCTTATTGGTCTATTATTTAACATTTAAAATTCTTGGCATCATTCTGTTCATTATTGAGATTGTCTGGTTCATTTTACTACCAATTTGGAGAGAAATTAAACAGTGGTGGGGACTCAGAAGGTACATGCGTTTTAATTGGACTTCTTTGAGATCAATTTTCATTTTTTCAGTTTTTTTGGCTGCAATGTTAGTACCATGGCGAAGTTCACTCAGTCTTCCTGCAGTGATTGATCGAGGTGAAGTGGTCGATATATATCCTACAGAAGCCTCTGAGATAAAAGAGATTTTTGTTATCTCAGATCAACAAGTCGAAAAGGGTGACTTATTAATCACAATGATGAGTCCGTCTTTATCAAATAAAGTTGATAAAGCAATTGAGCGCGTAAAGATGATACAACTAAAACTAGATCGTCGAATTGGATCAGAGGTTGATATGAGTAACCTCATGGTATTAGAAAACCAATTAAAAGTAGAATTTGAAATTCTTAAAAGTCTTAAAGAAGAAAATAAAAATCTATCAATTTATGCACCAATGAGTGGGGTAATAAAAGACCTTAAGTATTTAAATAATGGACAATGGGTGAATATAAAAGAAAAATTATTTTCTATTGTTCAATTCAATGACACTAAAGTTGTTGCATTTATAAGTGAGAATGACTTGGACAAACTTGAAGGTAATACAAGCGGTTATTTTGTACCAAAAAATAATGAGTTTGATGAATCAGAAGTTGTCTTGGTTTCACAAAATAATACATCGACAGAAGAACTTCCTTACTTATCATTAGTATCTACTTTTGGTGGATCAATTGCATCACGCGAAGTTAAGAGAGATGGAAAAGTTGTTTATCGACCAGAAGAAGCTTTATACCAATTGAATTTTTCTACAAGTACAGAAGTTGAGACTGTTCAATGGCAAACAGCAGGTAAAGTAAAAATTCAAACTGAAAACTATAATATTTTTCAAAATCTATTTAATTTGGTTTCATCAACATTAATTAGAGAAAGTGGATTTTAGTGGTGCCCCTAGCTGGTTACGCTCCAGCGGCTGATCATTACCAATGACCTGCTTTACTATTAAGCGATAGGGGCAAAGCATTGATAACAAATAGTAATATCGTTTATACAATGTTGAATTATTTTCTGTGTAGCAATAATGTAGCAGTTACACAGACTGCAATTCCTAGCTTTTCTGCAGTATAACACAGTTTTTTCATGATTGGATATGATTTAAGCCATTGATATACATACATACATGAACACCTTACAAAACATATTTAATGCTACTACCTCAAATACTCATTCAGGAAAGTGGATTTTAGTTTATTTCAAGGCCGCCCTCAGTTTTGAGAAACTCAGCAACATTTTCTATACCTTTATTATTCTTCATTTCACAAAAAATATAAGGCATGCCTGATCGGGCAGTTTCAACATCTAATTTCATTTGATCCAAATCAACATTTACGTGATTTGCTAAATCGGTTTTATTGATGATTAGTAAATCAGATTTTCTTATTGCTGGCCCACCTTTGCGAGGAATATCACCTCCCATTCCAACATCAATTACATAGATTGATAAATCTACTAACTCTGGACTAAACGTTGCGGCCAAATTATCTCCACCTGACTCAATTAATAGCAATTGTAAATCAGGAAATTTTTGTTTCATTTCTTCTACAGCTAAGAGGTTGATCGAAGCATCCTCCCGAATAGCGGTATGAGGGCAACCACCTGTTTCAACGCCTTTAATTCTCTCAATTGGTAAAACTTGAGCTCTCATTAAATACTCGGCATCTTCTATTGTATAAATATCATTTGATATAACTGCCATTGAAATATTTTTAGATAAATTTTTGCACAAAGCCTCAGTAAGACTTGTTTTACCTGCACCAACTGGGCCGCCAATACCAATCTTTAAAGGACCTCGAAAATTATTCACGTGACGTAAATTCTAGATTTAAGATTTTCGTGTTTCATACTGTAAATATCCGCATAAAACGTAGAACTGCGTAAATCGTCTAAGTTATAGTCTCTCATCGTATTATGAAAACTTTTCATCATTCCAAGAAATGAAACCATACAATCTTGACCATCTTTCTGACTTAAAGGTATATGTTTAACGCACATATTAATTAAGTTTGAGATGAATGATTGAATATAAAAATCAACCAAATCATCAAAGGCAATATGAAATTTAATACCTGCTTGAGCAATACAGACTGGGAAAGTGGTCTCATTATCTATTGTATAGCCCCAACTTTCTGACATAATTTTTCTGAATGCATCTCCCATTTTAAGTGTTTCAAGTTGACGTTCCTTGGATGCGCAGTTTGCAAGTACTAAATCATTTATATCAATTCCGCCATAGACAGCCTTGATAAAGATATACTCATTTCTGCATGTTCCTTCATAGAGAATACTCTTGATAAATTCTAATACGTCATTTTTATTTTTGATAAGCTTATCATCAATTATACCCTCAAGACCATGCGAATATGCGTATGAACCAATAGGAAATGAAGACGAAAACCAAAGATGTAAAATTTGATGAGATTTTAAATCTAATAAGTTTTTACTTTTAATGTTTGTGACCATGCGTTCTTCCCATACCGTAAGCCCCTCCTTCAGGATTAAATTGTTCAATCACAGATTTTGTCTGCCCCCCAAGTCTTCTCACCATATTCTCAATTATATGGTCACTTTGTATTAGAATTCTTGTAGCCTCAATCTGACAGGGGATATGTCTATTCCCAATATGCCATATTAATTTATTTAAATCTTCTGACTTGATCTCAATTAAGTTTTCTTTTTTTGATTTTATAGTAATTAATTTTCCACTCTCAAGTTTGAACGCTTGATTACTCACGACTGATCTCATCTCTTCAAGATCAACAAGAAATTCATGACCTTTGTCAGAAACTAATTTTTTGCGTCGCATGAATCTCTCCTCATAAGATAGCGAAATTGTATCAACCTCTTCAGAGGAATCACAGTTACTTAATATTGAATTACAAATTTCCATAAGTCAGTACATAAAATATCTTTGTGCCATCGGCAGTTCTTCCGCTGGTTCACATGTTATAATTTCACCATTTGCTCTAACCTCATATGTTTCAGGATTTACATCTATAGTTGGACAAACATCATTTAAAACCATATCTTTTTTTGAAATTGACCTTGTATTACTTACCGGCAGCATACTTTTTTGTATATTGAGATGATTAAGGCTGCCTGCCTCCAGAGAACTCTTGCTGACAAAAGTTACCGATGAGTTTTCAAGCGATCTTCCATAACTTCCAAACATTGGGCGGGTATATACAGGTTGGGGAGTTGGAATCGATGCGTTTGGATCGCCCATTTGAGCGCAGGCAATACTCCCACCCATTATTACAATCTCAGGCTTAACACCAAAGAAAGCTGGATCCCAGATAACGATATCGGCTCTTTTATTTTTTTCGAGACTGCCAACATAAGAAGAGATTCCATGAGCAATTGATGGGTTTATTGTATATTTTGCAAGGTAACGTTTAACTCTTAAATTATCATTATCACCTTGCTCTTCAGATAGTCTTCCTCGTTGCACTTTCATTTTATGAGCTGTTTGCCATGTTCTAATAATAACCTCACCAACGCGTCCCATAGCTTGACTATCAGATGCGATGATTGAGAAAGCACCCATATCGTGCAGTATGTCCTCAGCAGCCATTGTCTCTCTGCGTATTCTACTCTCAGCAAATGCTACGTCTTCAGGTATTGATTTATCAAGGTGATGGCAAACCATCAGCATATCTAAGTGCTCTTCAACAGTGTTAACAGTAAATGGTCGTGTTGGATTAGTTGAGGATGGCAAAACATACGGTTCACCACAAATTTTTATTATATCAGGCGCGTGTCCACCACCAGCACCTTCAGTATGAAATGTATGAATGGTTCTTTTATTAATTGCATTGATTGTATTTTCCACAAAGCCACTTTCATTGAGTGTATCAGTATGTATCATGACCTGAACGTCGAATTTATCAGCAACATTTAAACAATTATCAATTGCACCAGGAGTAGAGCCCCAGTCCTCGTGAAGTTTGAGAGCAGCTGCTCCACCAAGAACTTGTTCCTCTAAACCAGAAGGCATCGAAGAATTTCCTTTGCCTGCATAAGCTAAATTCATCGAGAAAGCATCAGATGATTGAAGCATCCTGCCTATGTGCCATGGCCCAGGTGTGCAAGTAGTTGCTAATGTTCCATGTGCTGGTCCAGTACCTCCACCCAGCATCGTCGTAATGCCAGAATGTAAGGCGTCATCAATTTGCTGAGGACATATGAAATGTATATGACTATCAAAGCCGCCCGCCGTTACAATTTTACCTTCACCTGCAATAACTTCAGTACCTGGACCAATTATAATATCCACACCAGGCTGTGTATCAGGGTTACCAGCTTTTCCAATATGGTCAATATTTCCGTTCTTTAGTCCAATATCTGCTTTAAATATCCCTGTGACATCTAGTATTAGAGCATTAGTAATAACTGTATCTACTGCGCCATCACTTCTTGAAACCTGAGATTGTCCCATGCCATCGCGAATAACTTTGCCACCACCAAACTTGACTTCCTCACCATAGACTGTGAGGTCTTTTTCAACCTCTATGAAAAGTTCAGTATCAGCTAACCTTACTTTATCCCCTGTTGTGGGGCCATACATAGCTGCATAAGATTCTCTTGGAATTTTTTTCATTTAATTTTTCCCATGACTTTTTTATTAAATCCAAATAACTTTTTTAGTCCCTGTATTTCAATAAGTTCAACATCTCTTGTTTGCCCTGGTTCAAACCTTACTGCGGTTCCAGATGAAATGTTTAGTCTCATACCTATGGCTTTTTTTCTATCGAATTCAAGACTTTCATTTGCTTCGCCAAAGTGATAGTGGCTGCCGACTTGAATTGGCCGATCACCAGTATTGGAGACTTTCATTGTCAAACTCACTAAATCTTTATTTAAAATTATATCACTGTCACTTGTAATTATTTCTCCTGGAATCATATAATTCTTACCTTATGGGTTTATGCACCGTGACTAACTTTGTTCCATCCGGAAAAGTTGCTTCTGTCTGCACTTCGGCAATCATTTCAGCAACTCCGTCCATACAGTCATCCTTTTTTAATACATGTGCTGCACTTTCCATTAGTTCAGCTACAGATTTGCCGTCCCTTGCACCTTCAACAACATAATCAGAAATAATTGATACGGCTTCAGGGTAATTTAGTTTTATACCACGATCTAACCTCTTTCGAGCGACTATTGCAGCTATGCTGACCATCATTTTATCAATTTCTCTTGGAGAAAGCTTCATGCAGCACCCCACATGTAAGGAATTTTATCATTCATCATGATTGATACGATATTTTTTGTAAATTTTTTTAAATAATAGTTATTGGATGAAATACTCCTTATTACTATCTTACCATCCCATTCTGAAATACCAGTAGTTACACTTTTTTCATCATGTATATTATCCTTCAATACAGTATAAAATTTATTCATCTCTGAACCGAGTATTATTATTGTGTTAACTGCAATATTATCATTAAGCATAAATTTATTTTCCCGCATTCTTTTTATATTATCTTCAAAGCCATTGATTTCAAGGTGAGCAATTTTATTATCATTAAATATTTTCCATCGATCATAGTAGTAACCTTTTTCAATCGTTTCATTCATTGCTGATCTTCCATAAACAACTGTTTCACAAAAAAATAAATTTGAATTATTTAAAAGATGGATATCAATTTGACGTCTTAGGTTACAATTATCAAAGAGGATTGTTTCATTTGGTATCCAAAAAAGAGCACTGTTATCAATGTTGATGGTATATTTAAGTTCAGCCGCGTCTCCATATCCACTATATACCTTCTCAGCAGCCTGACTTGTAGTGAGCATATGTGTATTGTGTAAGTCTATATTGGTATTAAACTTATCTCCACTCGTTACACCTCCAGAAGTATTGATTAATACAAGTTGAGACAAATTAGAGTAGGATTGGGGCAGTAAGGCTTTAAGACACCCTTGCTGATACAATTTTTTAATATCATTATTTATAAACTCTACATCAATTGTACCTAAAGATTTCTGAAGATTTACTTTCATGAAATTATCATAGTGTTTTAATTTCAAGTTGACAAATAATTGTCATTTATTTTTATCATTAAAATTAAAGATACTATTTTGTAATATAAAAATTATATTTAAATTTTTTTTTGAGGATGTCATTTTGGCAAGTGTAAAGATTTGTATCCTTAATTTTTTTAAGAAAATATTTAGCAGTTAAAAAAATGAAAGGACGAATAATGATCAAGAAAATTTTAGTTGTTATGTCATTTTTCTTTTTTAGTATTACTGCGTATGCAGATACTATAAAAGTTGGCATATTACACTACTATTAAGCGATAGGGGCTAAATGTGTTTTAGTTTAGCTATAGGTCACCTAATGCTATTCCCTCGCGACGTGGATCAGATCCACCCTCCAAATTATCTCCAATATAAATTGTATTTAATCCTGAAAAATATCTTTTTATTGTTGTATCATATCCCATAGCTGACAAACTTTCTTCAAGTCTTAAAGCATCCTGTGACTCTTCAATTTCGTATTTACCCCATCGATTAATGGCATGTGGGAAAGAAACTGACTGTTGTACATTCATATCCCACTCTATAAGAGAAATTAAGGAGTTTGTTACAAACCCAATAATGTTACTACCTCCTGGGGATCCGGTTATGTATATTGGCTTTCCATTCTGAAGTACGATGGTAGGCGACATTGAGGACCTAGGACGCTTGCCTGGCTCTAATCTGTTTGAAACTAATTTTCCATCAATTTTGTGCTTAAATGAAAAATCAGTAAGTTGATTGTTTAGCAAGAAACCACTTTTAGTGAATAGTCTGGAACCAAACGCGTTTTCAATTGAAGACGTCATCGATAGAGCATTTCCATATTTATCATATATTGAAATATGTGTTGTTGAATTTAGTTCTAGAGAATTATCATCACTGTAATCATGTGCAACACTGTCTGACGGATTACCAGGCTCAATTTTTTCTGTTCTTGAGCCCACTTTAATTTTATTTGATCTTAATCTTAAGTATTCATCATCAAGTAAGCCTGCAACTGGTACATTAACAAAATCACTATCAGCAAGGTATCTATCTCGATCAGCAAAAGCTAGACGACTTGCATCTCCGATCAATTGCCATGATAATGGGTTTTCATATCCAAGAGATTTTAAATCAAATTGCTCAACCAATTTTAAAGTCTGACCAACAGCTACTCCACCCGAGGATGGAGGCCCCATGCCACAAACTTCGTAATTTTTATACATTACACATGCAGGCTTTCTCTCGATAACTCTATAGTTTTTAAGATCAGTTTTACTTAGAAATCCAGGATTAATCTTATAATCTTGAACTGTACTAATAATATCATTTGCAATATTTCCGACATAGAAATCGTCAAGACCTTCATGCGCAATAGTTTGTAGTGTTTGAGCATAACTATTGTTTACAACGATCTGTTTATGCAAGAGACCTTGATCGTTTGGAAAAAAATAATTTTTAGTCATTTCTACTTTTTTAAGTCTATCTTCATCACGTTTGATTGATGCCTCTAATTTTTTTGAAACAGAAAAACCATTTTTTGCAAGTTCGATAGCATCATTAAACAAAATTGACCAATCCATTTGTCCCCACTTATTATGTGCCTCTTTCATTAACGCAGGTGTTCCAGGTGTCCCAACTGATAGGCCCCCAATTACTGCATCAAAGAACTTCTTAGGATCACCACCAGTATTTTGAAATTGTGTTGTTTTTGACTTTTGTGGAGCTGTTTCTCTTCCATCTAAAGTGGTTACCATTTTAGTTTTGTTATCAAACCAAACTAGAAAACTGCCACCACCAAGACCAGATGACTCGGGTTCAACGAGTCCCAAAACTGCTTGAGCTGCAATCATAGCATCTGCTGCCGTACCACCTAAACTTAAAATCTCAGCTCCTGCTTTTGATGCATATGCATTTGCTGTCACAATCATCCATTCCTTGCCAATAACAGGTTTACCATTTTTTTTAGCCTCAAGTGATTTAGTTATAAATTTAGAATCAAGTTCTATTGAAGTGTCATCAAAAATTTCAGGATCAATTAATTCTGAGGAATCTTGAGAATATATATTTTGAGTAAGTAAAATTAGTAAAAAAAATGCAGAGAAAATATTCTTCATTTTATTATATTTTTCAAAATTAATTTTTTACTCCATAGCCTTTTGAAATCACTATTGCTACGCCAATAATACAGGTTAGTAAAAAAGCAACAAGTGATATGACACTTATTAAAATACTTATATCCGATGAACCATAAAACGACCAACGCATGCCATTGATAAGATAAACAACTGGATTAAAATATGAAACTTTTTGCCAAAACTCAGGCAGCATTTCAATCGTGTAAAGACTTCCGCCTAAAAATACTAATGGGGTAATAATTATCAAAGGTACAACTTGAAGTTGTTCAAAATTATTACTCAACAATCCAATAAGAAAGCCAAATAAACTAAATGTGAGGCACGTCAGAACAAGTAAGAAGAACATTAAAAAAGGATATTGAATTTTTAGTTCAACGAAGAAACTAGCAGTGAGCAAAATGATTATACCAACAATAAGTGATTTAGATGCACTGGCCCCAACAAATCCAATAATGATTTCAAGTGAAGAAATTGGTGCAGCTAATACCTCATAGATTGAACCTGTAAACTTTGGGAAAAATATTCCAAAAGCTGAGTTTGATATACTTTGTGTTAAAAGCGTTAGCATTAGCAAGCCAGGTACAATAAAGGAACCATAGCTCACCCCGTCTAATTCTGGAATCATGCCCCCAATAACAGACCCAAAAACAATAAAATATAAAGACGTTGAGATAACGGGCGAGAGAATACTTTGACCAATTGTCCTTCGCATTCTATCCATTTCGTGAAGATAGATAGCTCTGATAGCATAAAAATTCATTAATTTTCCCTCACTAATTCGACAAAAATATTTTCTAATGAGCTTTGTTCTGTTTTTATATCCTTCAATCTCAATCCAGTTTCTTTCATATCTTGTAAAAGTGATGTAATTCCAGTTTGTTTACTTTTTGAGTCATAATTATAACTAAGAGATAATCCATCGTTCAAAATAGTAAGATTATAATTTTTCAAATTTAAAGGCAGCGACTCAACAGCATCATGTAAATCAATTAAAAGTGTTTTTTGTCCCATGCTTTGTACTAGGTCTGAGGTATTATCAACAACCAAAAGTTCACCTTTGTTTACAACAGCAACTCGGTCAGCAATCGCTTCAGCTTCTTCTATGTAGTGGGTAGTGAGAATGACGGTAACACCGCTTTTTCTTAAGTCTTTAATCGTTTCCCACATTTCTTGTCTTAATTCAACATCCACACCTGCGCTTGGTTCATCTAGAAATAAAACCGAGGGCTCATGAGAAAGCGCTTTAGCAATTAACACTCTCCTTTTCATACCTCCAGATAACTCATTAATTCTTGAGTTTCTTTTATCCCACAAACTTAAATCTTTTAAAATTTTTTCAATTAGAGACGGGTTTGGAGCCTTGCCATATAACCCACGAGTATAAGAAACATTATTAAAGACATATTCAAACTGCTCCAAAGATAATTCTTGCGGAACTAAACCTATTTGTGATCTAGTTTTTCGGTAATCTTTTATTATATCAAAATCATCTACAGTTACTGAACCTGATGTTGGAATAACGATTCCACAAATAATACTAATCAACGTTGTTTTTCCAGCGCCATTTGGTCCAAGTAATGCAATAATTTCATTTTTTTTTATGTCCAGGCTAATATTCTTAAGTGCCTGAAAATCATTGTCATAAATTTTTGTTAAGTTTTTTATCGAGACAATATTTTGCATCGTTTCCTTATATCAGTAAAATTACATTTAAATAGTTTTTTATCTTTTTTTGAACATATTTCCATCCAATTAAGGCCTTGCTTTTTTCCTATTATTTATTCGAACATGAAGCAGTCCAAGATGAAACCTCAGTACATAAGAAGACAATCCTACAACGGTGAGTCAACTCTCGTGATTATACCTTCAACCACAAAGCTTAAACTTTCTAGAACCCCTAAACTTTTATCAAGCTTTGTGATCGCGACAAGTTTTCTTGGCTTGATGTTTTTCTCCATTAGTGGCTAAAATCCTTTCGGTACGGTTGTACTGGTACCGAAAAGATTAAAAATTTTTCAGATCAATCCCTGAAGATGAAATATACAAGAAATAAATCCTTGTTGAAATTTTAAAAAAAACTTTTAATTTTTCAAATAGATTTTTATGCGGACAGTTGTGCTTATAATAGTTACATTAATTATTGCTTTTTTTCTATATCAGGCTTTTAGCAATCAATTGAGAAAAGAAGAAGTTGCTCAAGCTCAAAAGCCAATTCATCCTGAAACTATGGCCGCTTATCAAAATAATTGTGCTTCTTGTCACGGGGTTAATTTACAAGGTCAAGAAGGTTGGCAAAATACTCTAGATGAAGATGGACATCGGCTAGCCCCACCATTAAATGGCACAGGCCACACGTGGCATCATTCCCCAGATTACTTGTTTCAAGTTATTAAATATGGCTTTCCAAGTTTTGATCCTAATTATGAGGGAAAAATGCTTGGCAATGACAGCTTAAGTGAAGAAGAGGTTTGGCAGCTGATCACTTACATAAGACAAGAATGGCCAGCGCAAATACAAGATGTATATAACAGTAGATATGAGTAATTGCTGTTAGCAGTCAAATTAGGATGTCGAAACGAATAAAAAGCAGAATTCACTTATATTAAATAATATTTAATTTTTTTCATGTCTTAGTGTCTTAACGTCTTCCCTCTGTATCTGATCCAAAGCTTTGTGAATTCGTAAGTTGGAAGTGCTTCCATCAGCTTTACGGATTGTAATAATTGTTTCTTTTGGTGGGCAATTTGGTTCATGACAGCTTAGTTCAGCAATGCTTACAGTAGTATCTTCGTTTAATCTAAATTTCTCTATGATTAGATTTTTTAAATTTTGAGTAGCACTTTTATTTGATTTTTTTTTCTGAAACATACCCTGCATTTTACTGCTCCCAAAGAGGTGACCATAAAATTTGGCCTTTTGAGTCTCCGACTAATATATGTGATCGATCGGGTGAAATACTAATATTTGATACTTCTGATCCTGTAGGATTTTGAATGAGGACGTCATTTGGATGTTCTGATAATTCTGAGAGAAGAACCATGCCATTTCGAAATCCAGCAAAAACTGCTTTCTCCCCAGGCAATGACTCAACAAAAGTTGCATTTTGTTGACCACCACTTGCAATGCAAAGGGGCTTACGTCCTTTTGGACCTTCCTTACCATCGAATGGCCAGCATATAGCTTCTTTTGCACCCGCTGTTACTAGATAAGGGTTGTCTCCAGCCCATGTAAAACTTTTTACTTTTGACGGGTAACCTGACATTGCAAAACTTGCTTTATCTCGAATTCGCCAAGCATGAAGCTCATTTTCTTGCATTGTTGTCACTAGATACTTACCATCTGGACTAAACCCAACTTTGCCATGTGAACCTTTCCAAGCAAATTTTGATGATTTCCATTTGTTTTTTTCTAATCTCCACAAAGTTACTCCTCCATAACATGAGACAGCAATTCTCCTTCCATTTTGATCAATTGCGATACCACCTATCGTACTTTGATGCTCTAGTATTTTTGGCTTATCATTTTCATCTGACCAGATGTAGACATTTTTTCCAGATGAACATAAAACCATACTTTCATATGCTGCTACATTATCTACCCAACGCGTTCCAAAATTGTAAATTTCCTCGACCTCAGCATTTGTCGATATTTTTAAAAAACGACCATCTTGCCCGCCTGTTATGACCCCATCATTACTTGAAGCTATGCTTAGTATTGCGCCAGAGTGAGCTTGAACTTCTAAGGGATCATTGTCTGGCCAAAAAAACCTAATTGATCCGTCTCCAAATCCAACTGCAACAGCATTCTCTATTGAAACTGCACCTGTAACAGGAGCGCCTGTTTCAAAGACCTTTCCATTTTCTTCAAAGCGGGATTTTATTACAGATTCGTTATTCATCTAAAGTAGAACTAATCTGATTTACAACTTTCGAAGCCCTCTTTCAAATTCATTGTCTCTAATTTGCGACCAATAAATACAACCCGGGAATTTCGAATACTTTTCTCAGGCCATGGACCCATAGGAGATGCATCCATGAGCATATGAACTCCTTGAAATACGTAGCGATCTTTTTCATTCTTAAAATCAAGAATGCCCTTTGACCTAAGAATATTTTGACCATGCGTCTGTAATAGGTTTCCAAACCACTTCTCAAATTTTTCTAAGTCAAGCGGAGTGTCAGAAACAAAAGAAACACTGGTTACATCGTCATCATGTTCATGATCATGATCAGAGTCCAAAAAATCAGGTTCAACCTCTAAGACGCGATCAAGACTAAAAGCATTAAGACCAAGAATTTCTTCAAGAGGTGCAGCGCATCTATTTGTTTCAATAATTTTTGTATAAGGATTAATTTTTCTAATACGATCCTTAACGCCGGTAATCTGACTTTGATCAACTAAATCAATCTTATTGAGCAGTACTACATCTGCAAAAGCGATCTGCTCTTCTGCCTCATGATGTTCTCCAAGTTGAGTGCTAAGGTGGACAGCATCTGCGACAGTGACAATAGCGTCTAATTTAGTTCGGTCTGCAACATCTTGATCGACAAAAAATGTTTGAGCTACAGGTGCAGGGTCAGCAAGTCCAGTTGTCTCTACAATTATTGCATCCAGCTGATCTGCACGCTTCATCAGACCTCCAAGTATACGTATTAAATCACCCCTAACTGTGCAACAAATACATCCATTGTTCATTTCAAAAACTTCTTCATCAGCATCAACTACGAGATCATTGTCTATTCCTTGCTCACCAAACTCATTAACAATTACAGCATAACGACGACCGTGTTGCTCAGTTAAAATACGATTTAATAAAGTAGTTTTACCTGCTCCTAAAAAACCTGTTAATACAGTGACTGGTACTTGCGATGAACTATTTTCCATATTTTACAAAATTAGTTTTTTTTAAACATACCTTGTAATTAAAAAAAAAGCATTATACAAGTTGTTATATTATAACATTAAATTTAGCAATTTATGAGCAACACTAAACCTGTTTTATCGATCTGTTTAACTTGTAGAGATGGACGAGAAGAAAAATATAATTCTCGAGGAGGCGAGCGCTTTGCAAAAAAAATTGTGAACAGTTTCAAAAGACAAGATGACGTTATCATCAGAGGTGTAAATTGTATGAGTTGCTGCAAGCGGTCTTGTGCAATCTCTCTGTCTGCCGATAAGCGTTTTACTTACGTTTTTGGAGATATAGACCCAAAAAAACCATTATATATTTCATCTCTAAAAAAGTTAGTATCATCGTATACAAAAGCTAAAGATGGGTTTCTCAGAAGAAGAGATAGGCCAAGGAACTATCAATCAAATATTATTGGAAGGTTCCCACCTCTTGATTATAAATCAGATATAATTGAGTACTTTAAGGATAAGTAAATAGACTCGTAAAATCCTACCAATCAAAGAATCCGTGAACCCCTGTTTCACCACGATAATATTCGATATTGTTCGCAGCTAATTCATAGCCTACGATTGCAAGGTCTTCAATATTTTGATTTTCAATTTTAATTTTTCCAGTTACGTAAACAGGTTCCCACCAGGCTAGACCTTCCCAAGGATTCTCCGCTTCCACATAAACGATTTGATTAGGCGCTGGTGGAGGGACATGAATGCATGCTCCAATGTATGGAACTAACAAAAAGGTGTTAATACCTCGGCCGTACATATCCAATGGCAAAACATATCCAGGGATCTTAACTTCCTTATCTTCGAGATTTTTATTAAACTTTACCTCGCCGGGGCTAAAAACAGATGTCCATGGTATTAGGTCATCCCAGTCTATTTCTATTGGCGCTGAGTAAGCAGAAAGCGGAATAAAAATAAAAATAATTAATAAGATTTTTAATTTTTTAATCATAATTTAATCGTCATACCATCATTAATAGAAAACCAGTAAGCTCTTATTGCTGGTAATAAACTGACTGTTATTGAGGCAATGATAAACACAGCAAAAACATACATATCTTTTATAGCTAACATTTCAATGTTTACTAAGATGCCATAATTGTAATCAATCCATGGTTGTAATAAATTTAACACACAAAATAATAATACTACACTGAATGTAATACTTAGAATTGAAATAAATATTGCTTCAAGCATTAATAAACCAATCACTGTGAAAGGAGATGCACCCATAGCTCTCCAGATCGCCATTTCTCTTCTTCTCTCACTTAAACTTGAAAACATAATCGCTGCCATACCAACGAGTGTTGTGAATATTACAACCACCGATATCCCTAATAATAAGTTTTCAATCACTCCAACTACTCGCCATAGCTCCTGCAGCGCAGCGCCAGGAAGAATTGCAGTCATCGCTTCTTCAGGATACTCATTGATCCAGCGCTGAAGTTGAAAGATAGTTAATTTTGATTTAACACCTACTAGTGCAGCAGTGATATTTTTAGGAGTTAGATCCATTTCGCGTATCTCATCAATAGGTGTTAGTTGTCCTGGTATTTTAGCTCCAGTTGACCAATCAACATGAATTGCTTCAATAGCAGCCAGGCTGACGATTACAGTATTATCTACAGGTGTTCCTGTCTTTTTAAGTATCCCTGATACTCTAAAAGGTTGATCATCGTGATCTGAAAAAGACTGTAATCCATGGGAAACTACAAGTGAAGTACCGATTTTATATCCTAGTTTTTCAGCAACCCCAGCACCCAAAACGACGTCGTATAGATCCTCAAATAAATAACCTTTATCAATACTTACAGACTGACTACCTCTATATTTATATCGAGAAAAAAATTCTTTGTTGGTACCCATTACTCTAAATCCCTTATGGCTATCTCCCAACGAAATTGGAACTGTCCAATCAACTTCTTCTTTACTCACTAAGTCTAAATAACTCTCCCATGTTATATTATTCGTAGCGTTTCCAATTCTAAAAACTGAATATAACAACAGTTGCACTGAACTAGCTCTTGCGCCAACAATTAAATCAGTCTGTGAGATTGTATCGGTAAAACTTGTATATGCTGAAGTTCTTAACTTTTCTACACTCATATAAAGCATAAGGGATACTGAAATTGCAAGAATTGTCATACCCACAGTAACTAAGCGCGCATAAAGAGAGCTGAACGAAAGTTTTAATAACATGACTTATCTTCCCTTATGAGTATTTCGTTTATGTCAATTAATCGATCAAATTGATTAGAGAGCGATCTATCATGTGAAACCATCAATAACGTAGAGTTATTCTCTGAAATTTGTTCAAACATCAAATTTAAAAAAATCTTTTGCGCATCTGCATCAAGTGAGGAAGTTGGTTCGTCAGCAATGATCAGCGATGGGTTCCCAATTAGTGCCCGAGCCACTGCCACTCTTTGTTGCTGACCCATACTTAAACTACTTGCCCTAAATTGTGCAATATCATCTGGTAATCTCAATTGTTTAAAAAGTTCAATTACCTTTTCTTTTTTGTTTGAAACGTTGTTTGATCTTACTTTTGAAAAATATAAAGGTAGTAAAACATTATCAACAACATTCGCATAAGGCAGCAAGTTAAATTGTTGGAAAATAATTCCTATATTATCAGCACGATACTCATCCCTAGTTTTAGATGAAAGTTGGTTAATAGTGTTACCGTTAATACTTATATTTCCAGATGATGGATTAAGAAAACCACACATTAGGGAAAGGAGTGTGGTTTTGCCTGAGCCGCTTTCTCCCAATAAGAGAACTTTTTCACCTTTTTTAATTTCTAGGTTTGGAACAAATATCTTGAAATTACTTTTTTTTGACCAATAAAATCTTACTGAATCAATTTTAATTATACTTTCATCCAATTAGATTTTTCCTTTTAAGTCTATGAAAGGCTCATCTCCCTCCACTTCAAAACTTGTCGAACCAATCTCTGATACGAATTGTACCTCAAGTTCTCCAGAGTTTGGAAAAGTAGTAAAATATGGAAAGCTAATTCTGTCAATTTCTTTTATATTTCCGCAATTAAATGAGTAGTGTACAACAAACTCGTTATGAGCTTCTTCATCATGCTCATCATGCTCATCATGGTCATCATGCTCATCATGGTCATCGTGCTCATCATGGTCATCGTGCTCATCATGGTCATCGTCTTGATTGATCCCAATTTCAGAATTTACTAAATTACAATTTGAGGACTCGGGAAGACTAAAAATATTATCAAAATTTTCAAATTTTTCTAAAGCTGCATTTACAAGAGCAATATCAGACTCAGTTTTAGCTTCATATTCAAAACCTACAATATCAGCTCCAGGAATAAAAAATTCAAAATCTATGGCATTTCCTTCAATAGCAATATTTAATTCACCAACACCATGCTCATGTTTATCAACTTGTCTTGTTTCTTCAGCCGCCGAAACTGATACCATTGCAGATATTAGTAGCGAATAGTAAATATTTTTTTTCATCCATGCTCCCTTTTTAATTTAAAAAATTTTATTGAAAAAAATTTTGTGTGTCTAGAAAAATGTTATTTTATAACATTGTATAATCTATTGATTCGTATTTTGAAGATGTTTTTGTTCACATGTCTTACAAGTACCGAATAACTCTAAATTATATCCACTTAATTTAAGACCATTCATATCTCTTACTTCAGACAAATATTTATAAAGTTTTTTATCACTTATCTCATCTATTTGATCACAGCTTTTACAAATTGAAAAAATTGTTCCGTGCGGTTCCACACATTTTGAATTGCAAGCAACAAATGCATTTTGACTTTCAATTTTATGTATTTCCCCAATTTTTATTAACTTTTCTAGGGCTCTATAGACTTGAGGTGGGGCTTTGATTCCTCGTTTATTGACATTGTTTAGAATAGAGTAAGCTTTAACGGGTCTGTTAGATTTTTGTACGAACTCGAGTACAATTCTTTGGTTTTTTGTTAACTTTTTACTATTTTTATTCATAATTTTTTTTTCTGATTCTCATTAATGATAGGATAAATAAAATTAAAGCAACTACAACAATTGATGGTCCTGATGAAGTGTTTATTTCAAAAGAAGCATACAGTCCGATCAAAACCGATAATAGACCGCCAATAATAGATAGTATTACCATTTGTCTTGGATTATCAGATAGATTACGAGCCATTGCAGTTGGTATAATTAGTAAACCAGTTATAAGAAGTACGCCGATCATCTTAATAGATATCGCAATCAGGGCTGCAAGTAAAATTGTGAATATGGCATTTACTCTTTCTGGCTTCATACCTTCAGCTTCAGCTAACTCATAATTTACTGTTGATGCAAAAAGAGGTTTCCAAATATAGCTTAAAACAACAAGTATCAAAGCCCCTCCAATCCATATTACTAGCAAGTCATTCGAATTAACTGAGAGAATATCTCCAAACAAAACACCCATAACATCAAATCTTATAAAGGATAAAAAACCAAGTATTACCAACCCAATCGCTAGTGATGAGTGTGATATCAGGCCTAGGAGTGAGTCCCCTGCTAGATTGGTTGTTCTTTCAAGCCTTAATAAAAGTATTGCAACCAGAGATGCAACAACAAAGATAGTTAAGGAAACATTTATATCTAATGTTATTGAAATTAAAACACCTAGTAATGCTGAATGAGCTAACGTGTCACCAAAAAAAGATAATCTCCTCCAAACCACAAAACAACCTAACGGTCCAGTAACAAGGGCAATCCCAATACCTGCTATTATAGCTCTTACGATAAAATCATCCAACATAACTACTCAACTTCCTTAATGATATTACCATCTGATGAATGAATATGATCATGGTTGTGTTCATATATCGATAACAGTTTTGCAGATTTCTCTCCAAATAATTGTTTATAAGGATTACTTTCTGCAACGTCTCTTGGCGTTCCACAGCAACATACATGACCATTCAAACAAACAACGTAGTCAGTTGCAGACATTACCACATGCAAATCATGAGAGATAAGAAGTATCCCACAGTTTAGATTTTCAGAGATAGTTTTTATTAGGGAGTACAAGGCAACTTCTCCAGTAAAATCTACACCCTGTACTGGCTCATCAAGAACTAAGAGCTCAGGTTTTTTTGCTATTGCGCGCGCTAACAAAACTCTTTGAAACTCACCTCCAGACAAATCTCTAAGATTGCTATCTTTTAAATGCTGCACACCAGTTAAATTGAGAGCACTATCAATATCATCTACTTTTAAGTTTTGAGTTAAAACCATGAAGTCAGCAACCCTTAAAGGCAATGTCCAATCAATCGACACTTTTTGGGGTACATAGGATATTTTTGTTGTATTTCTCTCAACTCTTCCACTAATAGTCTTATATAAACCTAGAGCTATTTTAGCGGTTGTCGTTTTACCAGAACCATTGGGACCAATTAACGTTACAATTTGCCCTCGTTTTATTTCTAAATCAACATCTCGAACAAGCCATTTTTTATTTTTAAAAATTCCTGCATTAGTCAATCTAATTAGAGTTTCACTATCGTTCATAAATAATGCTTGATAAATTTTTTTGTTATATTATAACACTATATTTATTTAACCATGAAAGCAATAAATCTATGAAATTACAACTCAAATTTGGACTTTTATTATCAATTATTTCAATTCTGTCATATTCATCTTTTGCTAATGCAGAAACAAAAGTTGTTGTTTCAATCAAACCAGTTCATTCGTTAGTTAGCTATGTGATGGACGGAGTGGGCAAGCCTAGTTTATTAGTCGATGGTAGTGCCTCACCTCATACATTCCAATTAAAGCCTTCTCATGCAACAATGTTACAAGAAGCTGATGTAGTTTTTTGGATTGGGGAAGATTTAGAGTCTTTTCTAGAAGACCCTCTAGACTCAATTGCTAATGATGCCAGAAAAGTAACCTTAATGGAGTCAGATCAGATAGATTTACTAAAATTTAGAGAAAAAAACGTATTTGAAGATCACCACGATGATCATGATGAACACGAAGATCATGCTGATGGACACGACGAACACGACGAACACGACGAACATGACGAACATGACGAACACGACGATCATGGTGACGATCATGATGAACATGACGATCATGCAGACGATCACGGAGATCATGGCGATCATGCATTTGAATGGGCAGGAGTTTTCGACTTAACTGAAGGAACTTATAATTGGTCATTTGCAAAAGTAGGTGGTGAATATGCTGACCCTGCGATGAAAATGGTAATCCTTATGTCTGATGAGATTGAGTCCTCTGAAGAGAAAGCTGAAGAATTATTAGAATCAAGCAGTTCAACAGATAGAAATCATAGTAGTACACTTTCTGCCAATGATTCAGCTTTCATGTTAAATTTTGACGAAAGTAGGGAAACTACAGTTTTTAGCGTTGAGATTAAAGAAGCTGGAAAATATACATTCTTCACAGAGCATATGCCATTTGAGTTTGAAGCTGATGAACACTTTTTCAAGGATTTATCTGGTAACGATGTCGAACCTATTGCTCAAGAGCCAGACTCTGGACATCATGATCATCATCACGGACATGCGCATGGAGAATTTGATATTCACTTTTGGCTTGATCCTGAAATTGCAAAAACAATTGTAAGTATTGCCTCAGAAGAATTATCTGAAATTGATCCTGCCAATAAATCAATTTATTCATCCAATGCTGCGAATGCTATTAATGACCTTGACCAGTTAATAGACAATACAAGATCAAAAATAAATAGTGATGCAACATACATTGTGTTTCATGATGCCTATCAATATTTTGAGCAGAGATTTGGTATTGAAGTAATTGGTGCTCTTACTGTAAATCCTGAGGTGTTGCCTGGTGCGAAGCAACTTGCAGAAATAAGAGAAGTAATTGAGCATGAGAGTGTTAATTGTTTATTTTCAGAGCCTCAATTTAACCCAAGTATTGCAGAAACAATTGCAAGTGATACTGGTATAAAGTCTGCCGTTTTAGATCCATTAGGAGCTGAATTGGAGCCAGGAAAAGATCTTTATTTTGATCTAATAGGTGACATGGTATCTTCATTTGAAAATTGCTAACTCTACAAAATATTTTTCATGAGCTTATTTAAAGCTGACAATCTAGAATCTTTAAAAGAATTCAAGGATACTGACTATAAATTAGGTATATTGGAGCGTGAACAACCTGAGGGTGCAGGTTCTTTCTTTCAAAAATTAATGAAAAATGACTTTGGAATTGAGGGCACTCTTAGCTCAATTAATTTGAAAGAAGATTTAAAAAATTTGGTCCAGGAAATAATTCCTAACCAGTTAAGTTCAACTGAGTTTTATAATTATTGGCTTGCAGATATGGAAACCGTTTGCAGAACATTCTTACTGATTGAAAATACTGATACACTTTGCTTTTGGCTTGGGACAAAACGAGAGTGTAGACGTTATCATGTTGATAACGTACCAAGACGTCTTTTGGTCACTTATGCTGGACAAGGTACAGAATGGATACAAAATCAGGATGCTGACCGTCTAGCCTATGAGGCAGGTGAACCAAATGAAATGATCGTTAGAGATAAAAGTAAATTAAATTTCATTGATAAATGGAACATTGCAATATTTACCGGTGGTAGAAATGGTATACTTCATCGCACACCTGATTCTGCTCTAAATGGTCCTTCAATATTAATGAAACTTGATCATCCGGAGTATTTAAACTCTGTATATTCTTCAGAAGTTCTTAAATTAAATTAGATTAAATTAAATCAAACTTTTTTTTCTCAAAATCATACGTCTCTATAGATCCAGATCCAATATCATTCCAAACCCCATAAAGCGTAATTCCACCTGACTTTACTTCAGTATTTATAAAGGGATATTTACTTAAATTCTCTAATGATACGATAATGCTTTCTTTCTCCATGTACTTAACTTTCTCATCGTTTCCTTCGCCTGAAATGTTGTCGTACACTGGTTTTAGTAACTTTAGCCAATTAGAAATTGATGAGTTATCATCAAAATTATTTTCATGACACATATGATACCCATTCTTTATACCTCCACATCCTGAGTGCCCAATTATAATAATATTTTTAATATTTAATGCTGTTACACCAAATTCGATAGCTGCAATTGTTCCGCTATGTTCCGTTAATTGACTATAGGGTGGTACTATATTAGCAATATTTCTATGAACTAGCATTTCACCAGCTTTTGATTTGAATATAGCATTCGGATCAACTCTTGAATCTACGCACGATATAATCATGTATTTAGGTGACTGGCCTTCTCTTGCAAGTCTTTCAAAGTGATCTTTTTCTTGTGCGAAAGAGTTTTCCTTCCAGTTTTTATATTTATCGATGAGATCTTTTGGTAACATTCACTTATTTATTTTTTATCCAAATTGGTGAAGACCATGCCATTCTAGTTATAATTTTCTCATAATATCTAGTCATAGACAATATAAGGGTATAAAATTTTTACAAGCATGTCAGAAGGATATATTTTAAAAAAAACTGAAAAATCTCTACCTTTACATTGGTATTTCAATCAAAAGCAATTTGATAAAGAGATTTCAAAAGTTTTGTCTAAAGAGTGGCTATATGTTTGCCACGTGGATACTATTTCAAAACCTTTATCTTTTCACACAGTTGAAATTAGCAAATTTAATATACTTATTGTTCGTGATAAAGAAGGAGAAATAAATGCTTTTTATAATTCATGTAGTCATCGAGGTTCAATTTTAAAAAAAGAAAAAACTGGCAAACTAAAATCAAATTTACTAGTTTGCCCATACCATCAATGGTCATATAACGCCAGCAATGGAAATTTAGTTAGAACTACATCTATTATTGATCCTAAAAATTTTAGAAAAGATGAAAATTGTCTAATAAAAGTAAAAATTAAAGTTTGGAATGGGTTAGTTTTTATTAACATGAATAAAAACGCTAAATGGAATGCAAAAAAAGTTTTTCCAGATTACAGCGATGCTTTTTCTCAACTCAATGTCAGTGACTATAAAATAGGTCATATCTGGAAGAAGCAAATTAAGTGTAATTGGAAAATATTTTGGGAAAATTATAGTGAATGTTTACATTGTCCCAATCTTCACCCTGAACTATCTGACCTAGTCCCTATTTATGGAAGAAGGTTAGTAGATATTAAAGATGATCCAAACTGGAAACGTTTCACTCATTATGATGATCCAAAGTATAAAGGTGGAATGAAAAAAGGTACTGAAACTTGGTCAATGAATGGAAGCGCACAAGGTCATCGAGTAGAGTACTTGGAAAATCAAACCGATTTTCCTGGTTACATTTACATGACTACTTGGCCTTCTATGTTTTTAGCAATATTTACTGACCATATAAGAATGGTTCGTATTCTTCCTTTATCAGAGGAACTTACAGAAGTTACAGCAGAGTGGGTATTTAGAAAAGAAACTCTTAAGGATAAAAAATATTCAATGAAAAATGTTGTTGATTTTGCTGTATTAGTCATGAAACAAGATGCAGAAGCTTGCGAACTGAATCAAAAAGGCATACATAATCCAACAAGAAAAAACGGAACATTAATGCCTGAAGAGTATGAAATTAAAAGATTTCACAGCTGGCTAAGAAAAAAATTATAAATTATTTCATATGAATTCAGTTACACAAAATTATGAGAAGGAAATGCTTGAGTGGCGTCATGATTTTCATGCGCATCCTGAGCTAAATTTTGACTTAGATATAACCTCATCAAAAGTTGCAAATATTTTAAAGAGTTTTGGACTGGAAGTACATGAAGGCATAGGTAAGACCGGAATTGTTGCTGTTCTCAAAAATGGAAACAGTAATAAAAGTATTGGTATTCGTGCAGATATGGATGCATTACCGGTAACAGAGGAAAATGACTGCACGTATAAGTCCAATCACGAAGGTAAAATGCATGCGTGTGGTCACGATGGTCATACAGCAATGGCTCTAGGTGCAGCTAAATATCTATGTAATACAAAAAATTTTAACGGAACTGTTTATTTTATTTTTCAACCTGATGAAGAAAAAACTCAGGGAGCTCAAGCAATGATAGATGATGGGCTGTTTGAAAAGTTCCCAATGGATGAGGTATATGCTTTTCATAATTTGCCTGGTATGGAACTTGGAACCTTTGCAACAAGAGCAGGAACTATCACTGCAAGCGAAAGTTTATTTAAAATTGAATTGAGAGGTCAGGGAGGTCATTCAGCCTTGCCACACATGGGTGTTGATACTATTACAGTAGGCACTCAAATAATAACAGCTCTTCAATCAATTGTTTCAAGAAAACTAAACCCAGCTATGAATGGTGTTGTTTCAGTCACAAAATTTGAATCTGATGGCAACGAAAATATACTACCCGGTCATTCTATCATTTCAGGTGATGCACGTGCGTTGTCACCAGAAGCCAATCAAATTATTGAACGCAGCATGAAAGATATTGTAGATGGATCGGCGAAAGCACATGGTGTCGATTATGATTTTAACTACCTCACAAGAACAAACATGACAATTAATTCTAAAGATCAAGCGGCTTTTGCAAGCAGGGTTGCAGCTGACCTATTTGGAGAGGATAAAGTAGATGGAAATTGTGATCCAAAATTATTTTCTGAGGATTTTGCCCAGATGCTAATGGTTAAGCCTGGATGCTATATTTTAATTGGAAATGGAACAGAAGGAACGCATGGACAATCTCTACATTCTTCAAATTATGATTTTAACGACAAGCTTCTTGTTATTGGTTCATCATTTTGGTCTAAACTTGTTGAAGAAAGACTTAATGATTAATGATATTTTCTAAAAGTGAGTATATTGAAAGACTAAATAAAGTAAAAAAATCAATGCAAGAAAAGGGTATTGATTTATTAGTCTCTCAAGATACAGCAAACATAAATTACCTTACCGGTTATGATGCATGGTCTTTTTATTATGCTCAATGTGTAATTATACATGTAGACTCAGAAGAACCTTTACTTTTCGTACGTGATCAAGATGCTGGAGGGGCATTCCTTCAAAACTGCTGGTCACAAGAAAATATAATTGTTTACGCTGAGAAATATATACATACATGGCCAAATCATCCTTATGATTATTTGATTGAAATAATTAAAAATAAAAATTGGGACAAACTTTCAATTGGACTTGAAATGGACAGTCATTATTTCACGGCATTTTGTTATAAAAAATTATTAGATGGGCTTCCTGATGCCACGCTGAAAGATTGTGAGCGCCTTGTGAATTGGGTACGATTTGTGAAATCAGATGCAGAAATTGATCTAATGAAAAACGCTGCTTTAATTACTGATAAATCAATGCAAACTGCAATTGATGTTATCAATCCAGGTGTTAGACAATGTGATGCAGTTGGAGAGATACAGAAAGCAATGTTTTATGGAACTCCAGAGTATGGAGGAGAATATTCAAGTATAGCAACTTTACTTCCAACTGGAGCTGGGACTTCTGCCTCACATCTAACGGCTACTCAGGAAAGATTTGTTAAGGGCGAAGCAACAATAATTGAAATTGCCGGTGTTTATAAAAGGTACCATGCACCACTTGCAAGAACAGTTCTGCTTGGAAAAGCAGAACAAAAAAAAATTGACGCCATAAATGCAACTAATGAGGCGCTAAATGAGGGTATATCAGCCATAAAGCCAGGCAATACAGCAGATGATGTTGCGCAAAAATTTTGGGCAGTATTAGATAAATACGATATCAAAAAGGAATCTCGGACTGGATACTCCATTGGAATTGGTTATCCACCTGATTGGGGTGAGCACACAATAAACATATCAAAAGGTGATCCAACTATTTTACTACCAAATGTAACCTTTCATATGATTGCTGTTATGCAATTTGGTGATTGGGGAGTAGAGGCAAGTCACTCATTACGTGTTACAGAAAGTGGCTCAGAAAAGTTTTCAGATTTCTCAAGCGATTTATTCATAAAAGAGTAGCAGATAACTGGGAATGAGCGTCCCTTGTTTTTACTAGAGAATCCATTAAATATTGTATAAAGTAGCGCAATTCATGGAGTTAATTATGGGTATTCATCACGATTATAAATCAAAACGTGGGGAGAGAGCAATGGCCAAGCAGCAGAAACGTGAGGCTAAGTTTTCAGATAACACGGATAAAAAAGAAGAAGAAAAGCTCATCAAAGAATTAAAAAAAGCAGGATTAAATAAAGATGAAATCAAACAATTCCTCGAAGGAAGAGCAAAAGGATAAAAAGCTCGACAGCACAGAAAGGCTTGCTGAGGCACTAAGGCAAAATTTAAGAAAAAGGAAAGAGTTTCAAAGAAGGCTAAAGAAAGAAGATTAATATGACAATCATGTCGGATAACTGGATAAAGAAAAAAGCCTTAGAAGAAGGAATGATTGAACCGTTCGTTGATGGGCAAAAAAAAGAAGGTACAATTTCATTTGGCCTTTCATCATATGGGTACGATGCAAGGGTTTCAGAAGAATTTAAGATTTTCACCAATGTAGACTCTGCTTTAGTTGATCCAAAAAACTTTGATGATAAAGGGTTTGTAGATCGGCCTGGCAAAGAATGCATAATTCCACCTAACTCATTTGCATTAGCAAGAACCGTTGAGTATTTTAGAATTCCTCGTGATGTTCTTGTAATTTGTTTGGGAAAATCAACTTATGCAAGATGTGGTATTATCGTAAATGTTACTCCTCTTGAGCCAGAGTGGGAGGGTCACGTAACTTTAGAATTTTCTAACACAACTCCATTACCTGCAAAAATTTATGCAAATGAGGGAGCGTGCCAGTTTTTATTCTATAAGGGAGAAGCGCCACCAGAAGTTTCATATAAAGATCGTAAAGGTAAATATATGATGCAAAAAGGGGTTACTTTACCTAAGCTTTAAATCGTTCATGCAAAAAATATTGATAAATGGAGGAAACCTTCTCCAGGGTTCTGTCCCTGTAAGTGGATCAAAAAATGCATCTCTCCCAATAATGGCTGCAAGTATTCTTACTAATGAAGATTTAGAACTCGAAAACGTACCAGATTTAGTTGATGTAAATACAATGTCAGCAGTTTTATCATCGCTTGGTGTCAATGTTACAAAAAATGATGCTAAAACAAATCGTCTTACACTTTGTTATTCAGACTCTGAAAGTACAATAGCGGAGTACGATTTAGTTAGAAAGATGAGGGCTAGTATATTAGTCCTTGGGCCATTACTTGCACGCAAAAGACACGCTAGCGTATCTCTTCCAGGGGGGTGCGCAATAGGTGCTCGACCAGTAGATTTGCACATAGATGCATTGACGAAACTTGGCGCAGCATTTGAATTAGATGGTGGATATATTAAATGTAGCGCTCCTAATGGCTTAAAAGGAAATGAAATTAATTTTTCAAAAGTATCAGTAGGAGCTACTGAAAACATAATTATGGCTGCATCGCTTGCTAAAGGAGAAAGTGAAATTAGGAATATCGCAGTCGAGCCTGAGGTTATGGATCTTATAGACTGTCTTAATAAAATGGGTGCTAAAATTGAATTAGGAGAAAATAGAAATGTTCACATTCAAGGTGTTGATCAACTCCAAGGTACTGTCCACTCAATTATCCCTGATCGCATAGAGGCAATCACATATATAATTGGAGGAACTATAATTGGTAACGATCTCAAGATTATAAATCTGAACCTTGAGCATATCAGCAATGTATTGGAATTATTGAATGAGCTATCCATTAATTACTCAATGGGTGAGAATAGCATTGTTGTTAATCAATCTGAGATCTCTGATGGTATTGATATTAATACAATGGAATATCCAGGGTTCCCAACTGATGTACAGGCACAAATGATGGTCTTATTATCTCTTGGAAAATCCAAATCACAAATAACTGAAAATATTTTTGAAAACAGATTTATGCATGTTCCAGAATTAAATCGCATGGGCGCTAATATTGAAATCAATGGTAAAACAGCAATTATTAATCCATGTAAAGAGTTTATTTCAGCTCAAGTCATGGCAACTGATTTACGGGCTTCGGTAAGTTTAATTTTAGCTGGATTGGTTGCTAAAGGTGAAACAATACTTAACCGAATTTATCATCTTGATCGAGGTTATGAAAAGATAGAGCAAAAATTGCAAGCTTGTGGTGCAGATATTCGGAGAATAAATTAGGATAAATGAATCTTAATGCAATCGATACTGACGAGCTAAAAATTATATCGACCATACTTCAGGACGGACTCATTGAAGTAAACGATATTAAATATTTACCTTCAATTAGGTCATTTTTTCTTATGATTACTAGATTTATGTGGGAGGAAAAAATAGTAAATAAAGTAGATCAAAGAATAAAAGCAGTACTAAGCTTTGAGGATGTTTTATCGGTTTACTCAAAAAATATAGATCAATTGAACAAAAATAAGACACTAGAGCTCGTAACTTTTAATTATTATCCTAACAATTCTAAAAATATAGAAATTGAATTGCTTTTCAAAAATGATGCAATTATAAAGCTCGAAACTGAAATAATAAGATGCAAGTTAGAAGATCAGGGTGAACCCTGGAATATTGAAAAAATAGAGAATGACAAAAATAATTAATTCTGTAGATCAAAATTTTGAGAATGATTTTAATAATCTTCTTACAATGAACAGATCAAGTGACTCGGACGTTACGAAGACTGTGGCAGCGATCATTGACGATATTAGAAAAAACGGAGATGAAGCGCTTTTGAAATATACTCATCAATTTGATAAAAATAGCCTCGATATTAACAACATACTGCTTGGAGAAGATGAAATTGAAAGGCAATCACGTGACGTGCCGAGTGATCTTTGTGATGCGCTTAAAGTATCAATGGATCGTGTTCGCACTTATCATGAAAAGCAATTACCGAATGATTTAGTTTATGAAGATAATCTTAACTCAAAGTTAGGGTATGTTTGGCGTCCAGTTGAGTCAGTGGGTATTTATGTCCCAGGTGGTACTGCAAGTTATCCAAGTACAGTAATTATGAACACAATACCAGCGGTTGTAGCCGGTGTTGAAGATATCACCATGGTTACACCAATGACTAATACCGCTATAAGTTCTTCAGTGTTATATGCCGCAAAAATTTGTGGAATAAATAAAATATACTGTATAGGAGGTGCCCAGGCTGTTGCTGCTCTGGCATATGGAACTAAGACCATAAAATCTGTTAATAAAATTGTTGGACCAGGCAATATTTATGTTGCTGAAGCAAAAAGGCAAGTTTCAGGTTTCATAGGCATCGATATGTTTGCCGGCCCATCAGAGGTAGTCATTATTGCTGATGAAAAAAATGATCCAAAAATTGTTGCAGCCGACCTCATTGCTCAAGCTGAACATGACCAAAGCGCACAAAGTATACTTTTAACAACCGATCAGAAATTAGGAGATGCTGTAAATAAAGAAGTCGAGAAGCAGATAGACTCCCTTCCTCGAAAGGATATAGCGGCTTCAAGCTGGGAAAATAATGGAAAGATAATTATCACTCAAAATCTTGAAGAAGCTGTCTTATTATCTAATAAATTAGCACCAGAACACTTGGAATTATTAGTTGATAATCCTGAAGATATTCTTAAAAGAATAAAAAATGCTGGAGCAGTTTTTATGGGCCGTAACACACCTGAGGCACTTGGAGACTATTTAGCAGGTCCAAGCCATGTACTTCCCACTTCTAGAAGTGCTAAATTTTCTTCTGGACTATCTGTTTTTGATTTTCTCAAAAAAATATCACTTGTTGAATTTTCAAAAGAAGGTATTGAACAAGTTGGAGATAGTGCTATTAAAATCGCAGATAATGAAGGTCTTGACGGGCATTCAAGATCAATAGAATATAGGCTTACAAAAAAATAATTTATGTCAAAAGAAGAAATACTAGAGTTCAAGGGTAAGGTTACAGATTTACTTCCCAACGCAATGTTTAAAGTAGAGTTAGAAAATGGCCATGAAGTATTAGCACATACAGCAGGAAGAATGAGAAAAAATAGAATCAGAGTACTTGCCGGGGATGAGGTTCTTGTTCAGGTTACACCTTACGATCTAACCAAAGGCAGAATAATATTTCGATATAAGTAGTTTGAGATTATTTTGAAGCTAATTCTAGGCAGCGCATCTCCACGAAGACTTGAGTTATTGGCAAAACTTAACATTAATCCAAGTGAGATAGTTTCCCCAAATATAGATGAGTCCATTAAAAGTAATGAGCTACCTCTTCAATATTGTAAACGTATAGCACATGAGAAACTAAAACATTTTCAAAATAAGTATAAAGATTCAGTAATTTTAACTGCTGATACGATTGCCTATACTGGTAGAAAACTCATAGATAAAACAGATGACAAAAATATTGCTTATAAAAACTTACTTCGACTATCGGGAAAAAGACATAGAGTCAGCACTTCCATTTGTATAAGAAATCTAGAAAATAGAATATTTAAAAAAACCGTTACGACAGTTGTTAGTTTTAAAGTATTAAGCGGTCAAGATATAGAAGATTATATGAAAACTTATGACTGGCAAGGTGTTGCAGGGTCATATAAAATTCAAGGGATGGCAGAGTCTTTTATCAAATCCCTAAATGGATCTTACTCAAATGTAGTTGGTTTACCCTTATTTGAAGTCAAAAATCTCCTTATTTCAGCTGGATATAAATGATTGAATTAATTTTTATTTATAATGCAAAAAGTGGTATCGGAAATGCCTTTATAGATTGGGCGCATAAAATAATATCGCCAAAAACTTATGACTGCAACTTATGCTCAATTACATACAATAATTTAGGTAAAGAAATAAAGTGGAAAGAATTTCTTAATAATATAAATGCACATAGTAGATTTTACTATATTGATCATCTAAAAGAACTTGATTTTGTTGATGAGAAAACAGAGCTACCATGTGTTTTTATTAATGAGAAGGATGAATTTAAATTAATAATTAATTCCCATGAGATGAATTCATTTAATAATGTTGACCAATTAATCAGTAGATTAAAGGTTTTTCTGGATTAACTGTATTCAGAATATTTTCTTTGCACGAATTAATGTTATAGAATAAAAGACTAGGATCACTAATTAAATGGCTCGATAGCTCAGTTGGTAGAGCAAAGGACTGAAAATCCTTGTGTCGGTGGTTCAATTCCACCTCGAGCCACCACTTATGCAGCTGTAGCTCAGTTGGTTAGAGCGCCTGGTTGTGGTTCAGGAGGTCGGTAGTTCGAATCTACCCAGCTGTACCAGTAATTACTTTTTTTACAGGTAGAGTTAATACAATCAGAAACATAATTATCATCACAAACCCAAAAGCTAAGTAGAGTACACCAAATTCACCCGTTAAATCATAGCTTCTCGAAATCATGATCAGTGCAATAGGACCAACTATAAATGATACAATAAATTTAATACCGTAGACTAGGCTTTGATATTTTTCAGGTGAAAATTTTGCAAGTAATAAATTTTCTGCAGGCAGTATACTTGAATTAAAAGCAACGATTGCAAGACTTATTGCAATTAACCAGTAATTTGAAAGACTAACAATTAAGAGTAAGAGGAGTCCTTGGCCAACTATTCCAATTGAATAAATCAGCTTTTCAGAATATTTATCTGTTAAAATACCTCCAACATAATTCATTAAACCACTTACAATATATATCGCGGCAACTATGTAGCCGATATCTGAAGTAGATAAATCAAGACTATCAGTAAGTCTGATATCAATTACCTTTGGAAGACTTGTCTGAAGAATTTGATAAACAAAGCTCAAACATGTAATACTTAACAGCATAATAATTGCAATTTTTAGCATCTGATTTTTTTCAGGATTATCTTTAAACTGCTCTGAAGATATATTCTTTAATGATATTTTTCCTGATTTAAGATGATAGGTTAGACTTAGTCCAACTACTAATGAGATCAATCCGGGTAGCATAAAGGCAGCTTGCCAATTAAATTGTTCAATTAATACACCCGCAAAAAAGGCACCTAATCCAATACCTACTCCCCCAAAAATATTATTAAAGCCAAGCGCTTTACCAGTTTCCTTTGAAGTGTTAACAACCCATGAAATTCCAGCGGGGTGATAGATAGCGCAAAACAATCCAAGCAATGATAAACTGATAAATAAAGAAACTTTATTTCCGCTCAAGCCACATAATAATGAACTAATTCCCAAGCCAATGAACATAATTGCAATCATTCCAGAACGACTCCATCTGTCACTGATCCATCCAGCAGGAAGGGCTCCCAAACCCACAAGTAAAGATCCTAAAAACCAAAGATTTAGTAATTCATCGTAGCTAAGCTTCCAGTCGTCTTCAATTGCTAGAACTATAACAAAATAGAATGCAGCAAACATATGCATTAGTAAGTGACCTAAGGCGGCATACGTGACTGTTAATTTGCTATCATTTTCCATAACTACTTTCGATAAAAATAGTGCAATTATTATAAACTTTAAGAAAAATTTAAAATTATTTGACTTTTATTAATAAATAAGGCATTTCAGCTTCATGTTTAAATTTAAACATCATCACTATCATATCTAAGTTCGCTGAAAAAAACAATCAGCGGGCAATAACCCCTTTTTATATTAAATAAACACACTTTGTAGTATCTTACTTACAGTGGGAGTAAAATGAGTAAAATTAAAAATAATCCAAAGGCAATTTTGCCGAAGGGTTTTAAAGACAGTGACATTGAAATTTTAAATCTTAGAAAAAAAGTTTCTAAGATAATAGAGAAGGAATGTCTAAAGTATGGATTTATTGAATTAGATACATCCACAATTGAATATACTGAGAGCATTGGCAAGTTTCTTCCTGATGTAGACAGGCCTAGTGGAGGTGTATTTTCATTTCAAGACGATGATGAGAAATGGCTATCACTGAGATATGACTTAACGGCCCCCTTAGCAAGATACGTAGCTCAAAATTATCAAGACCTCGTTAAGCCATTTAAACGTTATCAATCAGGACTAGTTTGGAGAAATGAAAAACCAGGACCAGGTAGATACAGAGAATTTTTTCAGTTTGATGCTGACGTGGTGGGAGTTGATTCAACACTAATTGATGCAGAGCTGTGTGTAATGGTATGTGATATTTTAATTAACCTTGGCCTAAATACTTCACAATTTGAAATAAAGTTTTCAAATAGGAAAATTTGGACAGAACTTTTTTCGAACTTAGATGTTAAAGAGGACGATTCGCCAAAAATTCTTAGAGCAGTAGATAAAAAAGATCGATTAGGTATAGAGGGCGTTAATGAGTTGCTTCAAAAAGGAAGAAAAGATGTATCTGGTGACTTTATGGAGGGCGTGGGCTTAAGCGAGACAGATGCTGATAAAATTATTTCTTTTATAACCAATTCAAACCAATCAAACGCTCAGATGGAAGAATTCAACTCCTATATAAAAAATTTCCCAGATTATCCAATTCGTTTTGACTCATCAGTTGTTCGAGGTCTCGACTATTACACTGGAATGATTTTTGAAGCAGAGCTTCTTGTTGATATTAAAAATGAGAAAGGTGAAAAAATTGTATTTGGATCAGTTGCTGGCGGTGGAAGATATGACAGACTTATTTCAAGATTTGGGAAAGAGGATGTTCCAGCTACTGGTATATCTATAGGTGTTGATAGATTAATTGTGGCGTTAAATCAATTAGACCTTTTAGATAATAAGAAAAATCCATTAGTGGTAATTGCAAATTTAGATAATCAAAATATGTCGGATTATATTTCAATGGCTAAAGAAATTAGAAATGAAGGTATTGCATGTGAAATATCATTTGGATCTAAAAACCTTGGAAAGCAATTAAAGTATTGCGATCGCAAAGGTGCAGATATTGTGATCATTGCTGGTGATGAAGAATTAAAAAAGGGTGAAATATCAATTAAGGATTTAAATAAAGGTAAAGAGGTTTCAAAAGATATTGTCGATAGAGACAAATGGAAAGAGGCAAAAGCTGGACAACAAACAATTAATCGCTCTGACCTGATGACAGCATTAAATGAAATTTTGAATTAAAATAAAATGCCACTTCAAGAATTAAATATCAATCTAAAGAATTATTTTATTAATTCTGGTTTTAATTATATTGAACTTCCATTGCTGTTTGATGCGGATATATTTTTTGAAACTTCAGGTGAAGAAATTAGAAGAAAGATGTATTCGTTTACTGATACTTCAGGAAAAGAAAAATGTTTGAGACCAGACATGACTGTGCCAACATGTCAAAATTTTATTGCAAGTAATAGTAAATCCAGTGAGTCAAAGTTATGTTACAGCGGTCCTGTATTCAGATCATCCAATGAGTTATCAAATAATTCCATTGAATTAAATCAGTCAGGTATTGAGATCATTTTTTCTGAAAAAAATTTAAATAATATACATGAAATGGATGCGTACATTTTAAAGACAGCTGAAGATACAATGTGTCAACTAAATATTGATAACTATAAAATTAAAATTGGTAGCATTAAATTATTTAATCAGTTTATCAACAAATTAGAGCTGCCAATTAGATGGAAACAGAGATTAGTAAGACATTTTTTTAGAAGAAAATATTTCGGGAGTTTACTTGATAGATTAGGTGAAGGTGTAGGGTATGATAATGAAAAAAAGCATAGCATGCTTCAAGAGAAATTTAATATAGATGACGTATCTGACAAAGGCTTGACAGATTTAATTAATAAACAAAATGTTCGAGGTTTAGGTGCTCGAACTGTTGAGGAAATTGTTGATCGATTTCAATTAAAAAGTCTTAATGTAATAAGTCAGAAAGATGGAAAAAAAATTGTTGATTTAATTAATAATTTTTTAAAATTAAGTTGTAACCTTTCGGAATTTCCATCACTACTTCGTGAATTTACTAAATCAAATAATGTTCCTTCATTTGAGAGTGAAGTAGAGGAAATGGAGAATTTTGTGAATGCTGTATCAGAAAAAAGTAACATAGAAAAATATTATTTTGATAATGACTTTGGTCATTCAATTGAATTCTATGACGGCATGATGTTTGAAATTTATAATCCTGATAATCAAATTGAATTAATTAGTGGAGGGCGGTATGATAAATTGCTTATTGATTTAGGCTCTAAATCAAACTTATCAGCAGTAGGATTTGCAACTAATAATAACAATATAATTGAGCTGATTTAGGAATGAATATACAAAATAAACTTCGGATTGCATTGCCAAGTAAAGGTAGATTGAGAACTGACATGGAGTCTTTGTTTGAAGAAAAAAAAATAATTTTTAGTAATCTTGAAAATGATAGAGAGTATATTGCAGCAATAGAGGGTCTTGATAATGCAATTGTTTATTTCTTAAGTGCTAAAGAAATTACAAATCGACTTGATGAAGGATCCATTCATGTTGGTTTAACTGGTGACGATTTAGTACAAGAAAAAATAACTAATTATAACCAGAAGGTTTCAAAAAAACTTAAGTTAAATTTTGGTAAAGCAAATTTAGTTGTTGCTATACCAGAAATATGGATTGACGTAATGACAATGGCCGACTTAGAAGAAATCTGCCATTTGCACAGAACCAAATTCTCTAAAAGACTTAGAGTTGCAACAAAGTATAAGAATTTAACAAATGAATATTTTTCAAATTGTGGGGTTGTAGATTATAGGACTGTAGAAAGTGATGGATCAACCGAGAGCGCTCCATTCAATGGCTTTGCAGAAATAATTACTGACATCACATCATCAGGAGAAACATTAAGAGCTAATAATCTAAGAGTACTTGATGATGGACTTATACTAGAGTCGTCTGCAAACATTTTTACTTCAAATGTAGCTGAGTGGAATAAAAATTTAGAAAATACACTCAATTATTTAATAGATAGGATTTCATAAAAAAACCCGGCTAGGCCGGGTTTTTTTAGATTAGCTTTAATGAGCTCAACTTACATCATGCCGCCCATGCCACCCATTCCACCCATGTCAGGCATTGCAGGAGCCGCTGCAGCTTTGTCTTCAGGTGCATCAGCTACCATTGCTTCGGTAGTGATTAAAACACCAGCTATCGATGCTGCATTTTGTAAGCTAGTTCTTACAACTTTAGTAGGGTCGATAATTCCTGCTTTAAACATGTCTACAAACTTATCGGTTTGCGCATCATAACCTTCTGAAGCAGATTTACCTTCCTTAATTTTTCCAACAATAACTGAACCATCAACACCAGCGTTATTTGCAATAGTTCTAATTGGTGTTTCTAAAGCACGACGCACAATATCAACGCCTGCTTTTTGGTCGGCATTTGCTGTTTTAACTTTATCAAGAGCACTTGCAGCTTTTATTAATGCAAGTCCACCACCGGCTACGATACCTTCTTCAACAGCAGCTCTGGTTGCATTTAATGCATCGTCAACTCTATCTTTTCTCTCTTTAACTTCAACCTCAGTCGCACCGCCAACTTTGATGACAGCTACACCACCAGCAAGTTTAGCTAGACGCTCTTGAAGTTTTTCTCTGTCATAATCAGAGGTAGTCTCTTCAATTTGTTTTCTGATCTGAGAACATCTGCCTTGAATGTCAGCTTTCGTGCCAGCACCATTAACAATTGTAGTATTTTCCTTGTCAATGCTAATTCTTTTTGCAGTGCCAAGGTCATTAACAGTTACATTTTCTAATTTAATTCCAAGGTCTTCAGAGATGACTTGACCGCCAGTTAAAATTGAAATGTCTTCCATCATTGCTTTTCTTCTATCACCGAAACCAGGCGCTTTAACAGCAGCAATTTTCAAGCCACCTCTTAATTTATTAACAACTAATGTAGCTAGAGCTTCGCCTTCTACATCCTCTGCAATAATTAAAAGTGGTCTTCCTGCTTGCACTACCGCTTCTAGAAGAGGCAGCATTGGCTGTAAATTTGTTAGTTTTTTCTCATGCAAAAGAATATATGCATTTTCTAAATCAGCAGTCATTTTTTCCGCATTAGTTACAAAGTATGGAGATAGATAACCTCTATCAAACTGCATACCCTCAACGACATCTAATTCAGTTTCTAAACCTTTTGCTTCTTCAACAGTAATGACGCCTTCGTTACCAACTTTGTCCATTGCTTTAGCAATCATATCTCCAACCTCTGCTTCGCCATTTGCTGAAATAGAGCCGACCTGAGCAACTTCCGCGCTTGTTTTAACTTTTTTAGAAGAGTCTTTAATTGCATCGCTTGCAGCTTCAATTGCAGAATCAACACCTCTTCTTAAATCCATAGGATTCATACCAGCAGCAACAAATTTTAAACCTTCAGTGACAATTGCTCTTGTAAGTACGGTTGCTGTTGTCGTACCATCACCTGCAACATCATTGGTTTTACTTGCAGCTTCTCGTACCATTTGAGCACCCATATTTTCAAACTTGTCTTTGAGTTCAACTTCTTTAGCAACAGAAACACCGTCCTTTGTACTTTTTGGTGCGCCAAAAGATTTGTCCATAACTACATTTCTACCTTTTGGGCCTAAAGTAACAGCCACTGCATCTGCTAATACATTGACACCTTTGAGCATTTTATTTCTAGCCTCTGTGCCAAAATGAATATCTTTACCCGCCATTTTTTTTCTCCTTAGTTAATATTTATTTTTTCTTTTTTGATTTAGATTTTGTATCTATAACGCCCATGATGTCTGACTCTTTCATAATACAGAGTTCTTCACCATCAACCTTTACTTCTGTTCCAGACCACTTTCCAAAAAGAACGATATCGCCAACTTTTAGATCAAGTGGGGTTACTTTACCATCTTCACTTTTAGTTCCGTTTCCGACGGCTACAATTTGGCCTTCTTGAGGTTTTTCCTGAGCAGTGTCTGGTATGATAATACCCCCTGCTGTTTTTTCTTCAGTATCCAGTCTTCTAACGAGCACACGATCGTGTAAAGGTCTAAAATTCATGTCTTAATCTCCTAAATATGTTTGCACAAAGCTTAATTACCTAGGCATATAGTGATCTAGGGCAAGTGTGTCAAGGGGTGGAAAAAATTTCGATTTTATTGGAATTAGCAAAAAAACAAGCATTTTCAATAATTTGCTATTGTTCTGATTCACCGCCATCAATTACGATGTTTTGACCAGTCATAAAAGATCCTGCTTCAGAAGCCAAATACACTGCAGCACCTGCAATTTCGTCAGGCATTCCTATCCTTTTTAAAGCTGCTTTGGCCGTCATAGATTTTAAGATACTCTCATTCTCCCATAATGCTCTGGCAAAATCAGTTTTTATTAAACCAGGTGAGATACAATTTGCACGAATATTATCTCTTCCATATTCCACTGATATATTTCTTGCCAACTGGGAATCCGCAGCTTTTGATATAGCATAAGCACCCAACATGCTGTTGCCGCGCAAACCTGCGATCGAGGAAATAATTATAATTGATCCATTTTTCATTTTGATCATATCTGGGAGCACCTCATTACAGAGCCAAAAATTACTTTGCACGTTTGACTTCATTATTTTTTCAAACGCCTCGTCAGGTATATTATTTGATGGTCCAAAATATGGATTGATTGCAGCATTACATACAAGAGTGGAAATGTTGCCACAGAAGTCTAACGATTTTTTGTAAAGATTTTTTAATTGCTCTTTGTCGGAAATATTACATGAAATTGCCGTTGCATGTCCCTCTCCAAATGTATCATTTATCTCTTTAGCGACTGCTTCACATGCATCAAGCTTTCGACTTGTGATAATGACTTTCGCACCATGCTCTGCCATTCTGTAGGCTATAGCTTTGCCTATTCCTCTCGAAGATCCTGTGATTATTGCATTTTTATCTTTTAGGTTAAAAAGTGTCATTTAATAAAATATCATAATAATTTATAAGAAGATTATAAATTTATAGGATAATTTCAATATAATTATGGAAATTAAAAAAATCATAAGCGCTACTGAATTTTCACTTTCTTATAGAATCATACTTTGTGATCTTTGGGGCGTTATTCATAATGGTGTTGAAGTATTCTCTGATGCAAAATCCTATCTTGAGGCAATGAAAGAAAATAATATTGATGTTTATTTGATTTCTAATGCTCCGAGACCTGAGGCAGTAGTAAGAAATGGATTAATAAATAAACTTAATCTCAATCCTGAATTATTTAAAAAAATTTATACTTCAGGCGATACAGGTACAAAGTACATAAATTCTAAAGTTCATGGACAATCATATTATCATTTAGGACCAGAAAAAGATTATGACTTGTTAGAAAATATAAATATTCAAAAAACTAATGACATAGAGTCCTCAGAATTTGTTGTCTGCACAGGCTTATATAATGACAACGATGAACGCCCAGAGGACTATAAAAATATTTTTGAGGATTTTCTAAAACAAAATTTAGAAATAGTATGTGTTAATCCAGATGAAATAGTCTACCGAGGTCAGTCACGCATATATTGTGCAGGTGCTCTTGGAAAATATTACGAAAAACTAGGAGGTAAAGTAACTTACTACGGAAAACCTTATCCAGAAATATATGATTTTGTAATGACTGATTTATTGTCTAAAGATACAACAATCAAAAAAGAAATATTAGCTATTGGCGACAGCCTAAAAACAGATTGCTTAGGGGCACACAAATCGGATTTAGATTTTTTATTTATAAAAAATGGTATTCATAAAACTGAAATTATAAATGATGACGATTTAGTGAGAATATCAAAAGCTAATTTACCTGAAACTTGCAAAACTCTAATGTATACTGAAATTTTAAATTAATTAAAAAATGATAGTTTTTAAAAGTTTAAATAGAAGATCATTAAATTATACAAATAATTCTGTATTAATTATTGGAAATCTTGATGGAGTTCATAAAGGGCACCAATCAATAATTAATTCAGCAAAAAAAATTGCAAATAAACAAAAAACAAAAATAGGTGTGTTACTTTTTGATCCGCATCCACGGAAATATTTTAACAAAAATATTAAAAGTTTCTTATTAACGGAGTTGAACGAACGTCTCGAAATCTTAAAATCTTACGGTATCGATTATGCAATAATAATAAAATTTAATAAAAAAATATCCTCTATGACACCTAATGACTTTTGTAAAAAAATATTACTTAGAGGAATATCAATGAAATATATTTTAGTTGGTAAAAATTTTAAATTTGGTAATAAACGATCAGGCGACTATAAGTTTCTTCTGAATTTTGGTAAAGAAAATCAATTTTATGTAAACCCAGTGAAATTATTAAAAACACCAAATCATCTTTTTAATAAAACAAAGATGAAAATATATTCGTCTACAAATATTAGAAAACTTATTTCAAACGGTAATGTAAAATTGGCAAAAAATTTTTTGGGAAACAATTTCAGTATAACGTCAAAAGTTATAAAAGGAGATCAACGAGGCCGAAAAATTGGCGTTCCAACTGCTAATCTAAATATAAATGAATACGTGGCACCAAAATATGGAGTATATGCTATTGAAGCCTCATTCATTAAAAATTCAAAGAAAAGAACTCTAAAAGGAATTGCGAATTTTGGTATCAGACCAACATTTCATAAGAACTCTGAAATTTTGGAAGTTCATCTATTTAGATTTAAATTGAATAT
Organism: uncultured Pelagibacteraceae bacterium; assembly: GCA_902614655.1. GTDB lineage: Bacteria > Pseudomonadota > Alphaproteobacteria > Pelagibacterales > AG-422-B15 > CACNXQ01. The sequence goes on from CACMLX010000003.1 coordinate 109,257, forward strand.
TTATAATTCTTTGCTAAAAGTCGACTTTATTGAATTTATAAGGCATGAAAAGAAATTTTCAGGAGTAGAGGCCTTAAAAAAACAATTAAAATCAGATATAGCTAAAGCACAAAAAATTCTAAATTAAGCAAAATGAACACTAAAAATGATAAAATAGACTTTAGTGAAACTCTATTTTTACCAAAGACGTCCTTTGCGATGCGTGCTGGCCTGCCCGAGCAAGAGCCAAAAATTCTAGATGGCTGGTCAAAGGATAATATTTATGAAAAATTAAGGGAAAAATCAAAAAGTAGAAAAAAATTCGTATTACATGATGGCCCCCCTTACGCTAACGGTCATCTACACATGGGGCACGCCCTGAACAAAATACTAAAAGACTTTGTTGTGAGATCACAACAAATGCTTGGAAATGATAGTTCTTACATTCCTGGCTGGGATTGTCATGGCTTGCCAATTGAGTGGAAAATAGAAGAGCAATATAGAGAACAAGGAAAGAATAAAGATGATGTCGATATTATAAAATTTAGAAAAGAATGCAGAGAATTTGCTGAAAAATGGATTGATATACAAAGAGAAGAATTTATTCGCTTAGGAATAAATGGAGATTGGTACTCTCCCTATACTACAATGTCATATGAGGCAGAGTCTATTATTGTAAGAGAATTTTTTAAGTTTCTTGAGAACGAAAGTTTATATCGTGGGTCAAAGCCTGTTATGTGGTCAACTGTTGAAAAGACTGCATTAGCTGAAGCTGAGATTGAATATAAAGAACATAAATCAACAACTATCTGCGTAAAGTTCCCAGTAAAAGAGAGTTCTGATGCAAATTGTCAAGATGCATCCGTAATTATATGGACTACAACTCCATGGACAATTCCAGGAAACAGAGCAATTGCTTATAGTAAATCAATAACGTATTCAATGTTTGAAGTAGTAAGTTTAGAAGAACACAGTACTTTACAAGATGGTGATAAAATTATAATTGCAGATGAACTTTTAGATAATGTAAAAGTTCAATGCAAAATTAGAGAATTAAAAAAAATATCAGAAGTAAAAAACTTAGACAAAATTATTTGTAATCACCCTTTTAAAAAATCTGGTTATGATTTTGAGGTAAGAATTTTTGATGCTGATTTTGTTACTTTGGAGCAAGGCACGGGTTTTGTTCATATAGCACCTGGCCATGGAGCTGATGACTATAATTTGGGTATTACAAATGGTATCGAAGTACCTGATACAGTAGACGAAAATGGTGAATACTTTCCCCACGTACCATTATTTAATGGTAAAAAGATATTTAATGAAGATGGATCAGATGCTGATGCAAATGTGGCAGTTATCATTGAGCTAAAAAAGCATGAAAATTTAGCAGGCAAGGGTTCATTGCGTCATAGCTACCCTCATTCATGGAGATCAAAAGCTCCTGTCATCTTTAGAAATACTCCACAATGGTTCATCAGTATGGAAAAAAATCAATTGAGAGAAAAAGCGTTGAACGAAATTGAAAAGGTTAAATGGTTTCCAAAACAGGGAAAAAATAGAATTTATTCAATGATTGAAGAAAGACCTGATTGGGTAGTGTCAAGACAACGAGCATGGGGCGTACCTTTATCTATCTTTTACAATATTAAAACAGGAAAGCCGCTGGTTGATAAAGAAATAAATGAAAAAATTATTAAACTTTATGAAAAAGAAGGCTCAGATGCGTGGTTTAAATATTCAAAAGAAGAATTATTAGGTTCAAATTATAATCCGGAAGAATATAAAAAAGTTAATGATATTTTAGATGTATGGTTTGACTCAGGCTGTACACATGCATTTGTTTTAGATGGAAAAAATGATCAAATCTGGCCAGCATCTATTTATCTTGAAGGAACAGATCAACACAGAGGTTGGTTTCATTCATCACTTTTAGAATCATGTGGCACAAGAGGAGTTGCGCCTTATGAGTCCGTTTTAACTCATGGATTCATACTTCATGAAGATGGCCTAAAGATGAGTAAATCATCATCCAATACTGTCTCGCCAGCAGAGGTCATTGAAAAATCAGGCGCTGACATACTAAGGCTCTGGGTAGCAAGCAGTGATTACTCTGAGGATTTAAAGATCGGGCCTGAAATCATAAAAAGCAACATTGATAGCTATAGAAGACTCCGCAATACACTTCGTTTTATTTTAGGTAATTTATCAGATTTTGATCAAGACGAGAAAGTATCTACGGATGAACTTGATGAATTAGATTTATATATTTTATCAGAATTAGAGAGTTTAAAAAAAGAAGTTATCTCAAACTATAAAATATTTGAGTATCAAAAAGTTTTTTCTGCGATATTTAATTTTTGTACAAACGACCTATCATCTTTCTATTTTGATGTAAGAAAAGATACTCTTTATTGTGATTCAAAAAATAACAAAGTAAGAAAATCAACTCGCACTGTTTTAGATATTTTATTTCACGATTTATTAAGTTTGCTTGCACCAATACTCTGTTTTACCACTGAAGAAGCTTGGCAAAGTCGATTTGGAATTGAAAACAGCATACATGAAAAAGATTTTCCAAAATTAAATGATACTTTAATAAATAAAAATTTATCAACTCAATGGGCAGTGTATAAAAAATTAAGAAAGGTCATTAACGGAGCAATCGAAGTGAAGAGAAAAGAAAAAGTTCTTGGATCCAGCCTTGAAGCTTCTGTTAAACTGTACATATCTAAAGATGAAATCGAAAAGATTGACCAAAAAGTATTAGAAAATATTTCAATTATTAGTGAATTAGAAATTGTAAATGACAAGCCTTCAGATGACAGCTTTATATCTGAAGTAGATAAAAATATTGGAGTGCATGTAAGTAAAACTGATGGTGAAAAATGTGAGCGGTGTTGGAAATATTTTTCTAATTTAAAAGATAATGTTTGCGATAGATGTCAAGAAGTGCTTTGTAAATGATACAAACCATTGGAAGATTTATATTTTTAATACTGGTTATTTTTGCAGCCGATCAACTCTCAAAGTTTTATGTAATCAATCTTTATAACATTGATGTATCAAATCTAAGTTCACAACATTTAACATCAATAAATAAATATCTTAATTTTCATTTGATATGGAATAAGGGCTTTGCATTTGGGATATTACAAAATGAAATTTCGATGGTTAATTATATTTATATGTTTGTTATGGCGATAATTGCTATAGCAGTATTTTTTTATGCAATAAGTATTAATAAAAAAATTTATTATTATGGATTTAGTTTAATTATTGGAGGAGCGCTAGGTAACTTGCTCGACAGATATCAATATTCTGCTGTATTAGACTTTATAGATTTACATTATAACAATTATCATTGGTATGTATTCAATATAGCTGATATAAGTATCACGCTCGGCTGTATTTTGATTATTTTACTTGAGTTGTTCTCAAAAAAAGAAAATGATAAAACCGTTAAAAATGATACGTAACTATTTAATTATATTTTTTTTATTAATTTTTGCTGCTTGTACTAACAATACAGTCAGAGATTACACATCATTAAAGCAAAAAGCACTAGAGATACCCCCTGATTTTGAATTAACCCCACCAGTTGTTGGTGAAGAGGAAGTAGAGGAGGCCGCGCCTGCAGGTGAGTCAGCTGAAGATATTCAAGATATCATTACACAAGACTCATCCACCAGCGTGCCTAGTAATGCTGATACATCATCGTTAGACGAATTTATTGATAATAATTTTGGAAACGAGGATCAAAATATAAATAATTCAACTTTACCTGAGGATCCTATTAATGAGGTAATTGAAGATTCACTTGTTGAAAGTAATGAATTAGACGTTGTAACAAATGACGATAGCATTTTAGATACAACTGATAATATTGGTTTAAGCGAGGAAGAGTTTTTGGAAGGAATATCAAACACAGATGAAATTACAACACTTCCTGAAGAAGATCAGCTTAAGCCAGAAATAATTGATGAAACAATGTATGATGATGCTCCTAGTTTTGATGAAAACGAAGATTTGAATGATCTTCTTAACAGGGTGGATGACTTACTTAACTCATATCAAAATTAGTTATTCTATAAATGTTTAAGTTTTTTAGAGATCCAAAATGGTTTTTATGGGCATACATCGGTTCAGCTATTATCTTATCATCTCTGTGGGTTCAGGTTCAAATTGATGTAAAAATTAATGAATGGTTTGGTGAGTTTTACGACATGATACAGGAAGCATTGTCTGCTCCTTACGCCATTACAATTGAAGAATATTGGGCAAGTTTATTATCCTTTATAACACTAGCGGGAATGTATGTAGCAGTTGCAGTCCTTGTAAGTTATTTTACTAATCACTTTTTATTTAGATGGAGAACTGCCATGGTTGAGTGGTATCACTCTGTCTATGATAAGGCGCGTAAGATTGAGGGTGCGTCACAAAGAGTTCAAGAGGATACCATAAAGTTTTCAAGAATCATGGAGTCTCTTGGTACAAGTTTGATCGAAGCTTTAATGATCCTGGTAGAATTTATGCCAATACTGTTTGGCTTGAGTATTGGAATTCCAATATTTTTCTTTGGTGAATGGGAGTATGGTTTAGTCGTCGGTGCATTATTATGGTCTATAGGAGGAACATTATTTTTAATTGGACTTGGTTTAATTTTAAGGCTTGTTGGCATTGAATACGATTTACAAAAACAAGAAGCGGCATACAGGAAAATGTTAGTAATTGCTGAAGACGATGAAACAGTAAGACCAAAAACCCTTGAGGAATTATTTGATGATGTAAGGCAAATTCATTTTTTAAGTTATATAAGATATCTATATTTCGATATTGGTCGTATTGCATTTTTACAGGCAAATGTTTTATCAGCTTATGTATTTTTAGCTCCTGCAATTGTTGCCGGGGTAGTTACTCTTGGTGTAATGCAGCAAATAATCAGGGCATTTGGTAGAGTTGAGGGGTCAATGCAATATCTTCTTAAAGCCTGGCCAACAATTATTGAACTCGCAAGTGTTTATAAAAGATTGAGAGAGTTTGAAAGGCAAATAGATCAAGCAACCGTAACAGCTGGTCAGGAAGTGCGATGATGAATTATCCATTTCTTGATTTTGATAAGCTTGAAAACTCATATTCCGAATCGTTAGGGATACTGGAACAAAGTTTTAATAAAATTTTAGTAGTCGGTATAGGTGGCTCTTCTCAGGGATCAAAAGCAATTAATCATTTTTTAAATGAAAAACGTGTTCAATATGTTGATCATTTAAATTCTGTTAAGATTAATGAATTGTTAGACAATACTCAACTAGATGAGACTGGTTTCATTTTCGTATCAAAATCAGGACAAACATCTGAAACGTTAACCATATTTGAATATATGATCAAAAAACTAGATGGAAATATTGATTTTTCAAAAAATTTCTATTCGTTTACAGAAAATGTGTCTTCTCCACTAAGAGACTTGTCTATACAAAAATCAATAAAAACTATTGAACTAAGCAACGAAATTGGAGGCAGATTTTCAATTTTTAGTAATAATAGCCTTATCCCCAGTTTTTACTTTAATAAAGATCTGTGCACTGAGTTTTTAAATGGAGGAAGAAAAGCATTAGAAGATAAAGACCAAATAAAGAATATGGCTGAGGAAGATTTTAAAAGAATAAAAAATGGAAAGAATATATTTGCTTATTTGATTTATGGTGATGAGCTTATTGAAATTGGTAATTGGCGAAAACAATTATATGCGGAGTCATTGGGTAAAAAGGCCAAAGGTGTTTTACCTGTAGTATCTGAAATGCCAAAAGACCAGCACAGTCTCTTGCAATTATATCTGGATGGACCCAAAAATATTTTTTTTGAAATTATGGGTATGGAATACTCAAAAATGAATATGATTAATATCACACTTTCAAATCATCTTGATGCCATGAGTAAATCGTTATCAAAGATAAATGAGAATACTAGTAAATATATTTTTAAAGATAAAGATATGAGTAAGATCGGCCATTTTTTTGGAACAGAAATGTTAAGGGTTATCTATCTTGCTCAATTATTAGAAGTTGACCCCTTTACTCAAGATGCAGTTGATATTCAAAAGGGTTATTTAAATTAATTTAAAAAAGCTAAATTTAGAATTACCTAATTCTTTTTCACGTAAAAGTATTATTTCTGAGAGTTCGATGTGTTTAGATTTTTTTTCTTCCTCTAAGATGATTATACTGTCTTTTTCTAATAAGTTTTTTTTAATAATATTTTTAATTGCTCTGAGTCCAAGATTTTTTCCATACGGTGGATCTATATAAGCAAGATTGAACTTTGTAGCTTCAGAATACTCTTCAAATGAACAAGCATTTTCAGATATAACAGCTATCTTTTCTAAATACCCCAGCTTGTTTGCGCTTTTATAAATTATATCTATCATTTGTTGATTGTTCTCTACCATGGTTGCGTGTTTAGCACCACGTGACAAAGCTTCAAAGCTAAATGAACCAGTGCCAGCGAAAAGATCAATTATTTTTGCTTCTTCAAGACTAAAGTTAATTTTTACCAATTCTTTTCCATGCGTTAAAAGATTAAAAATGGTTTCCCTATTTTTGTCTGAAAGTGGTCTTACATCTTTACTTTTAAAGCTAAATATTGAATGACCTTTTCTTTCTCCGCTAATAATTCTCATTTTAAGTAACTTTTTTTATTTCCCCTTTTTTCAAACTTCCAAGCTTAAATTCCCCATAAGTTATTCTAATTAATCTTGTTACTGTAATATTCAAAGAATCAAAAATATTTCTAATTTCTTTATTTTTACCTTCAGTAAGTGTCATTTTTATCCATGAGTAAGTATTTGTTTTGCTAATGAATGATGCTTTTATAGGTTTATATTTAACTTTTTTATACGTATAACCCCTTAATAAGGTATTAATAAATTTATTATCAATAAAGCCTTGTATTTTTACCTTATAAACCCTTTCAAAATTATTTTTCGGTAATTCCATCTTTCTTTTAAAGCTACCGCTGTTAGTCAATAGTAATAGCCCCTCTGAATTGTAATCAAGTCGTCCAATTGAAATTAAATTATGATTTTGTTTAGGTATATATTCATAAATAGTTTTGCGATTTTTTGGATCTGATTTTGTTACCAAGCATCCTCTTGGTTTGTTGAAAATATATATATCATTTAATTGCTGATCAGATTTTAGGTTAATAGGTTTATTGTCTATTTTTACAATACTGTTGATACTTATTTGAATTCCTTGTTTTGTCACCAATTCGTTATCAACAACAACTCTTTGCTCATCGATGAGTTTATCTATTTCTCTTCTCGAAAAGTTAGTTGACTGTGCTAATAATTTATTAATTCTTAATAATTTTTGTTGTCTCAAAGTAGGCATGAATTAGGATTGCTTATATTAATTAAATATTTATGACACAAAATAAATTCATGGCAATGGCAATTGAGGAGGCAAAAAAAGGCTTAAAAATTGGAGAAATACCAATTGGATGCATTATCACTAACAAGGAAGATAAAGTTTTAGCCCGGTCCCATAATTCAGTGGTTAGCAGAAAAGACCCGGTAGGTCATGCTGAACTAAACGCTATAAAAGAGGCGTGTGAAATGATTAACTCTGATAGATTGGTCGATTGTAATATTTACGTGACTTTAGAGCCATGTATTATGTGTGCCAGCGCTATATCAAAAGCTAAGCTTAAGAGGTTGTATTATGGTGCAGATGATTTAAAATATGGTTCGATAAATGGTAACTTAAATTTTTTTATATCAAAAAATTGCAATCATTTGCCAGAAATTTATGATAATATTTCAAAAACTGACTGTGAAAACTTAATAAATAATTTTTTTAAAGGTAAAAGATAATGAATATATCGCCAAAAGCAAAAGAAACTACGGATAGATTGAATAATTTTATGGATAAGCACGTTTATCCAAACAACGAAACATATCATAGTCAGATCGAAAATTTTGGAGCTGACAGATGGCAGGTGGTGCCGGTGATTGAAGATCTTAAAAAGGAAGCAAAAAAAGAAGACCTTTGGAATTTATTTTTACCTGAAAGTGACTATGGGCATGGCCTTACAAACGCAGAGTATGCGCCAATGTGTGAAATCATGGGGAGAGCAATGTGGTCTGCGGAAGTTTTCAATTGTTCTGCTCCTGATACCGGTAATATGGAAGTTTTAGTTCGATATGGAACAGATGAACAAAAAGAAAAGTACTTAAAGCCATTATTAGAAGGTGAGATACGCTCTGCTTTTGCCATGACAGAGCCTGCAGTCGCTTCATCAGACGCAACAAATATTGAAAGTGAAATAAAAAAAGAAGGAAATCAATATGTCCTTAATGGAACAAAATGGTGGACTTCTGGTGCAATGGATCCAAGGTGCAAATTTTTTATCTTCATGGGAAAAACAGACCCAGATAATCCTGACAGACATAAGCAACAATCCATGATACTGGTTGATAAGGACACACCGGGTATCAAAATAAAGAGACATTTGCCTGTTTTTGGTTTTGACGACGCCCCTCATGGACATGCTGAGGTTGAATTTAAAGACGTCAAAGTTCCTCCAGAAAATATGCTTTTAGGCGAAGGCAGAGGATTTGAAATTGCACAGGGTAGGTTGGGACCTGGACGAATTCACCATTGTATGAGAACTATTGGTCTTGCTGAAGTTGCACTTGAAGCAATGTGTAAAAGACTAATGAGCAGAAAGGCCTTTGGCAAAGAAGTGGTAAGGCACTCTGTTTGGCAAGAGAGAATTGCTGATGCTAGAATTAATATTGAGATGACTAGACTACTAACATTAAAAGCCGCAACTATGATGGATGAAGTAGGAAACAAAGTTGCAAAAAATGAAATAGCCATGATTAAAGTAGCTGCACCAAATATGGCATTAAAAATTATTGATGATGCAATTCAAGCGTTTGGAGGAGCTGGAGTAACAACAGACCCACACCTAGCACAAGCTTACGCAGGAATGAGAACTCTGCGATTAGCGGATGGGCCAGACGAAGTGCATAGACTTTCTATTGCAAGAAATGAATTAAAAAAATACTTATAATTTTGATAAAAAAGAAGAAAACCTACCAGAAAGATAATTACGGAAGATACGTTAAGTCACACGAATTTGATCGCTATTGGGATGAGTACCACAATCTGGAAGATATTTCGATGAAAGAGTCCATAAGACAGCGGAAAGAGCGAGAAAAAAATATAAAAAACTCTAAATAGTTTTATCCAAAAATCCTATTAATTTTCTTACCTCTTCTATGCTATTGTAATGAACCATAGAGACTCTAACTACCCCATCATCTGGCTCAATGCCCAAACCCTGCAGGCATCTCCAGGCATAAAATTCACCATTTCTAATGCCAATATTATTTCTTCCAGCCTCCTGGGCTACATGCAATGAACTTTTATCTTTAACAGTGAATGATACAGTTGGCATACGATCACTTCTAGCATGTGTTTGTTTGCCAATCATTCTTATATTTTTTTTTGTTTTGAGGAAATCAATCAGTTCTTTCATTAATACCTCTTCATGTTTAGATACTAATTCAAAAACTTTTTTACCTTTGCGATGAAGATCTAAATTATTTTCGCCAAAATGATGATCATATAAAGTTTCGTAGTAGTCAGTTATACCTGACAAACATCCAAGTTCCTCATGATTAGGACCACCTGGATTAAGAGTATATGGAACACTTCCTTCCAAGAATTCATGATTAAGATTTTTTGTTTCAAGTAATAAATCTCTCTTACCATATAATAGTGCTAAATGTGGTCCATAAGTTTTGTATAGGCTAAAACCATAGAAATCTATATCAAGATCTTTTAAATCCGCAATATCATGTGCCATGTAAGCCACACCGTCTCCAACAACTTTGATATTATTCTGATGCGCCAATGTAATGATATCTTTTAGATTATTAATTGACGCAACAACATTAGATGTATGACAGACACAAATAAATTTTGTTTTTTCTGTTATGAGATTTTTTAATTCGTCGAATTCTAGTTCAGCAGAGTCAGGGTTAAACTTCCATTCATTTATTTTGATACCGTGTTCTGATAATTTTCTCCATGCACCAATATTTGCCTCATGATCTTGATTTGTGACTATGATTTCATCCCCATTGTTAAGCCACGATCTCACAGCATTAGATAGTAAAAACATATTCATAGTTGTAGATGGTCCAATCATAAATTCATCATTATTGATATTTAGGAGTTCAGCAATTTTGCTTATGCTATTATCCATTTCATTACCTGCTTCTATCGACGGACCAAAGTCGCCATACGGTTGTACTTTTTTAGTCGTCATAAAATCATTCAACTTTTCAATAACCTGTTTTGGCACGTATGTGCCACCAGCATTCTCAAAAAATGCAAAGTTTGAAGTTTTAGGGTTTTGAAAAACAGGGAATTGTTCTCTTACAAAATTTATATCCAGCTCTGTCATATTAATTATTTTGCTGCCTCTTCCACAATATTCCATCCTAATTTTCCTAATATTGGAACAAAGCTCTCATAGTTTTTAGCCTCCGAACTTGAGGCTGTCCCATCTCTAACTCTTCCAACAATTCCTTGCGCAATTCCAGCCAGGCGGAAAATGTTATATGCCATATAAAAATCCCAGTTTTCAATTTTACTCCTGCCTGTTTTTTTGTAATACATTTCAGCGTACTCATGTTCAGAGGGAATATTAAGCTCTTCTAAGTTTGACCCCATCATTCCGAGACCCTTCGCTGCAGCAGGCAGTCGCCATGACATCATGTGATAAGTAAAATCTGCTATAGGATTGCCGAGTGTAGATAGCTCCCAATCCAGTATAGCCATAACTTTATTATTTTGTTTATCAAATATCATATTATCAAGACGAAAGTCTCCATGTACAATTGTAGTTTCATTATCTTCAGGAATATTTATTGGCAACCATTCTATTAAACTATCCATTTCATTGATTTTTTGTGTTTCAGAGTCTTTATACTGTTTGGTCCAACGATGAATTTGTCTTGCCATGTAATTTTCGTGTTTTCCATAATCACTTAGCCCAATTTTTTGAAAATCAACGTTATGAAGTTTTGCAATCGTATCATTCATAGATAAGTAAATTTCACGGCGTTGATTGTTATCTGAGTCTGGCAATAAAAGTTCCCAGTATATGTTTCCATCAACATGATCCATTAAAAAAAATTGTGTTCCAATGACATTTTCATCTTCACAAAAACAATAAGTTTCAGGAACTGGCACATCAGTCTTGCCAAGTGCAGTAATGACTTTATATTCTCTATCTACCGCATGTGCAGATTTTAGTAATTTACCAGGTGGTTTACGCCTTAACACATAGTTTTTTGTTTTATCCTCAATCAAATAAGTAGGATTGGATTGCCCCCCTTTAAATTGCTTTATACTTACAATATCAAAATCACTTCCAATTACTTTTTTTAAGTAATCATTGAGATTACCACTATTAAAAACTAACTTTTCATCAACCTCCTTAGTACCAGAAAATATTTCATCACGAGTAGTCATTTAATTGCCTTTTTTCCTATATCTCTTCTATAATAACCATCCGCCCAATCCAGCTGACCGATGTAAGCATAAATCATATTAAGAGCATCTCTTAGATTTTTATTTTTTGCTGTTACGGAAAGAACTCTGCCTCCGTTAGCTAGAAGGTTATTTCCATCATGTTTTGTTCCTGCGTGGAATACTTGAAATAGATCACTACTCTCAAAATTTTCATAGCCAATAATTTTTGTATTTTTTTTATAGTCACCTGGATAACCTTTTGCTGCCACAACCACTGTAGCACTATTATCATCTTCCCATTCCAATTTAGTTTTACTTAGACTGCCTTTCAAGCAATCAAGAACTAATTTAATTAAATCATTTTTCATTCTAAGCATTAATACCTGACACTCTGGATCACCAAATCTAATATTATATTCAACCAATCGGGCATAACCATCTTTAATCATTAACCCAGCATAGAGAATACCTTTATAAGGATGCCCATTTTTTTTAAGGGCCTTGAGAGTGGGTGTAATAATTTCTCTGTCTACTTGTTATTTTATTCTAGGTGTAAAAATTGGTGCAGGTGAATATGCCCCCATTCCTCCAGTGTTAGGCCCTGTATCATTTTCACCAATTCTTTTATGATCTTGGGCACTTTCTAATGAAACAAAATCTTCACCATCACAACAAACAAAATAACTCGCTTCTTCACCATCCATAAATTCTTCAATAACTACATCCATATTTGCCCCAAACTTCTCATCAAAAATGTCATTTATTGCTTGTTCTGCCATTTTCTTTGTGTCCGCAACAGTAACGCCTTTCCCGGCAGCTAGACCGTCAGCTTTAATTACAATAGGTAAAGACTGTGCATTTAAATAGTTTATAGCTTCTTCTTTATTATCAAATCGAGCATAATCAGCTGTTGGTATCCTATTTTGTTTGCAAAGATCTTTCATAAAGCCTTTGGATCCTTCTAACTGCGATGCATACTTATCAGGTCCAAAGATTTTTATTTCTTTATCTCTAAAAAAATCAACAATCCCTGCAACCAATGGCACTTCAGGGCCGACAATAACTAATTCTATCATTTTACTTTTACAGAAGTCGTATATTTTCTCAAAATCTGTTTGATCAATTTGTTCACATTCAGCAAGTTGACTTATTCCGTAGTTTCCAGGTATTGCATAAATCGATGAAACCAGAGAGCTCTTAGATATCAAGTAACATAACGCATGCTCACGAGCCCCACTGCCAATCACTAAAATTTTCATAAAGTATATTTTTGATTTTCTTGTTATATTAGCACATTAATATTTAAATTAAATGGTAAGAGAGAACATCAAAGAATATACAGTAACTGAAATTTCAGCCTCAATTAAAGAGACCCTTGAGAATAACTTTGGCTATGTGAAAGTTCGTGGAGAAGTATCTGGTTTAAGCAAGCCAGCATCAGGCCATGTATATCTTAACCTTAAAGATGAAAATGCAATTATAAAAGCGATTGCATGGAGAAGCACTGTTGCAAAACTAAGCTTTATGCCAGATGAAGGCCTTGAAGTAATTTGCTCTGGGAGACTTACAACTGGGTATTCTGATAGATACCCTGGAAGATCGGATTATTCTATTATTATAGACTCAATTGTACCAGCGGGAGAGGGTGCACTAATGGCATTGCTTGAACAAAGAAAGAAAAAATTAATGTCAGAAGGTATTTTTGATCAAGATCACAAAAAGCCTCTTCCATTGTATCCTGAAACAATTGGTATTATTACTTCACCAACTGGAGCAGTTATAAAAGATATTATTCATAGACTTGAAGATAGATTTCCGTGTGATGTTATTCTTTGGCCAGTTCCTGTACAAGGAGATGATGCTGCACATTTAATAGCAGATGCTTTAAATGGATTTAACAATTCTCTAAAAGATAGCGAAATTAAAGTTCCAGACTTAATAATTGTAGCCCGAGGTGGAGGGAGCATTGAAGATCTCTGGGCATTTAATGAGGAAATTCTTGTAAGAGCTGTGTTCGCTAGTGAAATACCTGTTTTGTCAGCTGTTGGACATGAAACAGATACGACACTTATTGATTTTGTGTCCGATCTCAGAGCGCCAACTCCTACAGCAGCAGCGGAGTTGTGTACACCTAATAAAGATGAGCTTTTAATCAATTTAAAAGACCTTCAAAAAGACCTTCGTGACTCAATTAATAGTAATTTAGAAAATAAATTAAGTTCATTTAAAAATCTAAGTGATAAATTGCCAGTTTCTTTAAAATTGTTTATAAAAAGTCTGTTATCAGAATTTAAAGAAATTACTCAGTCACTTAACTATCGTATTTTAGAGGAACAAGTAAATAATTTTCAACAAAAACTGATTTCAAATTTTGATAAATTAAATAGCTCTACAAACTTATTTTTAGAAAATATGCGCAATCAAATTAATTATAATGAAAAGTTATTAGAAAGTATGAGCTATAAGTCAGTTATAAATCGAGGGTACTCTGTTACAAAAAACTTAAAAAATAAAGTTATAAAGTCAAAAAAAGATATAGAACACGATACAGATATAATTATTGAAACAAGCTTTGCAAAAATTTCTGCTGAAGTGAAGGAAATTAAAGATGAATAATTTTGAAAAAAAAGCTGAAATTGTTCTTAATCATGGTCATTTTCAAGTTAAGACACCTGGTGATTTTGTGGAATGTTCAATAACGGGAGAAAAGATTACACTCGCAAATCTTAAATATTGGAATGTAGAACTTCAAGAAGTCTATGCATCACCTGAAGTGGCACTAAACAGATATAAAGAGCTTAATGGTCTTAGTAATTAGGGTTTTTCTTCTTTTATTTTATTTTAACGTATGCGCGTTTTCATCTGAACTTTCTAAAAGTTTTCCACAAGGAAGTCTTGTTATAGGTCAAAGCAATGAAGCAAATGAAATCTTTGTTGATGGAGAACCGATTAAAATAAGTCATGATGGATACTATGTTTTCCCAATATCTCGAGAGCAGATAGAACCAATAAATGTTACATACAGTAACAGTGATGGTATTTTCTTAATCCACCAAATATCTATCGAAGAACAAGATTATGATATTCAAAGAATTGACGGTCTACCTGAACAGATGGTTACACCTCTTGATGATGAAATCATAAAGCGAATTATTGCTGAAAATGAAGTAATAAAAGCAGCGAAGAAATTAGACATGGATTTGACTTATTTTAAGGATGAATTTATTCAACCAACAACTGGAATTATAAGTGGAGTTTTTGGCAGCCAAAGAATTCTTAATGGTAAAGCAAAAAGCCCTCATAGAGGTATTGATATTGCTGCTGATGAAGGAACACCTGTAATGTCTTGTAATGAAGGAATAGTCATTCATGCTGAAAGTGATTTATATTATACCGGAGGCACAATAATCATTGATCATGGTCATGGAGTAAAATCTATCTATGCCCACTTGTCTTCTGTAAATGTTGCAGTGAATCAAAAAGTTAGCAAAAAAGATATAATAGGCAAAGTAGGATCAACAGGTAGGTCAACTGGACCACATCTACATTGGGGTGTGATGGTTTTTAATACTTATGTTGATCCACTATTTTTATTAGAAAATTAAATAAAATCAGTCCAGTTTCCACCTATTATGAAACCAAAAATATTGTTCCGGGTATTTCTTAATCATACTTTCATAATAATCAATAATTATCTCTGATATTTTCTCTACATTATCTGAAGTATCTTTATAATCGCTGGCATGTATTGATTGATGAATTTCAAATTCAAATTTTCCATCATTTTTTCTTATAGGCCATCCTAAAAATATTTTACACCCAGATTTTAGGGCAAGTTGTGCGGGTAAAGATGAAAACTTCATTCTCTTTCCAAAGAAATTAAGGTTAATACCTGACGACAACTGAAGATCAGCTAACAGAGCAATAGACTCACCATTTTTAAAATTATTAAGTAATTGTTTTGTACCTATTCTGTTTTTGCTCAAACATCTAAGACTATATTTGTCTCTAAGATTCTTTAAAACAAAATTAATTAGAGGATTGTTAGGTTCTCTAACAATCGCAGATGTTCGATGCATCGTTTTTCTTATGGACATTCCTGGTATTTCCCAATTTGAATTATGAGCAGATATGATGATTGATCTTTCGCTACCCGAGAAGGCTTCTCTGTAAAGATCATTTTCAATTACATTAATTTTATCTTTTAATATTTTTTTGAGATGTGAATATTCAGCTATTGTATACCCTAAATTTTCCCATACTTTTTTTGCTTTAGTATTAATCCATTTTTCATCTTGATCCTGAAAAGCAATTCTTAAATTTTTTTTTACTAATTTATTTATTGAAAATAAGGGGCCTAAGCTTGTTGTTATGCTTACCCCTAGCTTTCTAGCAATAGAGAGAGGTAGTAATTTAAATAAAAGATAGAGAAAAACAAATAGAATAAATTCGGAAGGATATCGAATATATCTTTTTAGAAAAATCTTCATAAGAGTTAGTTAACCAGTTTATGCATAAATTTGTCCATGTTGTGTAATTTTATCTTCACTTTTAAACATTCAATTCCATCCCTTTTTTCTTTTGGAATTCTAACAAAATCTTTTTCAGTTGTAATAAGTGAAAGATTATTATCTGACGCTACTTTTTTAAGGTTGTTAAGATCATTTTCTGAAAAAAAATGATGATCCGGAAATTCAACTGTTTTAAGTACAGTGCAATTATTATCGGTAAGAGTATCAAAGAAGCTTTGATTGTTTCCAATACCGCTAAAAGCTAAGTATTTTTTATTTTTGTCGACATATAATGGTTTTATCGAAGCTGTAAGGGTATCGATATTTATATTTTTATACATACTTTTTATTTTTGTTTTATCATCGCCAACAATAATTAAAAATTGGGCTTTTTTTAACGCAGGCTTAATTAGTTCTCTTAATGGTCCAGCTGGCAAACATAATCCGTTTCCAAAACCACGTGCCCCATTTACCATCAAAATGTTTTTATCTTTAAAAAGAGACTTATCTTGGAAACCATCATCAAGTAAAATAAAATCAGGATTAACATCATCTAAAATTTTTTTCACAGCTAACCTCCGGTTCGTTGAAATATAAGTAGGTACATGATTTGAATAGAGAATTGCCTCATCACCCACTTGGACCGCTGACTCGTCTGGTGATACCTTTTTAAAAATAGTTTTTTTTCCACCATATCCTTTTAACAATACACAAATATTTTTGTTATTAATTTTGAAATGATTAATAATTTCTAAAAGCGTTGAGGTCTTTCCTGTGCCGCCTAAGTTTATATTACCTATACATATGATTGGAATATCAATTTTGTATTCAGTTTTGAATATTCTGATTAAGTAAAAAATTAATAAATATAGTAAAGATATTGGAATAAGTACGTACGAGACCAATCTATAAAAAATTTGATTGGAATACCATATATTCAATATTATTTTTTCCATGCG
This sequence comes from uncultured Pelagibacteraceae bacterium, assembly GCA_902614655.1. GTDB lineage: Bacteria > Pseudomonadota > Alphaproteobacteria > Pelagibacterales > AG-422-B15 > CACNXQ01. Next base: position 126,255 of record CACMLX010000003.1, read on the forward strand.
CAACTATAAATATTGGTAAATAACTTCCAGTACTTTACTTACTGTATCATCACCCTCTTTTTTTAGTCTATTTATATTAATATCCTTATTTATAGACTTTGGGTTAGCTAATGCTTCTTTAACGTAATGCTCTAGCTGGCGTTCATTTTCTACTTGTTGAGTAAATTTTAATTGATTAAGAACGTCGTAAACATCAATGAAATTCTGAATATTTTTGCCATGATATATTTTTTTACCTAAATAAGCAGCTTCTATGGGATTTTGTCCACCATGTGGCACTAAACTGCCACCAATAAAAACTATATTTGCTAAACTATAAAATATGTTCAATTCACCTATTGTATCAGCAAGATATAAATATGTTCGATCATTGATCTTTTCTTTCTTTGATCTGATAGATAAGCCAAGTCCTTTAGATGATGAAAAAAATGATTTTCTAGTTACGTGTCTGGGTACAATAATTGTTAGAAGGTCTTTTACGGTTTTTTTTAAATTAAGTGTAATATTTTTAATTATTTCTTCCTCTCCAGGATGTGTGCTGGCTGCAAGAAATATTTTACGTTTCTTTGTAAGGGATCTCAGTTTTTTTAGTTCATCTGAAATAATTTCATCAGGTTTATAAGCAAATTTAAGATTTCCTGTATTAATAGTATTTTTAATACCTAACTTCTCATAAAAAAAAGCACTATCACTGTTTTGAGTACAGCATGCAGTAATTTTAGAAAATAGATTTTTTGATGATCCACTGAGCATTGACCATCTCTTAAAACTTTTAATTGTCATTCTTCCATTAACAATTAGAGAACATACATTTCTTTTTTTAAGCTCAGTTAGAAAGTTAGGCCAAATTTCAGACTCGACAAATACAGCCAAAGAGGGGTTCCAGTGATTTAGAAACTTATGTATATAAGATGGAACATCAAATGGAATAAATTGATGAATAATTTTTTTTGATAACTTATCTTTGAGTATATTTGCAGAAGTAAGTGTCCCGGTAGTAAGAATTATTTGATCAATGGATTTATCAGAGTTTAATTTTTTTAGTAAAGGTAATATTGATAAACTTTCTCCAATACTAGCGGCATGAAACCAAATGACTTTGCCGTCTTTTCTCTTAATATCACTTGTTCCATATCTTTCTGTTACCCTTAATCTATCTTCTTTGCCCTTTAAAATTCTAATAAGAATATAAAAAACAATAAATGGTCTTATGAGTGTCGTAATTAACCTATAACTATAATAAGGTAGCATTATTAATTATTTTTATTTGCTCTTTTAGTTAAATTTTCCATTTTACTTTCTAGTTTATTCTTAGTCTGATTAATACTTTTTTCATCTTTTAGGGCTGGAATTGGTTCACCCCAGATTATCGTGATTTGATTAAATGGTTTTGGTATAATAAATTTATCCCAAGTATTCAGTACCCATTTTTTTTTAAAACCTATTCCTACAGGAAGTATTGATGAATTACTCAGACGGGAGATGCTCAGGATGCCGTCGCTGACCTTGTGGCGTGGTCCTTTAGGACCGTCGGGCGAGATTCCAATTGAAATACCGTTTTTAAGAGATTTTATCATTTGGCGCGCTGATGTCAGCCCACCTTTATTCTTAGTTTTGCTAGATTTATGGGTAGATCCTCTAATAGCCTTAAATCCAAGTTTTGATATTAATCTAGCGATTATATCGCCGTCTCTGTGTTTAGAGATTAATACTTTTATTTCAAATTCACTTTGCCATGTAAGAGGGCAAATTAATAGTTGATCATGCCAAAATGCATAAATGAAAGATTCTTTTTTTTTAAATAACCTATCAATATTTTTTCTATTCTTTAAATCAATCGTAGATGTCTTATAAACAAATAATACGTACAGTGATCCAAGCAAGGATATTAATAATTGGGTTAATTTAAATCCAGCAATGTATTTTACCATCAGCTTTTAAAATTCACGCTCATATAATTTTTTATAAACGCCGTCTTTATTTAATAATTCTTCATGAGTACCAGTTTCTACAACCTTACCTGAGTCTAAAACAATTATTTGATCTGAATTTATAATCGTACTAAGTCTATGAGCGATTACGAGAGTAGTTCTATCCTTCATGAGAATACTTATCGCTTTTTGTACAAGATGTTCAGACTCTGTATCAAGACTTGAAGTAGCCTCATCAAGTAAAAGTATTGGTGCGTCTTTAAGAAAGGCTCTTGCAATTGAAATCCTCTGTTTTTGCCCACCTGATAAACTATAACCTTTTTCACCTACTACAGTTTTATATTTATCTGGAAGCTCATTAATAAATTCGTCTGCCGCAGCTGCTTTTGCAGCTTTTATGACTTCATTATCGGGAGAGTCTGGTTTACCATATAGAATATTATCGTGAATAGACATATCGAATAAAATTGGCTCTTGACTAACTAATGCGATTGAAGATCTTACCGATGCAATTGATAATTCTTTTATATCTTGGTTATCAATTTTAACACTTCCTGTATCAGGGTCATAAAACCTTGGTATAAGATTTAGAATTGATGATTTGCCTGATCCGCTTGGGCCAACTAAAGCGGTTGTTTTACCGTGCGGGACCTTTAAGCTAATTTCTTTCAAAGCTGAGTTTTTTTGCCCTTCATAGGATAAAGTTACATTTTCAAAAGATATATCTGATTTACTGAGAGATAGATTAGATGCGCTGGGCTTCTCATTAATATAGCTTTTTTGGTCAAGTAATCCAAACACTCTAATTGCTGCTGCAAATCCCTCTTGTAAAGTTGCATTTATTTGAGCTAAGCGTCTTAGAGGTTGAAAAGCGAGCATCATTGCTCCCAAAAATGATACAAATTCGTTTAAAGCCAATTCACCTTGCAGTCCTCTTAAACCTGCATAGTAGAGTGCGCCAGCGATACCGAAACCTGCTAGAAATTCTGCAAATGGGGATGCAGCACCTCTTGCATTAATACCTTTCAAAATTTTTTGCATTCTTCGAAATACAGATTTACTAAGCTTTTCTATTTCCTGCGTTTCCTGTTGATAGGCTTTTACAATTCTTGTTCCATCTAGATTTTCAGACAATATAGAAGCAAGGACACCAGTTTCCTCTTGTGTTTCTGTTGAGGCTTTTTTTATTCTTTTTCCTAAACGTCTAGTGAGTACCCCGACCAACGGAAAAGCAATTATTGAGATTGTTGCTAGCTGCCAATCTTGATAATACATTACGCCAACCAGACAAATCAATGTGAGTATATCTTTTACTCCATTTGCTAAACTACTACTTACAGAATCTTGTAACAATGTAACATCGTATAAGAAATTTGATATTATTTTGGCTGAATGAATTTTATGCAACCAGGCAAGATCTGCATTAATAATTTTCTTAAAAAGTTTTATTTGTGTATCAGCAATAATATTCTGAGCAACTCCATTCAATAATATTATTTGTATGTAAGTTGCTACACTCTTAATAAATAGTGTTAATATTATTGCAATCGGAATTAATAAGAGCATTGACTCATCTTTATCCAGAAAAATTTTATCAATTGCAGGATCCAAAAGCCAAGCAGTCGCTCCAGTTGCAAGCGCGATGATGACCATAAAAATTAGAGAACTAAAAAGTCTAACTGTATAGGGTTTAATACTATCCTTAAACAGCCTGATTAGTATTTGCGATCCTGTCATGAAGAGGTATTCATAATACTATTATCAAAAATTTAAATCTAAATATTGATAAATGGCTAAAACTCTTATTTTCCAGCTAAAGTCATGCTCTCGATGAGCACTGTTGGGGCATTGGTACGGTATTTGAATTCTAAATCATTTGCTGCTGATAAATTCATAAATATTTCTTTTAGATTTGAAGCAATCGTTACTTCGCTTACTGCATGCGTTATTTCGCCTTTTTCAATAAGCATACCGCTCGCCCCCATGCTGTAATCGCCAGTGACTAAATTAACTCCCATACCAATTAATTCAGTAGCATAAAAACCATAACTTATAGAGGATAAAATATCATCGTAACTTTTTAATCCGTTTGTCATGTATAAATTAGAGGTAGATACACCTGGTGGAGAACTAACTGATCTTGATGCGTTTCCAGTAGTTTTTAATCCTAATTTTTTTGCAGTTGATGTATTTAAGATCCAAGTATTGAGTTTGCCGTTTGTAACTAACTCTCTTTTCTTAACTTTAATACCCTCACCATCAAATGGTTTTGATCCAAGTCCTCTATTAATCGCTGGATCATCTATAATTGTTACGTCTTTATTAAATATTTGTTTTCCTAAACTATCTTTTAGAAAACTTGTACCTCTAGCTATTGAAGTGCCCGATATTGAACTTGCTAGATAGCTCAATAAGTCATTACTTATTCGTTTATCAAAAACAACAGGCAATTTTGTTGAACTGATTTTTTTGGCATTAAGTCTTTTTAGGGTTTTTTTTGCAGCAGATAATCCAATTCCCTTTGCACTTGGCAAATCAGTTGAGTGCCTTTTCACAGCATATTCGTAATCTCTTTCCATGTCCTGACCCTGTCCAGCGAGAACCGAACAAGATACCGAACTGCTTGAAGATTGATATCCACCTTGAAAGCCATTACTTGTAGCAAGATAAAACTCTCCCTTGGAAGTAGAAGCCCCAGCTCCCTCTGAATTTGTAATACCTTTTACCGACAAAGCTGCATCTTCACATTCTTTTACAGCATCAATAAGTTTTTCAGTATCTACTTCGTCTTTCTCAAATAAATCTAAATCAATTGCATCGTGTTCAAACATCGAGCTGTCTCCAAGTACAGCAGTGTCATCAATTGGAGCCAATTTTGCCATTTCAACGCATTTTGAAACAAGTTTATCAATATTGTCGGATTCAATATCTGACGATGAAACAAATGCTTGGCGTTGATCAACTAATGCTCTAATGCCTATTGTTTTTTCATTAGACTCATCTAAGTCTTCTATCTTTTGAAATCTACAACTTATTGACTTACCATAGGATTTAGCAAGAACAACATCACAATCTGATGCACCTGCTTTGAGAGTTAAATCTATTATATTTTGAGCAGTTTCTTCGAAGTTCATTATTATAAAATACCTATAAATAAAGTCAGGGCAACCATCAAACCTAAGTATTGGTTACTTTTAAAAATACTTAAACATTTGTCTTTATTTTCTATATCTAGTCTCTTTATCTGGGAAAACAAATGGGCACTAACGAATATCAATAAAATAAAATAGTAAATATTTTGATCATGCAATAAACCAAATAATATTAAGCATAATACCATCAAACTATAGAAAATAATGATCCATTGTTTCGTATTATTTCCAAATAAAATTGCAGTCGATTTTATTCCAATATTTAAGTCATCCTCACGATCCTGATGAGCATATATTGTGTCATAACCTAAAGTCCAAAAAATACCAGAGAGATATAATATTATAATTTGAAAATTTAATTGATTTTCAATTGCAGCATATCCTATCAAACAGCCAATATTAAAAGTTATACCTAAAAAAAGTTGAGGCCAATAAGTTATTCTTTTCATTAAAGGATAAAAAATAAATAACACAAAAGAAATTAAACCAATAATAATGGCGAGCAAATTTAGAGATAGTAATATAGCCAGACCAATCAAATTAAGTATTGAAAAAATTATGAGGGCTTCAAAAGAGGAAATTGCACCACTAGCAAGTGGTCTTTGAGATGTTCTTGATACATGTTTGTCTAGATCTTTATCAAAAAAATCATTTATGATACATCCAGCCGATCTCATGACAATTGATCCGATTGCAAAAATAAGAAATAAGTAACTATTGCTCCATAAGTGTTGGTAGGAATTTGAGGCAGCGAGCACACCCCAAAAACACGGCAACATTAGCAGAAAAAAACCAACGGGCTGCTCTAGACGCAATAATTGTGAATATTTTTTCAACTTATCTTTATAAAATAAATAATGTTATAACCAATATATATATGAAAAAAATTAAAAACAGAATTTTTGTAGATAAAAAAATAAATTCAAACGATCAAATTATTCTTGATGCTAACCAGATACACTATTTAAAGAGTGTTTTGAGAACAAAAAAAAGTGACTATGTTACAGTTTTCAATCGTGAGTTTCTTTGTTTAACAAAAGTTATTAATATTACAAAAAATACATGTGAATTAGAAATAATTGATCAAAAAAAAATCGAAAGTGAAGATCATAATATAACTCTATTTTTTTCCCCCATAAAACGAACACCTCTAGAAATCATGATACAAAAGTGCTCAGAAATTGGAATTTCAATTTTTCAACCAGTAATTATGGAAAGAACTAATATGAAGAATGTGAATTTTGAAAGACTGAGACTTATTGCTGTTGAAGCGTGTGAGCAGTCTAATCGAAATAAGATACCGGAAATTAATAAACCTATATCATTTGCAACAATGATTAATGATAACTCTTTAGCAGGTTACTTATATTGCTCGTTAGATAATAATGAAGAAAAAATAAAGAATAGAAAACTGACCAAAAATGAAGCAATTGGTATAATCATAGGACCAGAAGGAGATTTTTCAGCTAAAGAGTATGAAAGTTTAAAATCAAAGAAAAAATCTATAGGCGTTACACTTGGGCCAAATATTTTAAAATCAGAAACTGCTGCAATTACTGCGACTTCAATTATTATGGACAAAATTTATAATGCTTAAAAAAAGTGATCTAATAAAATATTTTGAAAACGGTATTAAGAATACATCTGAAATTAAAATAGGTACCGAACATGAGAAATTTATTTATCACAAAAGTGATCTTAGTTTAGTTCCCTATAGCGGCGATGTAAGTATTAACTCAATTTTTGACGACTTTATAAAGGATGGCTGGACACCAATAAAAGAGAATGAAAATATTATTGCGCTCAATAAAGATAGGGCAAGTATAACACTTGAACCTGGCGGTCAATTTGAATTATCTGGAGCACCTCTTAAAACTATTCACGAAACTTGTAAGGAAATAAATAATCACCTCGAATTTACAAAAAAATTAGAAGAAAAGTATAATATTGGCTTTTTAGGACTCGGCTTCTTTCCAATTGGTGAGCTAAAAGATGTACCAATGATTCCAAAGAAAAGATACTCAGAGATTATGACTCCTTATATGAAATCGCTTTCTGGTTTAGGTCTAGAAATGATGTATCAGTCAGCAACAGTTCAAGCAAATTTCGACTATATTTCAGAAAGTGATATGCAAAGAAAAATTAATGTATCAGCATTCATTCAGCCAATAGTGACAGGTTTATTTTCAAACTCCCCATTCAAAAATTCAAAGCTTTCGGGCTATGAAACTTATAGAGGTTATGTTTGGACAAAAACTGATACAGAGAGAACTGGTATTCCGAAGTTTTTGACTGAAAACACTTTGAGTTTTGAGGAATACATTGATTATGCATTGCAAGTTCCCGTATACGCAATTATCAGAGATAATAATTATCATAATTGTACTAAATATACATTTCAAGACCTGTTAGATGGAAAAAATAATCAATTTGCACCTGATGATATTTTAATTGAAGATTGGATAAATCATATCTCGACCATCTTTACTGAGGTGAGGTTAAAAACTTTTATTGAAATGAGAGGTGCTGATGCAGGAAGTTACGACACACTCTGCGCTTTACCAGCTTTTTGGTCAGGCATTTTATATCAAGAAGAAGCATTAGAAGAAACTATCAAATTGATTAGTGAATTTGAATATGATGATTTAATTAAATTTAGAAGTGATGTCCTATCAAACGGACTTAATTCTTTATACAAAAATAAAACGGGCTGGCAATTAGCAGAGAAACTTATAAACATCTCATTTGAGGGACTCAAAAAACGGAGTAAGAAAAATTTATACGGAGATGATGAAACCGTACACTTAGATTATTTGTTTGAAGTGATCGACAAAAAAGAAACTGCATCAGAAAAAGCTAAAAAACTGTATTTTCAAAATAATGAATTGAATATCCAGAAACTCTTTGAGGGCGAGTCTTTTTAATTTTTTTCGATATAAATTGATTGAGAAGGAAAAGCAAAGCCAGCGCCATTTTTCTCGACAATTTCTTTTATTTCTAAAGCTAATTTTTCTTTGATCTCTAACCACTCACCCCAATTTGTAGTTGTTGCAAAACAGTAAATTAACAAATCAATTGAGCTATCTGAAAATTTTTCAATTCTTACAAACAATGGCTGTTCGGAAGATTTAACAAAATTACCATCGCTTGTGATGTAGTCATCTATCTCGTCTCTAATTTTTCTTAACTGGTCACGTGTAGTCCTATATTCTAAGCCAATATTCCAATATATACGCCTACTTTTCATATTGCTAAAATTTGTGACAGCATTTTCTGCAAAATTAAAATTTGGAACCATAACAGGTGAAGAATCAAATCTTCTAACTAATGTTGATCGAAAACCTATTTTTTCTACTACCCCTTCAACAATGTTTTCAACTTTAATCCAATCTCCATTTTGAAATCGTTTCTCTAATAAAATTAAAATTCCTGATATCAGATTTTTAAATAAATCTTGGGCACCCAAAGCCACAGCCACACTGAGAAGTCCCAGTCCAGCTAGAATTGGTCCAACCTTGATTCCCCATATTTCTAAAACCGCAGCTGCCCCAATAACAAATATGAAGAATTTTAAAATTCTTACTCCCCAATCTATAAGATCATTTGTTAGCAATTCTCCCAATTTGTGAACAAATGATGAAATCGGATCAATAATTTTGTATAAAAACCAAAATATTTGAATTGTTATGAGTGAACGATTTAAATTTGCAGCAAACAGTTCAAGAGTTGTATTTAAATTTAAATACTGAGTGCTAATGTAAACACCGATCACTACAGGAAAAAATCTGAGAGGGCCATCAAAAGCCTCAAGCATCGCATCATCTATCTTAGTCTTAGATTTTTTTACAAGAACTTTTAATCTACCAATCACAATTTTTGAAAAAACTGATCTTAAAATTATAAAAATTAAGAGTATTACTATTGCAACTAAAATATTGTTTAGATCGATACCAAAAACCCCTTGGCTCCATACAGATAGCACTAGATTTACAAAATTTTCCATTTACTAAACATACCTTATTTGTTTTGTTAAGAACAGATTTAGTTAGGCGAGAAAATTATTAATTTCACTTGCAACATCCTCAGTTTTTTCAAGTGGAAGCATATGCGATGTTTCATCAATAAAACAAATCTCAGTTTGAGGATTTAATTTTTTAATTCTATTTTGACTTGTCACATTACAGACAACACTGTTAGGTGTGAGTATAATCTTAATTGGAATATTAATTTTCTTTAAATCAAACCAAACCTCGTGCGAGGTAAGCTTAAAGCAAGCTGACTCCCAGCGTGGATCGCATTTTAAAACATATTTATTTTGGTCAATTTTTTTTAGTCCATATTGTACATAGTCTTTAATTATCTTTTCACTGATATTTTTAAAAAGAGGCTTACTAGAAAAATATTTATGAGCTTCATCTTCGCTATTCCACAAATTTCGTCTAATCAAAGCATTCTTTGAAAGAGGACTTGCTAAATGAGCAAGATTAACAATCTGCAAAAGTTTGTATGAAATGATATAACGCAATGGCAGTATGACTGGATCTATGAGGATAAGTTTCTTTACTAATTCAGGTTTTGAGAGAGCTAGCAGCAAGCTTGCAGTACCTCCCATTGAATGACCCGATAAAGTCACTGGCTCTTTATGTTTTTCAACTAATTGCTCTAAATCATCTCTGAAAGTATACCATGATTTTAGTTTATTAGAGTCCGCAATTAAATCGGTTTCGCCATGACCACGCATATCATATGTAATAACTTCGTATGAATTATCAATTTTATTTAAAAGATCTGTATAAGCCTGCCCACAGAAACCATTAGCATGAGAAAAATACAGTATATCATTTGTTTTTTTTGATCTTCTGTACGTTACGATATTACCAGTGTCAATTTTGACATTTTCTTTAATCATTATTTTAATGACATGACTCGTTATATTTTTTGAGTCTGTAATAATTATATGGAAGCGGGGTAATAAAACCCGCAAGCAGCATAAAAGGAATTATTGTAATAGTAAGAACTCCGCCAGCAAATATTAAGTCTGTAGCATTCATAGCTATTTCCATGCTGACCATGCTGATGAAACTCATTTTGAATGCAATACTAATTGCTTCAGTAAAAATAAATGTTCTCATTAGAATTATAGTTTCTAATATAATGCTCGTAATCAAACCATTGAGTATTGCCAGCAACATCACCACATATATAGATAAAGAGTGATCAATGATTTGAAAGTAATAAATTGTTCCAAAGTCACCAATACTGCAGCCTATCAAACACCACATCGTATTGTAGCTTGCTTTCTGCCAAGTATGTTTACACGTCCAACTAATATCAAACATGATTTTTTAAAAATTCTTTTTTTCTTTCTTTAGTATCTTCTATTACTAACTGCTTTTCAGAGTTACTCATTTTTACCCAATTAGTTATTTCAAACTGTTCCCTAAAACAACCAATGCAAACATTCCCATCCATGAAGTCTTTTTTATACTTACAAATTTTTACACATGGACTGCCGATATATTCAGTGTTTTCATTAAATTGGGCCATTTGCTTAATAAATTAAACTTTCAGCTTGATTTATTTATATATTTCAATAAAAAGCAACATCAATTCCAAATATTCTTATGGCACGAATTACTGTTGAAGATTGTATAAAGTTGGTGAATAACCAATACGATTTAGTCATATTAGCTAAAGAAAGAGCTGTTCAATTAGGTAGAGGAGCTACCCCAGCTGTTGATCCTGAAAATGATAAAAAACCTGTTATTGCTCTTCGAGAAATTGGAGAGTCAAAAATAACTGCTGAAGAATTAAAAGAAAGTATTGTTTCGAAGCTTAGACAAATACCTGATTATGAAGAAGAAGAAGAGCTTGAAGAAGTTGATAATGATACTTTCAGACAAATGTATCAAGGTGGTTTATCGAAGTCAGAAATGGAAAAATCGGCTACGAGAAAATTTACTGCCCGTTCACCAAGAGTAGAGTCTAGAGCAAAGCCTATTGAAGAAGTTATTCAAACACAACCATCCTCTGATGAAATAGTTCCAAGCGATGATGAACTTGAAAAAATTGAACAAGAAAATTCTGAAATTGATATGATGAATGATGTAGAAAGTTCAGAGGTAACGGAAGAGCAAGCATCACTAAGTGAGCCCATGAATGTATCTGAGGTTGAGGAAACTGAAATAAACGCCATTGAAGCAGAAGAGGTTTCAGAGAGTATTGACACAGTTCCTGAAACTGAAACAGCAATTCAAGAAGAAAACGATACAAAAGAATAGTTGCCGTCATGAATTTTGATTTCTCAGATGATCAAAAACTTCTCCGTGAACAAGCAAGAAAATTTTTATTCGATAAGTGTGATCGCAAATCAGTAAGAACAGTTCTTGATGACGATCAACTGCATTACCATAAAGAACTATGGTCACAAATATCTGAAATGGGTTGGACTGGAACTGCAATTCCAGAGGAATATGGTGGACTTGGTCTCGGTATGTTGGAACTATGCGTTATTGCAGAAGAATTGGGAAGATCTATAGCACCTACACCATTTTCGTCATCAATATATTTATTTGCAGAATTTATAAAAAGCTATGGTTCTGAAGATCAAAAGAAAAAATTCTTACCTTCGATTGCATCAGGTGAAAAAATAGGTACATTTGCACTATCAGAAACAAATGGAACTCCAAAACCATTAAATGTAAAAACGAAGTTTTCATCTGGAAAAATTAATGGCTATAAATCACCTGTAAGTGATGGAGAGTCAGCTGATTATCTAATAATCGCTGCCAATAGCGATGATAAGGGAAATAGAAATTCACTTTCATTATATATTGTCGATTTACATCAAGATGGAGTAAACAAAACAAGCCTTGAGACAATTGATCCGACGCGACCTGCATGCAGTATTAATTTTGAAAATATAGAAGCCGAACTACTTGGTGAGCAAGGAATGGCATGGGACATGACAGAAAACATACTTAACAGAGCCGCGGTTTTATATTCATTTGAGCAAGTTGGAGGAGCGCAAGTTTCTCTGGATGAA
>CACMLX010000004.1 GCA_902614655.1 uncultured Pelagibacteraceae bacterium
AGATTATTATCTAATATATATATTTTTATCAATCCAACTATTAATATTTTTAATATCTTCTAATTTTGGATTAGGAATATTACTATTTTTACTGAATGTCAGCTCTAAGTTCAATTTATTTAAATCTATTATGTCTGTAAAACATATTTTTTTATCGAGAAAATGTTGAACAAGTATTTCATTTAAATAATTAAATACGTTGGGAGCAAGGCCGTCCATTTTCATTACCTCGTAAACTAATTTCATTGCAGGAAATTTTTTAATATCAACAGGATAAAAATTAAGTGATGAAAGTGTTTTCAAATCTACTTTTTTCGTCTTTTTTGAGTATTGCTTAAAATTTAACAATAATGATGATATAGGCACTTTCATATCTGGCTGATACATTAAAGCAGAAGAAGCTCCGTTGTTATAATTAATAAGTGAATGCACTATTGCCTGCGGATGGACAACGGCATCGATCTGTTCATCTTTTAAATTAAATAAATATTTAGCCTCAATAATCTCAAGGGCTTTATTCATCATGGTAGATGAATCAATTGATATTTTTTGTCCCATTTTCCATATTGGATGTTTAAGTGCTTGATGAGGTTTAATAAGTTTTAATTTGTTTTGACTTAAATTTAAGAATGGTCCGCCTGTAGCTGTTAATGTAACAGTCTTGATATCGTGAGAATTTATTTTAAGTAAGTGATATATAGAGTTATGTTCAGAGTCTAGGGGGATTAGATCTGTCTTATATTTGTTAGCAATCTTTATAATTTTCTTTCCGTATGAAATTATACATTCCTTGTTAGCTATGCCTATTTTTTTTCCTTTTTTAAGTAATTCTAAAAGTAAATGTAATGAGCTTAAACCTGAAATAGCATAAATAACAACATCAGTTTTGTTCGAAACCATATTGTCGAACTTAGTAATATTATCGTAGACCTTAAATCCCTTAAACTTATTTTTATCTATTTTCTCTATATTAGCGTTAAAACCAATTTTTTTGATCTTGTATCTATTTGCAATCAGTAATAGTTTTTTTAAATTTCTATTACACGTTATACCCTCTATATTAAATAAATGCTTATTTTGATTTATAACTGATAACGTAGAAGATCCTATTGTTCCTGTAACACCATATATAATTAAGTTAAGCTTTTTCATCTATATTGTGTAAGTTAATCCAATTACTAGAAAAACTAATATAAAAGAATCAAATCTATCAAGCAATCCACCATGACCAGGCATTATATTTCCAGAGTCTTTTATTCCAGAATTCCTTTTTAATATAGAAACAGTCATATCTCCAATAAAAGCAAGAAATACAATTAGAATTGTTTCAAAAATAAAAGTAATTGAGTAAGTGAAAAGATAGTATTTTAATATTTGTGAAAAAAATAAACTAAAAACAAAACCTATTATTAAACCATTAATTGTTTTACCTGAGCTAATTGCAGGCATTAGTTTTTTTTTACCAAATAATTTGCCTCCGAGGTAAGAAAATGTATCAAAAAACCAAATAGTAAAAATAAATTGAATAAATAGAATATTTATTTCAGGAATTGTAATTAAAATTAATAAAAATAAAAAAAAACTTATAATAGTTATTAATATATAAGCATTAATTAGAATTTTATATTTTGCATTAATCTTCATATAATTTAATTCCCATATAATAATTGAATTAATTATTAAATATATTGTGATCAGCAAATAATTACTAAATAGTATGGGCAAAATGATTAAAGGGACAAATATAATTGCTGACAATACCCTTTGTAAGAATTCTAAATTTGATAGCTTTTGAATACTATTTTCCATATTTTCTATTTCTTTTGAAGTAATTTTGGATTGCTTTATTAAAATTTGAATATTTAAAATCAGGCCATAGTGTATTTGTGAAGTACAACTCTGAATAAGCTCCTTGCCATAACATAAAGTTACTTAATCGCTTTTCGCCACCAGTTCGTATAATTAAATCAGGATCATTAGATTCTGTTATGTAAAAAAAATCATTTAATTTTTTTTTATGGTTTTTTGCATCCTGCATTTTTATCATTGCATCATGTATTTCTTGTCTGGAACCGTAGTTAAACATTAGATTTACAAAAGTACCGGTGTTACTTTTGGTTTTTTCAGTTACTTCATCAATAATATTCAATAATTTTTTTGAAATTTTTTTTCTTGATCCGCAATGTCTAATTATCAAATTATTATCATTTGCAACTTTTTGAAAATTTTTATAAAAGATCTCTATTAAATTAAATAAATTATTTATTTCTGATGGATTTCTTTTCCAATTTTCTGTTGAGAATACATAAAAAGAAAGTTCTTTAATTTGACAGTCCAACTTACTTAGATTATTGCATATTTTGATACAGTTAGTAACTCCTGCTTCGTGACCTTTTTTTTTTGCAAAATGATTTTTTTTTGCCCATCTTCCATTGCCGTCCATAATTAAGGCTATATGTTTTAGTTTTCTTTTTGAGTATTTAGAGGATTTCACTTTATTTAAATCTTTTTTAAATCATCTTCTTTACTATTAAAAATACCCTCTATTTCATTTATTTTATTTGATGAAATCTGCTCAATAACATCTTGGAATTTTTTTGCATCGTCTTGCCCAATTTCCTTCTCTTTTTCCAATTTTTTAACTTTTTCTATACCATCTCTTCTGACATTTCTAATTGCCACTTTTGAATTTTCAGAAATTTTTGCAGCCATTTTTAAGTATTCGACTCTCCTTTCTTCAGTTAACTGTGGTAAGGGGAGTCTTATTAAATTACCGTCAATAATAGGATTAATCCCAAGGTCGGACTCTCTTAATGCTTTTTCCACAATTGGAATATTGGCTTGATCCCAAACATCAACGTTAATTGTTCTTGCGTCTGGTGTAGTTATATTGCCAATTTGATTAACGTTCATTTTTTGTCCATAAACATCTACTTTAATTGAGTCGAGCATACTTGGTGATGCTCTGCCAGCTCTAATTCCAGACATTTCAGATTTAGCGGATGCTAAAGTTGATCCCATGCGTTTTTCAATATCATCTTTAATTTGTTCAAACATTATTTTATTACTGAATAGTCCTGTTTATTATAATATATTTTTTTAAAGCAATCTTTATTTAAAATCGAAAATATCTTTATTGGAATTTGATTTTCTCTAGCAACGCTTATTGCGGCGCTATCCATAACCTTTAAATTTTTTGATAAATAGTCACTATATGAAATAGATTTATATTTCTTAGCGTTTTTAAATTTTTTTGGATCTTTTTCATAAATACCATCAACTTGTGTAGCTTTATAAATGAAATTACAATCTAGCTCAGCAGCCCTTAGTGATGCAGCTGTATCAGTTGAAAAATATGGATTACCAGTTCCAGCAGCACAGATGATTAGTCTTTGTTTTTCCATGTGCCTAATTGCTTTTCTCCGAATATAAGTCTCACACACTGATTGTATTGGAAATGCTGACATTACTCGAGTATCAATTTTGAGTTTTTCAAGTGAATTTTGAATAGCAAGACTATTCATTACTGTAGCAAGCATTCCCATATAGTCTGCATTTGCTCTATCCATTCCTTTAGCGGATGCTGCTAATCCTCTAAATATATTTCCTCCCCCAACTACCAAGCATATTTGTATATTGCATCTTTTTAAACTTAATAAGTCTCTTGCTAATCTGTCGACAGTTTTGAGTTGAATTCCATAATCTTCATTACCCATAAGTGACTCACCGGATAATTTTATTAATACCCGTTTAAAATTTTTTTTCATTTTTTTTAAGAACCTATTTGGTATCTAAGATATTTGTTTATAGATATTTTACACCCTAAACTAGAGGAGCTCTCTTTAAGATATTGATCAACGCTTAAATTAGGATCAATTACATATTTTTGTTTTAAAAGAGTTGTTTCCTCAAAAAATTTGTTCAACTTACCTTCCATCATTTTTTCTAAAATATTTTCGGGCTTTCCGGTTTCTTTTAATTGCTGTTTTATAATTTCTTTTTCATTTTCAATTATTTTTGTGTCTAAATCCTCTTTAGAGATTGATTTTGGCGCTGCAGCAGCTATATGCATGCAAATATTTTTGCCAATTTCATCAACCTGCTTTTCAGCTTTAAGGTCTAATAGTACCCCAATTTTTCCCATTCCTTCTTTGACAGAATTGTGAACATAACTATAAATATTGCCTTCAAACACATCTATTTTCTTCAATACAATGTTTTCGCCTATTTTACCAACCGCTTGATTTATTAGCTCTGATGCAGACTCTTTTGTTTTCTCAATATCTAGACCATTAGTAGTTGATAATTCCAGTATGCTATTAACAAGTTTATGAAATTCTGAGTTTCTTGAGACAAAGTCGGTTTCAGAGTTTAATTCAATTATTGTTGCAATATTATTATCTATTTTTATTCCTACTAAGCCTTCCTTAGCTTCTCTTGATGATTTCTTTTCAGCTTTTGCTATACCTTTCTCTCGTAATAATTTGAAGGCTTGATCAATATTTCCAGCGGCTTCTGATAAGGCTATCTTACATTCCATCATTCCTGCCCCTGATATTTTTCTTAGTTCTTGAACTTCTTTTGCGCTTACAGTCATTTTTAAGATTTGTTTATCCTATTTAATTTCATTAATGGCTAACGATTTATCCTGATTTTCTTTTTTTGTATCAGTATTTTGATTTTTCTCAAACTCTTCTAAAATACTTACAGAAGATGAGGTAATTGTTTCCTTAATAAGTGAACAGTATAAATTTATAGACCTTCTAGAATCATCATTACCAGGTATTGGATAATCAATTAATTCAGGGTCGCAATTAGAGTCGACAATACCAATAATTGGTATATTTAGATTCTTTGCCTCAGATACCGCTATATGTTCTAATTTAGTATCAATAATGAATAAGAGGTCTGGAGATTTCTTCATTTGACTAATTCCATGCAGTGACTTGACAAGCTTTTGGTGTTGATTTGTGATTTTTAGAATTTCTTTTTTTGTAAATTCATTATTAGGATTAGATTTTAAGATTTCTAAATCATTCATTTTATTAATTGATTTATTAATAGTTGTCCAATTTGTTAACATACCACCTAACCACCGATGATTTACATAATATTGACCAGTTTCAGTAGCGAGCTCAGCTATTTTAGAAGAAGCTTGCTTTTTTGTAGCTACAAATAAAATTTTACCACCTTTCGAAACTACATTATCTATTACAACCAAGGCTTCATGTAGCATTTGAACTGTATGATTTAAATCTATGATGTGAACATTCTCCCTTGTGCTATGTATGTATTTTGACATTTTTGGATTCCATCTTTGTGATTTATGGCCAAAGTGGACGCCAGCTTCTACTAAGTCTTTGAGTATAATATTAGGTATTGTCATATGATTTCTCCGGTTATTCATCCACAGCAATTTGACCTCAAGAGGACCGGACAGCTTTACGCTATCGCCGTGTGATATTTAAAAAATTAGATATATTAAAATATAATAAATTACAACAGCTTATTATGCGAAATCAATCTTTTTAACACCGGTGAGTTTTTTCATTTTATCTAACATTTCTGAATTGATATAATAATTACCAGGGATTTTAAGTAATTGATTATCAATGATTATTTCAACTCTATTTTGACCCTTTATCCAATTAAGTTTTGCCAACTCATTTTTAGAAAAATTTCGATCAGCATAAATCTTTAATGTCTGTTGCTTAATATTTTGCTTTGTTTTTATTTTAAGATTTTCATTATTATTAAATTTTTCTATTTCTTCAAAGCTAAAAACTTTTTTTAGTTCACCTCTTAGCGTTCCGTTTTGAGTAGTAAAATCTACACCTAAAACAAATGAATCACCTTCGATAAGAAGTTCTCTATATTTCCTGAGATTACTTTCAAAAATAATTAATTCATAAATAGAAGAAGGATCAGAAAAGTTTAGAAAAGCATAAGCATTACCTCTAGTAGATCTTTTTTCTTTTTTAGAAAGAAGTGTTCCGCCAATCAAGACATCCTTTTTATTGTGAAGGTCAGAATTTTCCCTAATTTCACTATACTCTTTCAGCAATAAAGAATTATAATACTTCTTATGTATCTCTATAGGATGTCCTGATAGATAAAAACCTAGCATTTCATATTCTTTCATTAATTTATAACTATGTTTCCATTCTTCATCATTAACTAAATCAAAATTTGACATGGTAGTTTTACTAAACATGTCCACTTGAGAATTACCAGCATTGGTATTTAATAACTTGTGATATTTAACAATATCTGATGCTTGATTAAAAATAGCTGCTCTATTAATTTTAAATTCATCAAACGCTCCAGCGCACGATAATGCTTCAATTGTCTTTTTGTTAATAACTGAGTTACTGCATCTATTTATAAAGTCATTAAAGTCTCTAAAACTTCCATTCAATTTTCTTTCGTTATACAAATCCTTCATAGACTCAATTCCAACATTTTTAATTGCTCCTAAAGCATAAAGTATTGAGTCATTGTTTCTTAAAAAATTTGGCCCTGAATAATTTACACTTGGAGGTGATAATTTTATCTTGAGTCGATTTAACTCCTGCTGGAAAATTGATATTTTATCCGTATTGTTCATATCTAACGTCATTGATGCTGCAAAAAATTCTATTGGATAGTGTGCTTTTAAATAAGCTGTTTGAAAAGCAATCATAGCATATGCTGCAGCATGGCTTTTATTAAAGCCGTAATCAGCAAATTTTGATAATAAATCAAAAATTGAGCGTGCCTCCGTTGCTTTTATATTCTTTTTTAAACAACCATCTATAAATCTTTGTTTTTGTGCATTCATTTCTTTTTGAATTTTTTTTCCCATCGCTCTTCTAAGTAAGTCTGCCTCGCCGTCTGAATATCCTGACAATTCTCTGGCTACACCCATAACCTGCTCTTGGTATATTATAACTCCATAAGTTTCCTCTAAAAGTTTTTCTAATTGAGGATGAATATAGTCTGGTTTTTCTCTGCCATGTTTTCTCTCAATATAGCTTGGAATATTTGCCATAGGTCCAGGTCGATATAGAGCAACGATTGCTATGATGTCCTCAAACTTATCTGGCTTGAGTTGCTTAAGAGTATCTTTCATTCCAGCACTTTCTAATTGAAAGATTCCTGTTGTTTCGCCGGTGCTTAATAAACTATAAGTCTCTTGATCATTTATATTTATATTATCAATATTAAATTCAGGATTATTTACTTTTACTAATCTTACACAATTATCAATAAGCGTTAGAGTTTTTAATCCTAAAAAATCAAATTTTACCAAGCCTGCATTCTCTACCCATTTCATATCAAATTGGGTTAGCAGAATATCTGAGTCTGGATCACTATATATTGGAACATCTTTAAATACTTCTTCTTTTGAAATTACAACTCCAGCTGCGTGAATTGATGCATGCCTTTTAAGGCCTTCTAATTTTAAAGATATATCCAATAACTTTGCAATCTTATCATCTTTATTTGCCTCTTCATTAAGTCTTGGTTCTTCATCAATATATTGCTGTAAAGACATGGGTCTTGAAGGATCAAAAGGCATAAGTTTGCATAGGTAATCAACTTGACCATATGGCATGCCCAGGACTCTTCCTACGTCTCTAATCACAGCGCGCGCCTGTAATTTTCCAAAGGTAATTATTTGAGCAACATGATTATTTCCATATTTTGAGTGAACATATTCTAAAACACGGTCTCTTCCATCACGGCAGAAATCAATATCAAAATCGGGTAGAGATACTCTTTCAGGGTTTAAAAATCTTTCAAATATTAGACCAAATTTTATCGGATCCAAGTCTGTAATTTTTAAACACCAAGCTACTAAAGATCCTGCTCCTGATCCTCTTCCAGGACCAACAGGTATATTATTATCTTTTGCCCATCTTATAAAATCTGAAACAATTAAAAAATAACCCTCATATTTCATATCTATAATTATTTTTAACTCTTTTTCTAATCTGTCCTCATATTTCTTTTTTATATTTAATTGTAAGTTATTATCTATTTGTTCACTCATAAATTTTTGTGCAAGATTTTGTTCAAGGCCTTGATGAGAAAGTTCTCTTAATAATTTTTTTTCTTGATTATCGTCATTATGATAAGATGGAAGCACTGGCATTTTAATTTTAGGTCTATGAGAGCACCTTTGTGCGATCTCAATTGTGTTAAATAATGCTTCTGGAATATCTGAAAACAGTTCTTGCATCTCTTTTTGAGACTTAAAATAGTGATTTTTTGACAGTCTTTTTCTGTCTTTTTGTGAGACAAAAAGTTTTTTTTCTATACACATAAGAGCGTCATGTGCTTCAAAATGATCAGGTCCCTCAAAGTAAACATCGTTAGTTGCAACTACTGGGATATTATTGTCATACGCTAAATTAAGAATTACCGCTTCATCAATTCTATAATCATTCTCTCCGATTCTCTGAATTTCTATGTAAAAATTATCTATAAATTCTTTTTTGAAGTCAGCTATAAATGACACAGATTGTGAGGTAATGTTATTACCAGTAGAGTATTTTAAAATTGAATTGTTTCCCCCAGAAAGAACTAATAGACCTTCTTTATTTTTAAACAACTGCTCAATATCTACATAAGCATTTTCTTTATGATTCATGTATGCTCTTGAAATAATATTTAATAAATTTTTATAACCATCTTCATTTTTAGAAAAAATATTAAGAAAGAAATGGAGATCTTCATCTTCAATGTTTTCATGAAGATAACTTTTAGGAGTTTTGATTTTTAAATTGCACCCTATTATGGGTTGAACCCCGACACTTGATACTTTCTCACTAAATTCCAAAGCTCCAAACATATTATTTGTGTCAGTGATGCCTACAGCCGGCATTTTAAAGGTCTGACATAGTTCTGATATACGCGCTATAGGCAAAGCACCTTCTGATAATGAGTATTCTGTTTTATTTGTTAAATGAATAAAGTCGCTCACTTATAAATTTATCCTCTTATTTGCCTTAGATGCCAACTCCTCATCATGAGTAGCTACAATAAGTGTCATATTTTCTGATTCGACATAATTTTTTAAATAATTAAACACCAAATCAGAATTCTTACTGTCTAAATTACCAGTTGGCTCATCGGCAATTATGAATTTTGGATTATTTACTAAAGCTCTTGATATTGCTACTCTCTGCTGCTCTCCTCCTGATAATGAATTTGGAAAATGTAAAGATCTATCATCAATCATAAATACCTTCATTATATTTTCTGCCCTTTGTATCGCCTCGACCTTACTGTATCCATTTAAGATTAGCGGTAATGCAACATTTTCTATTGCATTAAAATTTTCCAATAAGTTATAGTTTTGATAGATAAATCCGTAATTATTTCTTCTAAATTTATTCTTCTGTTCACTATTTAAATTCGTGAGATCCTTACCGTTGAATAAAATAGTGCCTTCATCAAATGTGTCGAGTAACCCTACCAAGTTAAGTAGAGTAGTTTTTCCTGAACCTGAGGGACCTGTAACTGCAATAAAATCATTACTTTTAACTTCTAGAGAAATATCTTTTAAAATAGATAAACTATTATTAGCTTGATGGTAGGATTTTGAAATGTTTTTTAAAATTAGATTTGATTCAGACATTATTTAATATTCCTCTAATCTCTGTCTTAGAAGCTTTATAGGCTGGATATACAGTCGCTATTATTGATATAATTAATGAAAAGAAAATAATTAATATAATTTGACTCATATCAATACTGGTTGGCATTTTATCAAGATAATAAAACTCAGATGGAAATAAATTTAAATTGAAAGTTGAATTTAGTAAATTTCTTATTATATCAATATTTATTGTAAAAAGTATTCCAAGAATGGAACCTATGATCGTTCCACTAAACCCTATAAAAGTACCAACTAGCAAAAATATTCTTAAAATTGAACTATCACTGCTACCAATTGTTTTGAGTACTGCTATTTCTCTATTTTTATTTTGTACTAGAATAAATAGGCTTGTAACAATATTAAATGCAGCAATTATAATAATAAGTGATAATACAAAGAACATCAATTCACGCTCCGTCGCCAACACTTCCCAAAAAGAACTATTTAGATCAATCCAATCTTTTACTAAATAACCATCATTATAAATTTCCAGTAAATCATTCTTAACTTTTTCTACATCATTGATATCTTTTAAGTGTATCTCAATGGTTGATATCTCATTATTGAGACTCAAGAGTTTTTGAACATTTGCAAGTGAAGTAAACGCAAAATTTTTATCATATTCACTCATACCAGAACTAAATGTGGCCGATACTGTCATTTTGTGTGATCTTGGGATTTGACCTAGTGGAGTAGAAATCATTGAAGAAGAAGTGACTTTTATTTTGTCGCCAGGTAATACACCTAAAGAAAAAGCTAGTTCTTCACCTAATATTATTGAATCGGTAGTTAGTAGATTATCATTATTTAGATTATCAACAAATTCGTAAAATTTAATATTCTCATCATTGATCGATTTGATAACTATTCCATTGCTCTTATTCGCTGAACTTATTAATGCTTGAATAGATATATTTCTATCAATAAATAATATTTCCTTAATTTCAGAAAGACTTTTATCATTCTCAAAGTATGGCTCTATATTTTTAATATAAATATGGCCATTGAAACCAATAATTCTTTTTTTTAGTTCATCATGAAAGCCATTCATTACAGACATCACAATTATTAATGTTGCAACGCCAATACAAATCCCAATAAATGATAGCCATGAAATTACTGATAACAACCCACCTTTTCTCAAAGGAACCAAATACCTAAAAGCTATAAATCTCTCAAAATAATTAAATGGCACTTTTTTAAACGTTCATTTCTTTTAGAAATTTACCTAATTTATCAAGGTTAATGAATTCTGTTTCTCCACTTTTTCTATTTTTATGCTCAACTATACCCTCTGACACAGCTTTGCTTCCTATTATAATTTGATGCGGTAAACCTATTAAATCCATTCTAGAAAACTTTACTCCTGCGTTATCATTTTTATCATCAAATAAAACTTCAGATTTATCATTAATTTGATTGTAAACTTTATTAGCAATTGAGGAGACTTCATCGTCTTTTGGTTTCAAGTTTATAACACCAAGTGCAAATGGTGACACTGCATCAGGCCATATTATTCCACTTTCATCATTAGAGGATTCTATTACAGCGCCCACTAGACGTGAAATTCCTATTCCATATGATCCCATGTGTACCGTTTTTTCTTTTCCATCATAATCTAACACATTTGCCTTCATTGATTTTGAATATTTTGTTCCAAAATGGAATATGTGACCCACTTCAATTCCTTTTGAATTCATTTGTTTTTCTTTTTGAACTATTTCATCAAATTTAGCCTTGTCATGTTTCTCATCTGAAGCAGTGTAATAACTTTTAAATTTTTCAACAATTGTATTTAGGTCATCGTCATAGCTAATGTCAGAAATCTTATTTCCTTCATTTAGTATATTATTATCAAAATAAATATCACTTTCCCCTGTATTAGAAATAATTATGAATTCATGTGAGAGATCTCCACCAATGGGCCCTGTATCAGCAGCCATAGGTATTGCTTTGAGACCTAATCTTGCAAATGTTTTTAAATAACAAATAAAAAAACGATTATAAGTATCTTCTGATGACGCCGCATCAATATCAAAAGAGTACGCATCTTTCATTAAAAATTCCCTACCTCTCATTACGCCAAATCTTGGCCTTAATTCATCTCTAAATTTCCACTGTATATGGTAGAGCAGCATTGGAAGCTCTTTATAGGACTTAACATTTCTTCTAAATATGTCTGTAATTTGCTCCTCGTTTGTCGGGCCATAAAGCATTTCTCTTTCTTGACGATCATTAATTCTTAACATCTCTTTTCCATAATCTTCATATCTTCCACTTTCTTTCCATAAATCTGCTGGTTGAATAGTTGGCATTAGTATTTCATTAACTCCCGCCCTATTCTGTTCATCTCTGACGATATTTTCAATTTTTTTTAAAACCTTTAGCCCAAGAGGCAGCCAAGAGTAAATACCAGAACTTGATTGACTGATCATACCAGACCGCAGCATAAGTTTATGAGAAACAATTTCTGCTTCACTAGGAGACTCTTTTAATACAGGTAGAAAATAATTAGATAACTTCATTTATGTAAAAAAGCTTTAAGATATACATCAGAAAGCCTTCATTATTTAGAAAACTATATATGATAAACCAGATGACTATTGAGACAACTGTTGTAATTAAGAATTTTCTAAATAATTGTGGATTATTAGGCGCTCCAGGGTCTTCCCCTTCTATATAGTTTCCTGACCTGCTTTTATTTATATTAATTGGGAGTGATATGAAAAAAATTAACCACCAAATTAATAAAAAAATGATAATTGAGCCAGTTATACCCAAATTATACTTCTTCTAACTCTATGAGTGTTCCGTTACAGCTTTTTGGATGAAGAAAAACTACTGGTTTACCGTGAGCACCAATTTTTGGTTTACCAGTACCAGTTATTGATACTTCATGAGTATTTAATTTATCTATAGCAGTATTAATGTCATTTACTTCTAGGCAAATATGATGCATTCCACCTTTTGGATTTTTATCAATAAAGTTTTGAATTGGAGACCCCTCACCTAGAACTTCTAACAATTCTATTTTTGTATTACCTAAATCTATAAATACTGTTGTTACGCCATGATCGGGTTGTTCAACAGGTTCAGATACCTTTGCACCAAAAATGTTTTTATATTGCTCAGCAGCTTCTTTTATATTTGGTACCGCAATAGCGATGTGATTTAATTTTCCGATCATACTAACTAAATATGAACAATACTTATGTTTGTCAAAGGTTTTTTACGAGTATGCTTGAAAACAAAATTTCGTGATAATGTCTCGAGCTTTTGATATAGTTTTTTTTCTTTTTTTGATAAATTTGTCTTATCCTCAAAAAATTTATAAATTTCCTCTTCTAATAAATATACCATCTCATCGTTCTCATATTCTTGATCGCTTACGATGCCACTGCTAATAATCAATGGATTTTCTTTTAAATTCATTTTTTGATCAATTATACATGTAACATTCAATACGCCATTGTAAGCCATTCTTTTTCTATCTTTAATATGACTGCTTTCACTTTTTACTAATCTATTTCCATCAAAGTACTGTCTGCCAGAGTCACACTGATCAACCACGTATGGCGATCCAGGGGCAATTTGCAATATATCGCCATTAGAAATTAGCATTGGAAACTTAACACCCATTTCCTTCGCAAGATTTGAATGCCTTTTTAAGTGTCTGTGTTCACCGTGAACTGGAACTGAAATTGCAGGTTTAATATTTTCATACATATCAACCATTTCATCTAAGCATGGATGACCCGATACATGTATATTTTCATCATACTCAGTTATAACATTTGCACCTAACTCTGAAAGCCGATTAAACAATTGGAAGATTTTCTTCTCATTGCCAGGTATAATTTTTGATGAAAAAATAATAGTATCATCTAAATCAATATCGACATGAGGAAAGTCTTGATTTGCAATTCGCATCATTGCGCCCCTTGGTTCACCTTGACTGCCTGTACAGAGGTACAAAACTTCTTCCCTCTTTTTTTTAACTGCTTCCTTTTCAGATAAGATAACATCTATATCATTAAGAATACCATTTTGCCTTGCGACACTTATCATGCGATGCATAGATCTGCCTAATACGACTAACGATCTATTTGTTTCCTTTGCAGCGTGGGCGATTGTTTCAAGTCTTGCTACATTTGAAGCAAAAGATGTTACGAAAACTCTATTCTTTATCCCTTTTATAACTTCAGTTAAATTATTTTTAACTTCTGACTCTGATCCGGATCTTCCTTTTGTTAAGACGTTTGTTGAGTCGCAAACCATTGCTAGAATATCTTTAGTATTTGATTTGAGTTCGTTAAAGTCAATAGCTTTTCCTACAACTGGATCATCATCAATTTTCCAGTCGCCAGTATGATATATATTCCCTAGCTCTGTTTTTATGATAAGTGAATTTGGCTCTGGTATTGAGTGCGTGAGAGTTTGAAGTTTTATATCGAAGGGTTTTATTCGTATTTCAGAAGACAGATCTATTACATTCAAATAACCTTCATGATCTAATCCTCTTTCTTCAAATTTAAGTCTTATTATTGAAGCTGTAAATGGAGTAGCATAAATAGGACATTTTAAATCTGGCCATAGATATGCAAGACCGCCAACATGATCTTCATGAGCATGAGTTATTATAATACCAGATAAATTATCTTTTCTTTCCTTTATAAAATCATGATCAGGTAAAATAATGTCTACACCTGGTGTGGTCTCATCCCCAAATGTGATACCAACATCAACAATTAGCCATTTCATGTCATCAATCTCTTTACCGTATCCGTAGAGATTCATGTTCATCCCAATTTCACCAGTGCCTCCTAAAGGCAGAAATACTAATCTATCACCTTTGGTCATTGTAACTTATTGCTTACGATTAAAAGACCTTCAAGAGTAAGATCTCTCTCGAAATAATTAATGCATTTAAGGTCATTTTCAAATAGTTTTGACAAACCTCCAGTTGCTATAGCTTTTGCATTGTAGCAATCGTGAGAAGTTTTTAATCTCTCAATCAAGCCCTCGATTAAACTAATATACCCCCAATAAATACCCGATTCCATTGCTGCAATTGTATGTTTACCGATTAATGTTTCAGGCTTTTTAAAAGTTATAAGTGGTAATAACGCTGCACCATCTGACAGTGACTTAATTGATAAATTGACACCAGGACAAATTAACCCTCCACAATATGCACCACTCTTATCTACAACATCTAAAGTGGTAGCTGTCCCAAAATCTACAATTATGAAAGGAGGTTCATACTTATCTATAGCTGCTATTGAGTTAATGATCCTGTCATCTCCAACTTCGGCTGGGTTGATAACATTGAATTTTATAAATAACTCTAAGTCAGAAGTATTTAATTCTCTAGTTGGTAGATTTTCAAAATTTTTTGAGATCAAAATTCGTAAATTTTTTTGAGCTTGTGGTACGACACCCGAAATTAAAACGTATTCTACATTAGCTAAAAAAATGCTAAGAGATTTCAATATATCATCTGGTGAACTTATAACAATGTTAGTTTCAAATCGTACTTGATCAATTAATCTCGAATTGTCATATTTCCCCATTAATACATTTGTATTTCCTATATCAACTAAAACCTTCATGATTAGTAACTAAATGACAGTTCTCCTGAATTGAATTTTTTAAGCTCTCCATTCACTTTAATTTGAATCTCAAATGTATCAGTTATATCATCTAATATACCTTCAAATTCAATATTATTTTGAAAAAAACGAACCCGATCTCGCATTTTCCAGCAATTATTTTTATATAACTCAATTAACTCTGAAATATCATCACTGTTAAGAATATTTAAGTAATTATTGATATTGGAGTCTAATGTTATAAGTATCTCTTTTGGCATAACTTCATTTTCGATTATAGATTTTATAGAGTTAGTTTTATGATTATTTATATTTGGTGAATTTTTTAAATTAATACCAATTCCAATTATAGAAAAACTCGCATTTTCACCTAGTAAATTTTCTATTAATATTCCAGCTAATTTTGCGTCATTATATAGTATATCGTTAGGCCATTTAATTTTTAAGAGGGCATTATTGGGTAAAAGATTTTTAATTGCATCATATACCGACAAAGAAGTTATACATGAAATAAACGGTATCTTTCTGTGATCCAAATTAATTGGCAAGACATATGAGCCATAAAAATTACCTTCCTCTGAAACCCATTTATTATTATTTCTGCCTTTACCTGAAGTTTGTCTATTAGCTATAATCCAAGTTGCTTTATTTATTTTGTCATTTTCAATTAATCTTTTAGCTTCTACATTCGTGCTATCGATTACTTCATGAAAAATAACTTCTGATTGAATTTGATCTAACATTAAATAATTGATTGAATGGCATATTCAGAAATATTTATTACTGGCGATGGATAAATAAAGAAAATAATAATTAGTATTGATGAAGGATAATAAAGCAGATTAAGTGATTTGATACTTGATCCATCAAATTCTTCTCTAGGTTCATCAAAATACATTATCTTAACAATCCTTAAATAATAAAATGCACTGATAACACTTGCCATGACGCCAATGATTGCGAGAAACAACATTTCAGATTCAATAGCTGCAACGAAAATATAAAATTTACCAAAAAAGCCAGCTAGAGGCGGGATGCCAGCTAGAGAAAACATAATCAAGGCAATCAGCATGGTCCTTAAAGGATGATTTTTATGCATTCCAGATAAATCTGAAATATTTTCAAAATATCCATCGTTTCTTTTTAAAGACAGTAAAAAAGCAAAAACAGCAATGTTCATAATTAAATAAATCATTAAATATATTAATAATGACCTTAACCCCTCATCGGTAAAAGAGGCCACACCTATTAAAGAATATCCAATATGACCTATTGAACTATACGCCATTAGTCTTTTTAAATTGGTTTGAGCAATGGCAGCAAAGGCAGCGAGCATCATCGATGCGATTGATATGAAAAAAATAATTTGTTGCCAGTCAATATAAATCTCACTAAATGAATTGAATAAGAATCTAACAAGTAAACCCATTGCAGCAATTTTTGGAGCAAGCGCAAAGAATCCTGTAATCGGAGTAGGTGCTCCTTGATAAACGTCAGGCGTCCACATATGGAAAGGAACTGCTGACACTTTAAAAGCTAGTCCTGCCAATACAAAAACTATACCAATAATTAAACCCAGACTTTCAGGGTTAATATTCACAGCGATTAGATTAAAGTTTGTATTTCCTGAAAATCCATAAATATATGAGATTCCAAAGAGTAATAAACCTGAGGAAAGAGCTCCGAGGATAAAATATTTAATTCCTGCTTCTGATGACAATAAGCTGTTTCTGTTCAAAGCCGCAAGAACATAAAGGCTTAATGATTGAAGCTCTAATCCTATAAACATTGCAAGCAAATCATTTGCTGAAACCATCACCATCATACCTATGGTTGAGAAAATTATTAAAATTGGAAATTCATAAATATTTATATTTAGATCGTCTTTACTTGATACAAACATAATCAATGAAGCAATGGAGCCGATCAGTATCATAACTTTTAGTACTAGTGAAAATTCATCTACGACAAAACTATTTAGAAAGGCTGATTGAAAGGGTTGATTTAAAATTAAGATAACTGTGACTAAGAGAGAAAATATAGCAATCAAGTTAATAAGCTTTATATTTTTCAAAAACAAGCCAGTCACTAACAAAACTGTTGCAACTATAAATAAAAATATTTCAGGTAATATGTATACTAAACTTTGCATTTTAATCTAATTTCATTTTAATTTGATTTACAATTTTTTCTGTTGAAGGCTCAATTATATTTATGATTGGTTTTGGATATAAGCCTATGAATATTGTTAGGATAATTAAGGGAAGAAAAATAATTATCTCTCTTCTTGTTAAGTCAAACATTTCAGATAGATCATCTTTAATTAAAGCGCCAAATATTATTCTTCTATAAAGCCATAACGAATATGTGGCTGCCAACACAACACCTGTAGTCGCAAATATCGCAAAATATGTATTTACCGTAAATATAGAAAGGAGTACTAAAAACTCACCAACAAAACCACTTGTTCCAGGCAAGCCAAGACTGGCTAATATAAAAATCATAAATGAAAATGAATAAAAAGGCATTTTACTAACTAAGCCTCCATATCTTGCGATTTCTCTTGTATGGAGACGATCATATACTACGCCAACACACAAAAATAATGCCGCAGAAACAATGCCATGACTTATCATTTGAATTATGCCGCCTTCTATTCCTTGTACAGTAAATGTAAATATTCCTAATGTTACAAATCCCATGTGGGCAACTGATGAATAAGCAATTAGTTTCTTCATATCTTCTTGCACTAATGCAATTAGAGAAGTCACTATTATTGCTATGACACTAAGAGAAAATATAAATGGCGCAAAAAATTCTGATGCATCCGGAAAAAAACCAATAGAAAATCTTATAAAGCCATACCCAGCCATTTTTAATAGAACGCCCGCAAGTATAACTGATCCAGCTGTCGGTGCTTCTACGTGGGCATCTGGTAGCCAAGTGTGAAAAGGCCACATTGGTATCTTGACCATGAATGAAGTAAAAAATGCGATCCACAATATTAACTGTTCGTTTGTAGTAAAATTATACAACAAGAGTGTTTCAACATCAGTTGTGCCTGTAGAAATGAAAATATAAATTATTGCAAGTAGCATAAATACTGAGCCAGCAAGTGTATAAAGAAAAAATTTGAAAGTTGAATAAACCCTTCTTTCTCCACCCCATATCCCAATGATTAAGAACATTGGAATTAAACCTCCTTCAAAAAATAGATAAAATAGGACAAGATCAAGAGAGCAGAAAACCCCAATCATAAAGGTTTCTAAAGCTAAAAATGAAATTAAATATTCTTTTACAGAAAATTTAATGCTTTCATAGCTTGCAAGTATGCAAATAGGTACGAGCATTGTTGTCAGTATTACAAATAAAATTGAAACTCCATCTATACCTAAATGATAACTGATACCACTTTCTATCCATGCGTATTTTTCTACAAATTGAAAATCTGGATTATTTAAGTCAAATGAAAATAGTAATGATAATGATATAATAAAATTTAAAAAAGTGATCCATAAGGCGGTGTGTTTTAAATTTTGCGAGCTTTGGTCATCATTATTTCTTATCAATAACATAAAAAATATTCCAACGACCGGTATAAAGATTAAAATACTTAAGATTGGAATCTCACTCATTTTTTAAAACCTGAAAATTATGAAAGTAATAATGATTGAAAGACCAATTAAAATGGCAAAAGCATAATGGTAAATAAATCCAGATTGAACTTGCTTTGCTTTAATTGATATTCTGCTCACTAATGCAGCTATTCCGTTAGGTCCGTAACCATCAATAATTAAACCATCAATAAACTTCCAAAAAATCTGGCCAATTGCCATAGCTGGTTTTACAAAAATAGAATTATATAACTCGTCGAAATACCATTTATTTAATAGAAAGTTGTAAAGCGGTTTATTTAACTCGGCTATATTCTTAGCCATATTTGATTTTCGAATATACATGAACCAAGCGATAATAAATCCAACTACACCTAAAATTGCAGGCAAATAATATATTAAGAGAGGAATTGAATGGTGATCTTCATGGTGGACGACAATTGAGCCATTCCAAAATACATCACTGTAGTAACCGATGAAATAACTTTTGAATAAAAATCCGAAAAACAACGCTCCAATTGCCAAAATTATTAGAGGAATTAACATTACTGAGGAAGACTCATGAACTTTACTAAGATCTTCTTCAGCCATTCTTGTTTTTCCATTGAAAACAAGAAACATAAGCCTCCATGAATAGAAAGATGTCATCACAACACCGACTGTAAGTAAGATATACGCGTAGTCTGCGAAATTGGAATTAGACAAATAAGCTGTTTCTATGATTGCATCTTTTGAGTAATAGCCAGAAGTGAATGGAAAACCCATAAGTGAAATTGTTCCAATTATCATCATTAATTGAGTTATTGGAACAAAATTACTTATACCTCCCATTTTCCTTATATCCTGTTCTTCGTGAACGGCATGAATAACTGATCCAGCTCCTAAAAATAGAAGTGCTTTAAAAAATGCATGTGTAAATAAATGGAACATAGCTGCACCGTAAGCTCCAAGTCCAGCTGCAACGAACATGTAGCCTAATTGACTGCAAGTTGAATATGCAATAACACGCTTAATATCATTTTGAACCAGCCCAACGGTAGCTGCAAAGAATGCAGTACTTGCACCAATCAAAACTACAAAGTCCAGAGCAACAGGAGCCAAATCAAATAAAGGTGAACATCGTACAACAAGAAATACTCCAGCTGTAACCATTGTTGCCGCATGTATCAATGCAGATACTGGTGTTGGGCCTTCCATTGCATCAGGAAGCCATGTATGAAGAAATAATTGAGCTGACTTGCCCATTGCGCCAATAAATAAGAAAATACAAATTAAAGTCAATGCATGTAGTTCAATACCTAAAAAATTAAAATTTACGTTCTTAAAAGATGAGGCATTACTAAATACTGTCTGGTATTCGATGCTGCCAAAAACAATAAATATTGTAAAAATACCTAAAGCTAATCCAAAATCACCTATGCGATTTACTATAAATGCTTTAATTGCAGCGGCATTTGCAGTTGGTTTTTTATACCAAAACCCAATTAATAAATAAGAGGCAAGTCCAACACCCTCCCAGCCAAAGAAAAGTTGCAAAAAATTATCTGCTGTAACAAGCATCAACATAGCAAATGTGAATAATGATAAGTATCCCATAAAACGAGGCTTACTATCATCATGAGACATATAACCAATTGAATAAATATGAACTAACGCTGATACGCTTGTAATTACTACAAGCATTACTCTTGTGGCTGTATCTAGATAAATTGACCAATCGGCATTGAATGAACCAGAGGATATCCAGTTAAATAGTTTGATTGATACTACCGATGGGTCCCCAATATTATCAATAAAAATATAAAACGAAAATATTGCTGTAATAGTAATAAATAATGAAGTTATAATCTCTGCTGCTCGGTCAATAAATTTATTAGATTTAAAAAATGATAACGAACAAGAAATCAAGAACCCGATCAGGGGTAATAAAATTATACTATGCGCCATTCAACATTACCCCTTTAAGGCGTTAATTTTCTCAATCTCTATATTGCCAGCATTTCTGTTATAAATTACAAGTATAGCAAGTCCGATTGCAGCTTCAGCGGCAGCAACAGTAAGTACAAAAAGAGAGAATATTTGACCAGTTAGATCATTTAAAAAATATGAAAAAGCAATAAGATTTAAATTAACAGAGAGCAAAATGATTTCAATTGACATTAAAATGATAATCACATTTTTTCGGTTTAAAAAAATACCAATAACGCCAATTGCAAACAATAAAGCAGATAAAATTAAAAATTGATTTAATTCAATCATTAAATATCAACACCTTTTCCTGATTTTACATCTACTAAATTAATTTTGCCCTGTCGTTGTAGTTGTTCTGAAACAACTTGCCTCTTTACGCCTTCTCTTTCGCGGAGAGTTAATACAATAGAACCAATCATTGCAACTAACAGAATTACACCTGAAAGTTGGAAATATAGAATGTAGTCTGTGTACAAAACTGAGCCAATTGCTTCTGTATTAGACTTGCCAGTAAAATCTGAAAGAGGATTTGGTAACACTTGAATATTAGACAAGTCAAACTTTGTATTGATTAATACAATTATTAACTCTGCAATAAAAACTACACCAATCAAAATTCCTATCGGAATATATTGTAAAATATTATCCTTATTGATTGATGTTTTAAAATCTAACATCATTACAACAAATAAAAAAAGTACTGCAACAGCACCAACATAAACAATTATGAGTATCATTGCCAAAAATTCGGCGTGAAGAATAACGAATAAGCCGGCGGCATTCAAAAATGAAAGAATTAGGAACAATACTGAATGGACTGGGTTTTTAGTTGAAATAACCATCAATGAAGAAATTAAAATAACCCCTGAAAATAAATAGAATGTTAATAATTGAGCTGTCATTTATCTATATTTTGCATCGGCTTCTAAGTTCTCAGCGATAACTGTTTCCCACCTATCACCGTTTTCAAGCAATTTTTCTTTCGTGTAATAAAGTTCTTTTCTCGTTTCAGTTGTAAATTCAAAATTTGGACCTTGTACAATTGCATCAACTGGACACGACTCTTCACATAAACCGCAGTAAATGCATTTAACCATGTCAATATCATACCTTAGTGTTCTTCTTGTTCCATCATCGCGGGGTTGAGTTTCAATTGTTATCGCTTGAGCTGGACATACAGCCTCACACAATTTACATCCTATACACCTTTCCTCACCACTCGGATATCTCCTCAAAGCATGCTCTCCTCTGAATCGAGGGCTTAATTTACCTTTTTCAAAAGGATAATTGATTGTTGCTTTTTTTCTAAAAAAATATTTTTGAGCTAAATAGAAAGCTTTTAAAAAATCTAGAAGAAGAAACGATTTTAAAAAATTAATTATTTTCATTACATTCCTGGAGCTAGATTAAAAAAGAACAATATCGAAGATGTTGCTACAACTGCAAACAGTGATAAGGGCAAGAAAACTTTCCAGCCAAGTCGCATTAGTTGGTCATATCGATATCTTGGAACAAATGCTTTAACCATAGCAAATAAGTAAAAAACAAAAATTACTTTCAATAAAAACCAAACAAATCCAGGAACAGCATTGAGTGGATAAATATCAATTGGCGGCAACCACCCCCCAAGGAATAGGATAGTGGTCATTGCGCACATTAATAAAATATTTATGTATTCTCCAAACAGAAACAAAACGAATGGCATTCCTGAATACTCTGTTTGATATCCAGCTACTAACTCAGACTCTGCTTCAGGAAGATCAAATGGAGGTCTGTTCGTTTCAGCTAGTGCGGATATAAAAAAAACAATAAACATTGGAAATAAAGGTATGAAAAACCACATTGTCTTTTGAGCCATTACTATTTCAGTCAAGTTGAGTGAGCCTACACATAGCAAGACAGTTATTATTACAAAACCTATGGAAACTTCGTAAGAAACCATTTGAGCAGCTGATCTTAGAGCGCCAAAAAAAGGATACTTACTGTTTGAAGACCATCCAGCCATCAGAATTCCATAGACACCAAGAGAGCTAATTGCAAAAATGTATAAGATTCCTACATTTATATTAGCCAATACTACGCCCGCCTGAACTGGTACAACTGCCCAGGCTGTAATTGATAGAGCAAGAGTAATAATAGGAGCAATTAGGAAAACTGTTTTGTCAGAGCCGTCGGGTAAAATAATTTCTTTAAAAATAAATTTTAATCCATCAGCAGGAACTTGGAACAAACCATACGGGCCAACCACATTTGGGCCTCTCCTTTTTTGAACTGCTGCCCATATTTTTCTATCTGCATATAACGCCATTACAACACCTAGAAGTAAGGGAACAAAAATAAGTAGGCAATAAAGAATAATGGTCATTACTTCGATAATGTACGTTTGAGCTAAGCTAATCATTATGAGGCCTTTTCCGTTACCGATGACCTTACTTCACTTCTAGCTCGGCTGCATTCGGCCATCGTACTAGAATGTCTTGTAATTGAGTCATTTATATAAAAGTCTTCAATACTGAAACTTAAGTTTTTAATTTTAAAGTTAATTTCTTTTGGTTGAGCATAGTATGCCTCTTGATTGTCGTTTAAAACGACAATTCCATCAGGTGAAAAATTTGCGTCATCTGCTAATCCAATTAAATTATTTTTATTTCTTTTAGTATAAGCCCATTTCTTTTGATTATAAGTAAGATCATTCCAAGCTTTTCCTATACTATTTGCGTATTGATCCTCATAGGGCAACACGACGTTATTCTTCTTCTTAATATCATTAACAACTTTAAAGCCATAATGCTCTGTAAACTCTGACCATGTCTCAGGATAATTATATTTTCTCAGATACTCTCTCTGGCGATCATTTAGATCAGCCCAAGCTGTATTAAATATTTTTTTTGCAGAATTTTCCTCAAAGCTCTTGATGTTACCATTAATTGTATCATTCTTTTTTTCTTGGCTTGATCTTGTATCCTTATTAATGATTTCTACTTCTTCATTAGCTTTATTATCAATAATTTTAACGAGTCCATTATTTTGATCATTAAAGTCTTCTTTAAGATGGGGAAACTTGGCAAACATCTCATTTCTTACATCATACAATTCTAAAAACGACCACTTTAGTTCAAGGACTTCACTGAATTGATTAATAATTTTCCAATCTTCCCTAGCTTCACCTGGAGGAAAACTTGCTTTATTTGCGTATTGAACTCTCCCTTCAGTGTTTATAAAAATTGCATCTTTTTCAGTATATGCTGCTGCAGGCAATATAAAATCAGCGGCGTTTGCGCCTCTATCTCCATGTGTGCCCATATAAACTATTTTACAATTAGAAAAATTTTCATAACTGATTTCATCAGCGCCAAATGAAAACACTAATTTGAATTTACCTTTTTCTGCATCGGCAACCAAATCATCGACTGATTTATTTTTTTGTATAAGACCCATCTCAAGAATACCTGCTCTTGCAGCGGCAAGCTGTAATACATTAAATCCATTCCAATCTTCCTGAATGAGATTGAATTTATCTGTAAATGTTTCAAGTAGAGAGTAAATCTGCAATGAGTCATCACGGTTTAACACGGACTGGCCAATAATAATCATTGGCTTTGAGGCATTTATTAACTTTTTATAAAATGAGTTTTTTTCATTTAAAAGATCTATAAGGATATTTATATCATCGCCCAAGTGATTGTATTTATATGTAAGATCCACATTTTTCCCAATCAGTGCAACTGGAATATTTGATGAAATAACTCTTTTCCTTATTCTTGAATTAATAATTGCAGCTTCTTCGCGCGTGTTCGTTCCAATCATTAAAATGCAATCTGTTTCATCAATGCCTTTAATTTTAGAATTAAATAAGAACTGAGATCTATGGTTGAATGGAACTTTACATCCTTCCTGTCTTCCATCAACTGCCTTGATACTTAGATCTTCCGATAATTTTTTTATTAAGTAGCTTGTTTCTAAATCAATAAAATCACCTACTAAAAACGCAATTTCATCAGGATCTGAGTCCATAACAAGTTTTTTTAATTGAGAAAAAGTTTCTCCCCATGAAACTTGCTCTAATTTGTTATTCTTTTTTATGTAGGGTGTGTCTAGACGTTGATTTAAAAGCCCATCGCATGCATACCTTGTTTTATCTGATATCCACTCTTCATTAATATCTTCATTAAGCACGGGTAATACTCTTTTTACTTTCCACCCGTAAGTATCAACTCTAATATTCGACCCTACCGCATCCATAACATCAATCGTTTCTGTCTTCTTTAATTCCCAAGGTCTGGCTTCAAATTGATATGGTTTCGATGTAAGTGCACCTACCGGACATAAATCAACGATATTAGCCGATAGCTCGGAGTCTAATGTCTTTTCTAAATAAGTTGTTATTTCCATATTTTCGCCGCGATTTACTGCTCCTAATTGATTTACTCCCGCTACTTCATCTGCAAATCGGATACACCTTGTGCAGTGAATGCATCGAGTCATATAAGTTTTAATCAATGGGCCCATATGCTTTTCTTCAACTGCCCTTTTATTCTCTTCGAACCTTGAATTTTCAGGACCAAAAGCAATAGTTTGATCTTGTAGATCGCACTCACCGCCTTGATCACAAACTGGGCAATCTAGTGGGTGATTAATTAGCAAAAATTCCATTACACCTTCTCTCGCTTTTTTTACAGACTGAGTATTTGTATGAATTGACATGCCTTCGTTAATTGGCATCGCGCACGATGCTACTGGTTTAGGTGAACCTTCCACATCAACAAGGCACATTCTACAATTACCTGCGATTGAAAGACGATCATGGTAGCAAAATCTTGGTATTTCAATTCCTGCCTCTTCACATGCCTGCAGTATCGTCATGCCATCAGATACTTCAATCTCGGACCCATTTATTTTTACTTTTGCCATTATGCAGCCTTAGTCTTTTTAAGTTGCTCTTCTATTTCATCTCTAAAATGCCTAAACAAACCTTGAATTGGCCATGCCGCAGCATCACCAAGCGCGCAAATTGTATGGCCTTCGATTTGCTTTGTTACATCAAGTAACTTATCAATATCATTTGAACTTGCACGACCGTTTCCAATCTTCTCCATCATTCTCCACATCCACCCTGTTCCTTCTCTACAAGGCGTGCATTGACCGCAACTTTCGTGTTTATAAAAGTGAGATAGCTTAGAGATAGCTTTAACGAGGTCAGTGCTTTTATCCATTACGATTACAGCGGCTGTGCCTAACCCACTTTTGACTGCAGACAGTGAATCGAAATCCATCAGGACAGTATCGCAAGTTGATTTTGGTATAAGTGGAACAGATGAGCCTCCAGGAATTACAGCTTTAAGATTATCCCATCCACCAGTTACTCCTCCAGCATGCTTTTCTACAAGCTCCCTAAGAGGAATGCTCATTTCTTCCTCTATATTGCAAGGATTGTTAACATGACCAGAAATACAAAAAACTTTTGTCCCTGTATTTTTTGGTCGACCAAAAGATGAAAACCATTCTCCACCTCTTCTTAAAATCGTTGGAACAACAGCTATGGTTTCAACATTATTTACAGTAGTTGGCGATCCGTATAGACCTTTATTAGCGGGAAAAGGAGGTTTGAGTCTTGGTTGGCCCTTTTTTCCCTCCAAGCTTTCAAGTAGAGCTGTCTCCTCACCACATATGTATGCTCCTGCGCCTCGATGTAAAAATATATCGAAATCCCAACCCGACTTAGCAGCATTTTTCCCAATTAACCCAGCGTCGTATG
The DNA here is from genome assembly GCA_902614655.1 of uncultured Pelagibacteraceae bacterium. Lineage (GTDB taxonomy): Bacteria > Pseudomonadota > Alphaproteobacteria > Pelagibacterales > AG-422-B15 > CACNXQ01. Next base: position 26,599 of record CACMLX010000004.1, read on the forward strand.
CTTCGTCAATCGCTTTTTGAAGAACAACAGCTTCATTAAAATATTCACCGCGAATATAAATGTAACAAGTATGAGCATTCATAGCAAAAGATGCTAACAAACATCCTTCAATAAGCTTATGAGGCTCATTTCGTATCATATCTCTATCTTTACAGGTACCTGGTTCAGACTCATCTGCATTAACAACAAGGTAATTAGTAAGCTTTGAATCTTTAGGCATAAATGACCATTTTAATCCGGTAGGGAAACCTGCACCTCCTCTTCCCCTTAACTCAGATTTTTTCATCTCATCAATTATCCATTCTCTTCCTTTTTTAATAAGTTCTTTTGTATTATCCCAATCACCTCTTGCCTGTGCATTTTTTAAATGAAAAGGCTCATCGCCAAATAAATTAGTAAATATTTTATCTTTTTCTTTTAACATTAAGACACTGCCTTTGAACTTTTACGGCCACTTTGTGAACCTATACTCAGTGGCGAGCCATCTATAAGAGATTGCAAAACGTTTTTTGTTGTATCGTAAGTCAAATCTTCATAATAATCGTCATTGATTTGAACAAGTGGAGCATTCACACAAGCACCAAGACACTCAACTTGCATCCATGAAAATAAACCATCGCTTGAGACTGTATTTGGTTCTGGTGAAATAACTTCTTTGCACGCTTTTATAACTTGATCTGAACCCCTTAACCAACAAGGTGTTGTTCCACAAACTTGTACTAAATATTTTCCGTTATATTTTGTGTAATACATTGAATAAAAAGTAACTACTTCCCAAGCCTTAATAAAAGGCATTTCTAAGTAATCCGCTACATACTCAACTATATCCCTGCTCAACCAGTTTTCATTTTGTCTTTGCGCTAAATCAAGCAAAGGCATGATTGCACTTTGCCTTCTATCAGTTGGATATTTAAGAAGAATTTCTTTTGCCTTAATTTCATTTTCCTTATTAAACACAAAGGCGTTTTTTTGATTGCTCATCTATCAACCTCACCGAAAACTATTGCAATTGATCCAAGAATTGCAGGGACATCTGCTAGAAGATGGCCTTTTGAGAGCAAATCAAATGCCTGCAAGTGAGCAAATCCAGGGGCTCTAATTTTACACCTATAAGGTCTGCTGGTTCCATCAGAAATTAAATATACCCCAAATTCACCTTTAGGAGCCTCAACGGCAGAATAGATTTCTCCTTCAGGTACATGAAAGCCTTCAGTAAAAAATTTAAAATGGTGGATTATGGCTTCCATTGATTGTTTCATATCTTCCCTTTTGGGTGCTGCAATTTTGGAATCTCTATTGATCACTTCTCCTTTAGGCATCTGATCAAGACATTGAAGCATGATTTTCGTACTTTCTCTCATTTCTTCAATCTGACATAGATAACGGTCATAACAATCACCGTTTTGACCAACTGGAACTTTGAATTCAAGTTTGTCGTAACAATCATACGGTTGGGACTTTCTTAAATCCCATGGTACACCGCATGCTCTTAATATGAATCCGCTAAAACCACGATCAACAGCATCTTCCTTTGATACTTTGCCAATATTTACATTTCGTTGTTTAAATATTCTATTTTCAGTCAACATGCTTTCAATATCATCAATTGCTTTTGGGAAATTATTACAAAAATTAAATATCTTATCAGTTAACCCGTCTGGAAGATCTTGATGAACACCACCTGCTCGAAAATAGGCTGCATGAAATCTCGATCCAGATACTTCCTCGTAAAAATCTAATAGCTTTTCTCTTTCATCAAAACCCCATGTGATTGGTGTCATAGCTCCCACATCCATCGCTGTTGTGGTAACATTTAGAAGGTGGCTTAAGAGACGTCCAATTTCGGCAAATAGAACCCTAATATATTGTCCTCTCAAAGGCACTTCTACATTTAGCAATTTTTCTATTGCTAATGCAAAAGCATGCTCCTGGTTCATGGGTGCAACATAATCCAATCTGTCAAAATATGGTATTGCTTGAAGATAAGTTTTATGTTCGATAAGTTTTTCAGTGCCCCTATGTAAAAGCCCGATGTGCGGGTCAGCCCTTTCTACAATTTCTCCATCTAGATCAAGAATGAGTCTCAAAACGCCATGTGCTGCGGGGTGTACTGGTCCAAAATTAACAGTTACAGTTTTATTATTACTCACTTTCTTTTGCTTCCTTATCTAAATACTTTGTTCCTTCCCAGGGACTTTGAATGTCAAAATTTCTAAAATCTTGCTGTAGCTTAACAGGCTCGTGAACTATTTTTTTATCAATTTCGTCATATCTGATTTCGACATTACCTGTTAATGGAAAGTCTTTACGTAGAGGATATCCCTCAAAACCGTAATCAGTTAAAATTCTTCTTAAATCAGGATGATCCGTGAAAGTTATTCCATACATGTCAAATGCTTCTCTCTCAAACCAATTAGCTGCAGGAAAGATTGATGTTATGCTGGGCAAGGACTCCACTTCACTTATCTGGGTTTTTACTCTTAACCGTAAATTAAACCTAAAACTCAAAAAATGATAAATAACTTTAAATCTTTTTTCATTTTCTGGAAAATCCACTCCAGCAATATCTGTAATTTGCTTAAATTCACAGCTTGGATCATTCTTAACAAAATCAATAACCAGTATTAAATTCGCTGGATCAACCGATAGCTGTAACTGTCCTAAATTTACATCTATATCATTCAATTTACAGTTTTTTTCAATGGCAGCTTTTGCCATTTCAATTTGCTCGCTCATTATCTTTTGATGTTGCCTTCTCTTCTTATTTTTTTCTGTAACTGTAATAATCCATAAAGCAAGCCTTCTGCTGTAGGCGGACACCCTGGCACGTAAACATCGACAGGTATTATTCGATCACAACCTCTAACAACAGAATATGAGTAGTGATAATACCCTCCACCATTCGCACAACTTCCCATGGAAATAACATATCGAGGTTCTGGCATCTGATCGTAAGCTTTTCTTAATGCCGCTGCCATTTTATTTGTCAACGTACCTGCCACTATAAGAACGTCTGCATGTCTTGGTGATGCTCTTGGAGCTGCGCCAAAACGCTCAACATCGTAGCGCGGTGTTCCTACATGCATCATTTCGACAGCACAACAAGCTAATCCAAATGTCATCCAATGCAGAGAGCCTGTTCGAGCCCAGTTAATAAGGTTATTGATACTGGTGACAACAAACCCCTTATCAGCATACAACTTCTTTAGTCTTTCTAGTTCCGGACTTGTCTCTTCAATGTTTGTATTTATTGCCACTCCAATGCTCCTTTTTTCCACTCGTATATGAAACCAATTGTTAGTATAGCTAGGAAAACCATCATTGAAACAAAGCCAAATACGCCCAAAGTTCCAAATGTAACAGCCCAAGGAAATAGAAACGCGACTTCTAGGTCAAAAATAATAAAAAGTAATGTGACTAAATAGAAACGAACATCAAACTTCATTCTAGAGTCTCCAAACTGCTCAAATCCGCACTCATAGGCAGAATTCTTTTCAGGATCAGGGTTGTTTACTGCAACTAAGAAATTTGCCAAAACAAATAGACAGCTAATCGCTAACGCGACAAACATAAAAATTAGTATTGGCAAATAATCAGCTATCGCTATGTCCATATTTTAGAATCGTATTAGTGTCATCGAAAATATATATTCAAATCATTCGAAAACAATAGAAAATATGGGAAAAATTGTGCTTCCGACCGTTAGCGATTAATTTTTAAGGAAATTTACCTAAATTTATAAAAGAACAGAGTAAAATTAAATTAACATATTCGAAAATATACAAAAAAATGTAAAATTTCCTAATTTTTCAACGGTATTTGACCTTTGATCAGTGACTTTTAACATCAATTAAACTCTCAAAAAATTTAGTGAGTATCTGTATACACTTAATTTGCTGGTAAATAGCCATATAATAGTTTTGAATTAGAATAATCAATAAAATTAGGAAATATGAATAATAATTTCAAATTAATCGCAGATAACCTTCACTTTTCTGAAGGTCCAAGATGGAAAGATAGCAAACTTTGGTTCTCAGATTTTTACCATCATGCTGTGATGACCGCAGATGAGGTGGGAAATGTCGAAAAAATAGTCGATGTACCTAATCAACCGTCTGGCCTGGGGTGGTTGCCAAATGGTGATCTCATTATTGTCTCTATGCTCGATAGAAAACTACTAAAGTTTAAAGATGGCAATCTTACTGAGCATTCAGATATGTCAAAACTTACGCCTTTTAGGTGCAATGACATGGTGGTCGACAAAAACGGTAATGCCTATGTTGGTAATTTTGGATCAATACATCACGGAAAAGATATAAAGCCAACTATTCTGATAAAGGTCGATCCTGATGGAAACGCCTCAATTGCTGCTTCAAATTTAGACTTTCCAAATGGAACTGTAATTACACCTGATGGTAAAAAACTTATTATTGGCGAAACCTATGCGGGAAGACTTACTGCATTTGATATAGATAAAGATGGTGATCTTTCTAATCGGAGAGTATGGGCTTATATGATGCCTAATCTATTTTATTACTACACAAAAACTATGCGTTTTTTAAAAATTACTCCAAAAGAAGGTAAAGGAATACCTTACCCTGTCCCAGATGGTATTTGTTTGGATGAAAAGATGGGTATCTGGATAGCTTCTCCAACTACCTCAGAAGTGGTTAGGTATGAAGAAGGTGGAAAAATAACAGATAGGATTGCTACTCCAAATAGAGCATATGCATGCATGTTGGGCGGATCAAACGGCAACACTTTGTTTGTATGTACTGCAGACGCTTCAGAGCCGGATGCAGCCAAAGCAATAAAATCAGGGAAAATTTATTCTATTAGTGTAAATCACGCCAAAGCCGGATCGCCTTAGTGAAATACCAAATTTATGGCAGATCAGAAACGGGTTCTGATATAATTGAGTATCTTTTTCATGAGCTTTCAATTGATTATGAGTTTATTGAGGTTGATGAAAAAAATGTTAAAAGCGATGAAAAAATATTAAAAATCAATCCCCTCGGAAGAGTTCCAATGGTGAAACTACCAGATGGAAAATTTTTAATTGAGAGCTTAGCTATTGTATATCACTTGCTTAAAAGGGAAAATCACCTGCTACCTAGTACAGAAACTGAAATGAATGAGTTTCATCAAATCATGGCTTTTATGTCTTCATCGTTTTACCCAATTATTCTACTTTTTTATCATCCAGATCATTACGTTTCAGATAAAAACTCAGAGGATTTAATAACTAAATCGCAGAATATTTTGCATCGATATTTAAATTTTATTGAAGATAAAATAGGAGAATTTGTAATTGGAAATGAATTGTCTGCAGCTGATTTTTACTTGTTCACATTACTATTCTGGTTAGAGGAGGATCATTTTCTTGAAAATTACCCAAAAATACAAAATTTCTACAATAAAATGTTAGAGAATCAGACAATAATAAAAGTGAGGAATATACAAAATGAGAGAAAGACAGTTTAAAAAATTTTTTATCGTATACGGTCATTACGACGATAACTCTTTTAATGCCGCAATAAGAGACACATTTATTGAAAGCGCAAAGAAAGCTGGACATTCAGTGGATATGGTTGACTTATATAAAGAAAAATTTGATCCTGTATTTGCTGGAGGTAATCCTGGACCAGATGTTTTGGATCATCGAAGAAGGATAGAACAAAGCGATACAATTGTATTAATTGCTCCAATATGGAATTTTAGAATGCCCGCAATCCTGGAGGGTTGGATCGATAAAGTTTTAGCTCCTCCATGGGCATTTACTTTTAAACAGCTGGTTGGCAACTATGGTTACCCTCAAGGTAATCTAGGTAACAAAAAAGCAATAATATTTTGCACATATGGCTCCCCTCGATTGGCAATAACTACATTCTTTCTCAATTTGCCAATTAGACGCTTGAAAAGGGGTGTTTTTCACATATGTGGTATAAAAAGCATTCTTTACAAAAGATACTTTGCGGTACCCTTTGTTGCTGACAAAGTCAGAAAAAAATTTCTAAAGGATGTGAAAGATACAGCGACTCTATTTCAATAGGAATTAAGTGAAGAAGATAATAGACATATTTAAAAGTTTTTGGTCGCCCATAATGGACTCAAATGTGAATCCATTAAAAAATATAACAAATCTTAAAATTCGTCATATGGTCATGCAAATTCTAGCATTTATGTGGAGTGGTGTATTTTCACTTTATATCGTTGACAGTGTTTTTGTGTTTGGTTTTACTGCAATTGCCCACGCTTTATTAATTGCTGCACTTTTTATAACAATGTTCGTATTTTTCACAGCTGAAAAAAAACCTCAAATTTATGACTTAAAATTTTTCAGAGGCAAAGACGGTGAGCACGAGTAATTTAACTAATGAGGATTGTAAGCCTAACTCCAAGTGCTAGTGAAATAATATTCGAACTGGGTCTAGGTTCTAGTTTGGTCGGCGTTAGTCATGAATGTAATTTTCCAACTGAAGTCAACAAACTAGAAAAATTATCGAGTTCGTCAATTAACCCTCATGGATCTCAGAGCGATATTGACTTTCAAGTGCGTGAAACACTTCAAACTAACGATTCCCTTTATCAAATAAATACTGAACGTTTAAATGATTTAAAGCCTGACTTCATTATTACCCAGGGTATATGCGATGTCTGCTCCATATCCAGTAGTCAAATCGAAGTTGAATTAAAAGGAACTTTATGCACCTTGCCTTCATCGACAAAAATAATTTCTTTAATTGGAAGAACGTTTGATGGAATCTGTGACGATATAATAATGCTAGGAAATAAACTTAATTCAATAATCTCAGCAAAAAATCACATAGATAAAGCTCGAGAAAAAAGAGAAAGACTTAAACGTCAAACAAAGTATGATCACCGAATTCTTTGTTTAGAATGGATAGACCCTTATTTTTCTGCTGGTCATTGGGTTCCAGAACAAATTGAATTAGCTGGCTTTAACTCAGCAATTGGACAAACAGGTGACCAATCAAGAATTTTGTCTGCTGATGAAATAGTCGATTCAGATCCATATGCGATTGCCTTAATTTGCTGTGGCTATAATCTTGAGCAAAATTTGACTTTTTCATCACAATTATTTCATGACGATCGATTAAATCACCTGAATCCATTTAAAGAAAACCGAGTATATTCATTTGATGCTGATTCCTATTTTAGTCGTCCTACTACAAGAATACTTGAAGGATCAATTCAACTTAGAAGTCAAATTTTAGGTAATCAAATATAAATTTTATTTGACAATCCAAGAATTAAGATAATTGACGATATAAGTGTAAATGTATTGACCGCCAAGTCAGTTACTGAATTTTTGGTACCTTTATCATTATCAACTTTTTTGAGAAAAACGGCCGCGTCATAAACAGAGAGAATTACAAAGTTTATAAAGATTAAGTTATAGTAAACCCATGCCCCCTCTGGCCCATTCGGTCGAAAAATCAAATAAATACCAATCAAAAAAAATGGTGCCACAAATGTTCCAAGGACCCTAACTATATACACACTACTCTGATCCATATTAAACTCCTTAACCATCCCCTCAGGCTTAAAAAGTGCTCTGAAAGTATAAATGCCAAATAACGCTGTCATTAAAATATGAAGTATGAGTAAATATAAATGTTCAAAATTTTCAATCATAAGTTAATACTGTGGGATTCTTTTAAAAAAATCAATGGCGGGAGTGACGGGACTCGAACCCGCGACCTCCTGCGTGACAGGCAGGCGCTCTAACCAGACTGAGCTACACCCCCACAGTTAAATTTTTTCCATCTCGTGGGAGGAAATGGTGGGCGATGAGAGGTTCGAACTCCCGACATTCACGGTGTAAACGTGACGCTCTTCCAGCTGAGCTAATCGCCCGGAAAGACTGTTATATATCTATTTTAGTGAATATTCACAGATATTTATAAAAAAAATCCGACCACGCTTTGTTTAAGAGTGATCGGATTTTAAATAATTTAGTCAGCAGTTAAGGAACTACATTCCTCCACCGCCAGCATTATTAACAGCTTCTTTCAAACCTTTACCTGCAGTAAACTTAGGTCTAGTTGACTCAGGGATTTGAATAACCTCATTGGTACGTGGATTTCGCCCTTGAGATGCTTTTCTAATTGATGTTTTGAATGTGCCAAAGCCCACCAATCTTACTTCTCCTCTTGCTTTAAGAACATCAGTAATTTGGTCAAAAACTGCATTTACTGCCTTTTCTGAGTCAGATTTTTGCATACCTGTAACATCAGCTACTTTTGCTATTAAGTCTTGTTTGTTCATAACCCCCCCCTTTTTTTTAGGAGTTTTTGATTCGTAATATAACTATGAGACCTGAACTACTATATATAGTCAAGAAAAAGCCCAAGAAAACTGCTAAAAATTAAAATTTAGGTATCTTTATTCAAGAAAATATAATTGAATCAGTGTGTTATAGGATTATCCACATCTTGATCAGCATCATCTTCAGATATATCGCTAGAAGACTTAGGTGAATCCTCTTCGTCCCACTCAATAGGCAGGAGAGGCTTTGTCAAAGCTATTTTTAAGACCTCATCAACATTATCAACAAATATTAGTTCCAGTCCATCTTTTACATTATCTGGTATATCAGCCATGTCTTTTTCATTTTCCTTTGGAATTATAACTGTTTTTGTTCCAGCTCTGAGAGCGGCTAATAGTTTTTCTTTTAAACCACCAATCCCAAGTGCCTTTCCACGAAGTGTCACTTCACCTGTCATAGCAATATCTTTTCTAACGGGTATACCTGTCAATACTGAAACAATGGATGTAACCATACCCAAGCCAGCGGATGGACCATCTTTTGGAATTGCACCTTCTGGTACATGAATATGAATATCACGTATCGGAAAAATAGTTGGTTTTATTCCAAACTCAATACATCTTGAACGAACATAGGATTTTGCGGCTTGAATAGACTCTTTCATTACATCACCTAATTTTCCAGTAATAGTCATGCGACCTTTTCCAGGCATTATAACAGACTCTATTGGCAATATATCGCCACCAACTTCTGTCCAAGCAAGTCCTGTAACTATCCCAACCTGGTCGTCGTTATCAATTTCGCCAAATTTAAATTTTCTAACACCTGCAAACTCATGCAGGTTATCTTCATTGATTGTTAGTGATCCAATGTCACCTGCTACAATTTTTTTAACTGTTTTGCGAGCAAGATTAGCGAGTTCTCTTTCTAAACTCCTTACACCTGCTTCCCTAGTATAATATCTTATTAATCCAGTTATCGCACTATCGTCCAGTATAAGCTCACCACTCTTTAAGCCATGCTTCTCTAACATCTGTGGTGCTAAATGTTGTTTTACAATTTCTACTTTTTCATCTTCTGTGTAGCCTGCAATTCTAATAATTTCCATTCTGTCTAAAAGTGCAGGAGGCATTCTTAACGTATTAGCAGTTGTAATAAACATTGTGTCGGACAAGTCATAATCAACTTCTAGATAGTGATCGTTAAATGAATTATTTTGCTCTGGATCAAGCACTTCCAATAAAGCTGACGAAGGATCACCTCTGTAATCAGCGCCTAACTTATCTATTTCATCTAATAGAAATAATGGATTAGACGATCCTGCTTTTTTCATCATTTGTAGAACCTTTCCTGGCAGAGATCCTATGTAAGTTCTTCTGTGTCCTCGAATCTCAGCTTCATCTCTCACTCCTCCGAGTGACATTCTTACAAATTTTCTTCCCGTAGCTCTAGCAATCGATTTACCCAATGACGTTTTACCTACGCCTGGAGCTCCAACTAAACATAAAATTGGACCTTTCATTTTCCTTATTCTTTGCTGAACGGCCAAGTATTCTAGTATTCTCTCTTTAACTTTTTCAAGGCCATAGTGATCTTCATTGAGAACACTCTCTGCGAAATTGATATCTTTTTTAACTTTTGTCTTTTTGCCCCATGGTATTGTTAATATCCAATCTAAATAATTTCTTATAACACTGGATTCAGCAGACATTGGACTCATTGATTTCAATTTTTTAATTTCTGAGTAGCACTTTTCTTTTGCTTCTTTTGAAAGCTTAGTACTCTCAATTTTCTCCTCATACTCCTGAATATCGTCTTTACCATCATCGCCTTCTCCAAGCTCCTTTTGGATGGCTTTCATTTGCTCATTTAGATAATATTCCCTTTGAGTTTTCTCCATTTGATTTTTTACACGACCTCTAATCTTTTTTTCAACCTGCATAACATCGAGTTCGGCTTGAATAAAATTCATTATTTTATCAAATCTTTCAGTAAGGTCGATTGCTTCTAATATATCTTGTTTATCAGACAACTTAATTGACAGGTGTGATGCAATTGTGTCACTCAACTTAGCTAAATCATCAATTTCATTAATTGTTCCAAGTACTTCAGGAGGAATTTTTTTATTTAAATTTACATATTTATCAAAAAGATCTGTTATTGATTTAGATAGTGCTCTTAATTTTTTATCTGAGCTATCATTGTTCTCATCAATAAGATCAATGTTGGAAACTAGATAGTCCTCATTATCAGTAAACATGTTAATTGAAGCTCTTTGAAGTCCCTCGACAAGTACTTTAACTGTACCGTCAGGTAATTTTAATAACTGTAAAACATTTGCAATTGTTCCAAAGTCAAAAAGGTCATCTTTTTTTGGATCATCCACGGAAGCACTTTTTTGAGTGATGAGCATAATGCGTTTATCACCAGCCATGACTTTTTCTAGCGCCTTTACCGACTTATCTCTACCAACAAACAATGGAACCACCATATGAGGAAACACAACTATATCTCTTAATGGTAAAACTGGAATGTTATTTTCAATCATATTCTACTCGATAATCCTTTTATCAATAAGATGACCAATACTAAAACTAGTAAAGTTATTTATTTTTCTACTACTCTTTAAATGTGTATAAATTCCTAATTTTCAAGGAATAAAGGATTTGCGGGCTAAGCGCTTGTTTCTGAAGCTTTTTTACCGTCTGTGTAAGTGTAGAGCGGACGAGCACGGCCCTCTGCGACTTCAGCATTAATCACGACCTCTTCAACGCCTTCAAGGGATGGTAATTCAAACATAGTATCGAGCAAGATACTTTCTAGTATAGACCTAAGTCCTCTTGCGCCTGTTTTTCTCTCAATTGCTTTTTTTGCGATAACGCTGAGAGCTTCATTTGAAAGTATTAGTTTAACATCTTCCATGTTAAATAATGTTTGATATTGTTTCACCAGTGCATTTTTAGGTTCTTGAAGAATTTTTACTAGTGACTCTTCGTCTAAGTCTGTGAGAGTTGTGACAATAGGTAGTCTTCCTACAAATTCTGGTATCAGCCCATAACTCAACAAATCTTCAGGCTCCAAATGTTTTAAACTGTTCCCTCCAGATTTCTCTTCGTAGCTTTTCACATTTGCTTGAAATCCAATACCTGACCCTTTTGATCTTTTGTTAATTATTTTATCTAACCCAGAAAAAGCTCCGCCACATATAAATAAAATATTTGTCGTATCCACTTGTAAAAATTCTTGCTGTGGATGTTTTCTTCCACCTTGTGGTGGTACACTAGCAACAGTTCCTTCCATTATTTTAAGCAATGCTTGTTGAACACCTTCACCTGAAACATCTCTCGTAATTGATGGGTTTTCAGATTTTCTGCTAACTTTGTCAATTTCATCAATATAAACTATGCCTCTCTGTGCTCTTTCAACATTATAGTCAGATGCCTGTAATAATTTTAAAATGATGTTCTCAACATCTTCTCCAACATATCCAGCCTCAGTAAGAGTTGTGGCATCTGCCATTGTAAATGGTACATCTAAAATACGTGCTAGAGTTTGAGCCAATAAAGTTTTACCACAGCCAGTAGGTCCAATTAAGAGAATGTTTGATTTCGATAACTCTACATCTGACTTGAAATTGGAATGTTCAATTCTTTTATAATGATTATGCACAGCTACAGACAAATTGTACTTGGCATCTTTTTGTCCTATTACGAAGTCATCTAAAGTTGCACAGATTTCTTTAGGAGTTGGAATTCTACTTGATGATTTTGCCTTAGTCTCCTTATTCTCTTCTTGAATAATATCGTTACACAACTCAACGCACTCATCACATATGAATACAGTTGGCCCTGCAATCAACTTCTTTACTTCATGCTGACTCTTGCCACAAAAAGAGCAATAGAGCGTGTTCTTGCTTTTACTATCGTTATTATTTTCACTCATAATTCAATTTTTTTACAATCTTCGAATCAATAATTATTAAGAAAAACATTTCTGTAGAAAAAAAACAATTAATTTTAAAAAAAAGTGTTTATAAACAGTGGATTAAATTGACTATTTGAGGCTATTTCTCAGTTTTTGGCTCAACTCTTTTTTCCTGAATGCTATCAATTATGCCAAATTTCTGAGCCTCTTCTGGTGACATGAAGTTATCTCTTTCTAGCGCCTCTTCGATTGTTTCAATGGGTTGGCCTGTATGTTTTGCGTAAATTTTGTTTAAATTTGCTTTCATTGCCAATACCTCTTTCGCATGAATTTCTATATCAGTTGCTTGACCTTGAAAGCCAGCAGATGGCTGGTGCACCATTATGCGGCTATTAGGTAAAGCATATCTTTTTCCTTTTTCACCTGCTGCAAGTAAGAATGAGCCCATTGAAGCAGCCTGTCCAAAACAAAGAGTTGTGACTGGAGACTGTATGAATTGCATTGTGTCGTAAATTGCCAATCCATCACTTACAACTCCTCCAGGTGAATTTATATATAATGATATCTCTTTTTCGGGATTTTCAGATTCAAGAAATAAAAGCTGAGCAGAAACTAAAGAGGCCATATGATCGTTAACTGGCCCAACTAAAAATATTATTCTTTCCTTTAATAATCTTGAATAAATATCAAAAGCACGTTCCCCTCTTCCCGTTTGTTCAACGACCATTGGAACCAATTGATCAAAAATTTTATTATCAATCATTATTATTTCTTAGTTTTTTTCTTAACTGTCTTTTTCTTTGCCACTTTTTTCTTCACTTCAGTCTTTTCAACTGAATTGACGTTATTATACATTTTGATAAACGAATCAACATCAACATCCTTTTTTTTCAATTTAACCTTCGAAAGTATAAAGTCTACAATTTTATTTTCATATAAAGGAGCTTGAAGTTGCATCGCTGCATCCTGATTATTTCTATAATAATCAATAACTTTTTGTTCTTGTCCTTTAAAATTGCTTGCATATTCAAAAAGGGCTTTATTCATCTCTTCTGGCGTCACTGAGATTTCATTTACTTTCCCAACCTCTTGAAGAATTAAGCCCAGTTCAATTCTATTTTTTGCATCTTCCTTAAATTTAGCCTCATTATCAGAAGTCAATTTTTTATCTTTGATTTCCTTTTGATGATCAATCGATGATGGACTTTGTGAATTTAAATAATTTGCAGATAAGTTCTGAAATTCAACATTTATAAGATCTTCAGGTAACTCAAATTTGTGCGCTGACTGGAGCTTTTCAAAAAGTACTTTTTTATCAAGATTTTTTGTTAGATCTGAGTACTCACTTTGCATTTGATTTTCGACCTTACTTTTTAGATCCTTTAAATCAGTTGCACCCATTGATTTTGCCAATTCATCATCTACCTTTGACTCAACGGGTGAACTTATTTTTTTAATATTGCAATCAAACACAGCATCAGCATTTTGTAACTCTTTTGCTGAATAATCTTCAGGAAACTTGACGTTTATCTTTTTGCTATCTCCACTCTTTAGACCCACAAGGCCATCTTCTAAATCCTTTATGTATCGTCCAGAGCCAATTACAATTGTCTGACTTTCTGCTTTACCTCCATCAAAATTCTTACCATCGATGGTTCCTTCATAATCTAATAAGACAGAGTCCTCTTTCTTAGCTTTATAACCACTACCTTGCTCTTTATATGTTCTTTGAGATTTGGCAATTAAGTCTATTCGTTTATCAATTTCTTTTTTATCAAGCTTTACCAAAGTTGACTCAATTTCGATTTTACTAAAGTCGGCTAATTTTATTTCTGGAAAAACTTCAAACTCAATTTTAAACGTTTTATCAACATCTTTTTTTTCTTGTTCCTTATCTTTGTAATCAACCTTCGGTTGAGAAACAGGACGATGCTTTCCTTCTTGTATTATTTTTGAGACATTTTCATTTATTACAGAATTCAAAACTTCATTATTAATCGCATCACCATGTTTTTGCATAATAATATTATTTGGAACTTTACCTGGTCTAAAGCCATCAATTTTTAATGATTTTTTTACTTCCTCAATTTTTGACTCTAGCTTTGTGTTAAAATCTGCAGATGCAATCGTGAACTCATAAGCTCTTTTCAAACCTTTATTTAATACTTCTTTATAATTCATATTATCTTCTTACTAACAAATTGGTGCGGATAGAGGGACTCGAACCCCCATGAGTTGCCTCACTGGTACCTAAAACCAGCGTGTCTACCAATTCCACCATATCCGCGATTAATAGAAAATGCAAAATAGACTATTTTTTAGATGTTTACAGTAAAATATTACAATTTGATGCTATAGTTTTGACCGTTAATTATGAGAAAAAATATTGTGTTTTTAGATAGGTCCACTTTTCCTTCTAATATTATATTTCCAAAACTTGATTTTAATCACAAGTGGAAAAACCATAATTTTACAAAGGTGAAGGAAGTCAAAAAAAGGATTGAGAAAGCACATATAGTTGTTACCAACAAAATTGAACTAAATAAAAATAATTTATCTAATGCAAACAATTTAGAACTCATTGCGATAACTGCAACGGGAACGAATATAATAGACCTAGAGTACTGCAGAAAACACAATATCTCTATATGCAATCTAAGAGACTATGCTTCTATTTCGGTTGCTGAGCACGTTTTAACTCTCATGCTTACGCTTTCTAAAAATATTAAAGGTCTTGAGAAAGATATAGGCAAGAGGCTTTGGCAAAAAAGAAAGGTGTTTGCATTACTTAGTAGAGATATAAATGACCTGTATGGCAAAAAATTGGGCATCATTGGAAAAGGTTCAATCGGCATGAAAGTTGGGAGAATAGCTAAAGCATTTGGAATGAATGTTAATTATTTTTCGGTTAGAAATTATAAAAAAACACAATTTTTAAAATTCTTGTCGTCGATTGATTATTTGTCTATTCATTGCCCTTTGAATGAGAAAACAAAAAATCTAATAACAATTAAAGAATTAAAAATAATGAAAAAAAATATGATCTTAATTAATACTGCCAGGGGTGGCATAGTTAATGAAAATGATCTGACAAAAGCATTAAAACAAAAAATCATTGCAGGAGCTGGGGTTGATGTCACAACTAGTGAACCTCCAAAAAAATCTCACGCTTATTATAGCATATTAAATGAAGCAAATTTCATTTGGACACCTCATACTGCATGGGCATCAAATGAAACCTTGCAAGAAGCAATCAATCAATTAATAAAGAATATAAATTCTTTTTATAAAGGCAGAAAAAGAAATATCGTTTAAGGCTTTTTTATTCCGGCACACTTTTTTGAACAGTATATTACTCTGTCCCAGTTCAATCTCCATTTTTTTCTCCAGTTGAAAGGGCGATTACAAACTGGGCATATTTTAGATGGCAAGTTTTCTTTTTTCATGATCTAATTATTAAATAATATGAAATTGTTTCAAGTCCATACAGGTTTTTATGATCCTAATATTTCAGATGGCTTTTACGAAGGACACACTAATATTTTTGTCTGTGCGAATGATGAAAAAGAAGCTCGAGAAAAAGTGAAAGAAAAAGAAGAATATAAGAAATTTAAGATGCACATCGATGGCATACAGGAAATAACTATCGTGGATGACTATAAAGTTGAGCTAAATAAAATTTAGGCTCTAGTGCACTTACCGCTCATAAAGGTTCTATAAATTTCATCCACTTCCTCGTCAGTAAGAGTTGTTCTATTAAACATTTTATCAATTATATTGCACTTTTGATCAACAGTTATGCTCTCACTAGATATTCCTTGAAGAATTGAATTTGCCGATAAGGTATTATTAAACATTGCAATGCCCTTATCGTTAACAGAGTCAAATACGATAAACCTTTCGTTGTTATTTAATTTATGCCATGGTTCCCACTCGGTAGACATATCATATGGGACTCTATTTGGATTCCCATCGTAAGCAAAATTTACCCAATATTGTCCCATTTTTGTAGAGAGCTCTAAATCAGTGGACCTGTTATTTTTATTATACATTATGTCATTTATTGCATCAGAGCTCTCGCCTAATAAACCATCTGATTTAAAAATAAATGCTAACTCCATTCCATGTGCAGCTCCTAGTAGATTGGGCAAATCAACACCTAAATAGACATTTTGTTCATCCCAATCAAATCGATAAGCATAAACATTTGATTTTTTGTAATTTGATGTAAAGTCTGAAGGTAGGTCTACTGCCCCATATTTCCATGACTCTGCCATGTATTTAGCGTAGATATCATAATACTTTGGATCTTTGGGTTTTACATATAAATCAAGATATTCTGAGATTGGACTTAAAAAAGATAATGGCCTATTTACATATTCATCGTTCATAAACATAAACAGTTTATCTTCATCTCGTGTCGAACCAAATATCATGGGTTTATCGTACATTTCCCCATCCCTATAAGCGCCATAAATTCCCTTATTTGGGATTACTACTCCATCAGGTATTACATTTGGAACATCAATTAATCCAGCTGCATCAGGTCTTGGCCTATAATATGATATAATATCGTTTGCATCTGCAGTTCTTAAAAGGTCAACAGAAAGAATCTGATTGCTCATGAAATTTGAAATTTCCTCATCAGATATTGATGTATTCTTTGATTTAATTAAGTGTCTTAATAAACTTTTTGATCCCGCTCTTTCATTATTTTCTGCGAACTCTAGAGAGTCTGAGCCGAGATAACCACTTTGAGAAATTCCTCTTTGAAATAAGTCTTCACTTAAGGGTGAAGTCATAAGTGAAATTACATTTCTTGCTCCAGCAGACTCACCAAATATGGTAATATTATTTGGGTCACCATTAAAATTTGAAATATTCTCATTAACCCACTCAAGTGATTTTATAATATCGAGAGTTCCAAAATTTGCACTTTGATCAAGTTCATTATTTGAGTCTTCATTTAGACCGCTGAAGGCAAACCATCCAAAAGGGCCTAATCTATAGTTTGTTGTGACTAAAATTACATCATGTTCCATTATGAAATCGCCTGAAGTATACAAGTTTGAAGCTGAATAACCCCACGTATTTCCACCTCCGTGTATCCAAAACATGACTGGCAATTTCTTTTTACTATTGTATGCCTTTTCTGACAGATAAATATTTAAATAAAGACAGTCCTCAGATCCAATTATTGAACCTCCCTCAATGCCATCCATTGAGTCATAAAAATTACTAACTTGCATGCACCTATTAGGTAATGTTGTGGCTTCAAATGTATCGGGCAGCTGCTCCAATTCTCTGGGAGCTCTCCATCTTAATTCATCAACTGGAGGCTTTGCAAAGGGAATACCGACAAAAGAAATAGTTTTTAAACCATCTTTTTCTTTTGCTACTGATCCAATGAAATCAGTGTTTTTGGATTTAAATATATATATCTGGTCTTCTGCAAAACTTATATTCAAACAAAGTGTAAGAAAAAGAATTAGAAGTAATGATATCTTATTAATTTTCCTGAACATACGAATGCAGCTTTTTAATCATCAGGGGAATGTTGTCAATAAGATCCTCTGCAATTAGCCCGGGACCTATCATTTCTCCAAGTTTTGAGTGAATATATGCTCCAGCGCAAGTCGCATCAAAAGCATTCATCTTATTATCTCCAACAAGTGAAGCGATGATTCCAGCAAGAACATCACCTGATCCTGCGGTTGCTAGATATGGAGCTTCGCTTGCATTTATTACAACATTACCTTCAGGGTCAGCAATAACTGTATCAGCGCCTTTTAGTAAAACTATACTTCCTGCTAATTTGGCTGCCTCAACACACTTGAGTACTTTATCTTCCATTAACGCAATACCTTCACCAAATAATCTTTTAAATTCACCTTCATGAGGTGTGAGTATTGTATGCGGATAAGTATCTATAAATAATTCTTCTGGATTATTTTCAAAACATGTAATTGCGTCTGCATCAATTACACAATGATCCACAAAAGCCAGTGCCATTAAAGTTCTTGCTTTTGTTTCATCATTTACTCCATTTCCAGGACCTATGAGGACACTTGAAACTCTTTTGTCTTTTAAAAGTTTTTGAAAATCGTTTTTTTCTTTTATCACTGATAGTAATTCAACTGAGATTTGTGGTTCTAATATTTTTGCTGTTTCTTCATCGCAGACCATTGTTACTGCTCCTGCCCCAACGCGCATAGCTGATCGACCAGCTAATCGAGCTGCTCCAGTTTGAAATTGAGGACCAGTATTAATTACAAGCATTCCTCTTGAATATTTATGATCACTTGAAACTGGAAATGGAAAATTCTTAATCCATAATGATGGATCATTTTTTTTTATATTCGGCATAATTTTATCTAATACGTTTTTTTTAATTCCAATATCCTCAACTACTATTTCTCCACAATATTTTTTTCCAGGGTACAAATAATGACATTTTTTTTTATTAAAAAAAGTAATTGTTTTTGAAGCTTTAAAAGCTTCTCCAAGAACAGCAGATGTATCGCCATTAATGCCAGATGGAATATCTACGGAGAAAACATCTAATTTAGATTGATTAATTTTACTAACCAAAGAACTTAAATCATCTGACATTGTCCTTGATAACCCTGTACCAAACAAAGCATCTACTACATAACAATAATTTGATAAACTTCTAATTTTGGAAACAAATAATGATTTATTAAGTTTTTGTTTATAATGTAAATTGTCATTACTTTCCTTGGCTTTACTAATAGGGCAATAAATATCAATTTCCATACCTTGCTTTAAAATAAGGTCAGCTGCAACATAGCCATCGCCACCGTTATTTCCTGGACCACAAATAAAGAGCGCCCTTTTACCTCTTTGGACAGGAAGATTGTTGAAAACTTTCTTTCCTGCGTTAAACATCAGACCCAAACTAGAAATACCAGATTCAATAGTTAAAAGGTCGGCCTTTGCCATTTCTTTATTACTAAGGATGTATTGAGTCATTTATTAGAAATCGCCTATAAGTGCATGTTTTAAATAAAGATATGTAAAATTTACCTCTACTTATAATTAAATCTATATGTCAATTTGGCATAAAAACATTATATATACATTCTATCATTAATTTTAACTTCTTTCAGAAAATTAATGTATAAAACTTAAGAGTTAACTCATAATGAAAAAAATCGAAGCTGTCATAAAGCCATTTAAGATAGATGATGTAAAAGAAGCACTTGAAAAAGTTGGGGTGCGTGGGATCACCATATCTGAAGCCAAAGGCTTAGGAAGGCAAAGAGGTTTTACTGAAGTTAACACTGGTGTTGAATATGGTGATTTTCTTCCGAAAATTAGATTAGAAATAATCTTACAAGATGATCTTGTCGATACGGCCGTCGAAGCGATTAGGGCTTCAGCAAACACAAATCGTATTGGTGATGGTAAAATATTTGTTTCTAACATTGAAACAGTTATGAGAATTCGTACAGGAGAGACTGGTTCGGACGCATTATAAACTTAATTCAGGGAGAAATTAATGTCAGATATGAAAACTTATGAATACATATGGCTTGATGGTTATACACCAGAGCCTTTTATGAGAAGTAAAGTAAAAGCAACCGAAGAAAAATCAGCACCAGACTGGTCATTTGATGGTTCTTCTACTCAACAAGCAGAAGGAGGAAGCTCAGACTGTCTTCTTCTACCTGTTCAAACTTATTCTAATCCAAATGGACACGATATAGTAATGACTCAGGTACAGGCTGCAGACCATACAACTCATCCATCAAACTTTAGAGCGGCAGCAGCGGAAGTTGTTACTGATGAATGGTGGTTTGGTTTTGAACAAGAATTTTTTTTAACTGACGCTAAAACAGGTGAGCCACTTGGCTGGGAAGATGGTACGCCAAGAGAGCAAGGTGAATTTTATTGTGGAGTTGGAGCTGGTAATGTTGTTGGTAGAGCAATATCAGATGCACATTTAAAAGCTTGTATTGATCTTGGGATTACACTTACTGGAACTAATGCAGAAGTTGCACTTGGCCAATGGGAATATCAATGCTTTGGAAAAGGTATTAAAGCGGCTGATGATTTATGGGTAAGCCGATATTTACTCATGAAAACTGCTGAGGAACACGGCGTTGGAGTGAACTTTCACCCAAAACCAAAAACTGGTGATTGGAACGGTTCTGGTATGCACACTAATTTTTCTAATGAACAAATGAGATCCTCTGGATCAGAAGAATTATTTACATCAATGTGCGACAAGCTTGGAAAGGTTCATGAAGAAGGTATTGCAGCTTATGGATCTGACAATAATATGAGGCTTACTGGACTTCACGAGACACAAAGTATCGACAAATTTTCATATGGTGTAAGTGATAGAGGTGCTAGTATACGTATCCCAGTTTATACTGTTGAACATAATTGGAATGGGTATCTTGAAGATAGAAGGCCAGCATCGAATGCTGATCCATACAAAATTGTATCACATATAGTTGGGACTTTGACTAAATAAATCCATAATTAGGGGATCATATGGGTACTGCCAACGACGTACTAAAAAAATTTAAAAATGGTGAAGTCAAGTATCTCGATATGAGATTTACTGATCCAAAAGGCAAACTTCAACATTTAACGATGGACGGTACAGCAGTAGACGATGATCTCCTAAACAGCGGAGTCTTCTTTGATGGATCCTCTATATCTGGCTGGAAAGCTATAAATGAATCAGACATGGTACTTAAGCCTGATCTGTCCACAACAGTGATGGATCCTTTTACTGCTCAACCAACTTTAATTGTATTTTGCGATGTTCTTGATGCAGTGTCAAAGGAACCATATGAGAGAGATCCAAGAGGAACTGCAAGAAAAGCAGAAGAGTATGTCAAAGCAAGTGGAATTGGCGATACTATATATATGGGTCCAGAAGCAGAATTTTTTATATTTGATGATGTTAAGTTTCAAGTTGATATGAACAAATCAATGTTTGAAATTGATAGTACTGAAGGTCCATATAATTCCGGACGCTCTTATGAAAGTGGCAACTTAGCACACAGACCAGGTGTTAAAGGTGGATATTTTCCTGTGCCACCCGTTGATAGCGCTCAAGATATAAGAACAGAATTTCTTGAAGAATTAAAAAATTTAGGACTTAAGATGGAAAAACATCATCATGAAGTTGCTCCAAGTCAACATGAATTAGGACTGAAGTTTGATACTTTACTTAAACAGGGCGATGCTATGCAGCTTTATAAGTATGGTGTACACATGGTCGCTAATGCATTTGGTAAAACTGCTACATTCATGCCTAAACCAGTTAAAGGTGATAATGGAACTGGAATGCATACACACCAATCCATATGGAAAAGTGGCAAACCTCTATTTGCAGGAGATAAATATGCAGGCTTATCCGAGATGGCATTGCACTACATTGGTGGGATCATAAAACATGGAAGGGCACTCAACGCGTTTACGAATGCTAGCACAAACAGTTATAAGAGACTGATACCAGGGTTTGAGGCTCCTGTAATACTTGTATACTCAGCAAGAAACAGATCTGCCTCATGTCGGATACCTGTTTCAGATAATCCAAAAGGAAAAAGAGTTGAAGTAAGGTTTCCAGATCCCTCAGCAAATCCTTATTTGGCATTTTCAGCAATGCTAATGGCGGGGATGGACGGTATAAAAAATAAAATTGATCCAGGAAATGCTGCTGATGAAGATCTTTATGAATTACCAGAGGCAGAGGTTAAAAAATTGCCAACTGTTTGTGGCTCTCTTAGAGAGGCACTTGAGGCGGTTGACGAAGATAGAGCTTTTTTAACTGAAGGTGGAGTTTTTACTGATGACCAAATTGATGCATATATAGACCTGAAAATGGAAGATGTATATGATCTAGAACATTCTCCTCATCCTATTGAATACAAAAACTATTTTAGTGTGTGACTATTAGTTGAATTCTAAAGGGTGACCTTTTCAAATAAAATGCTATATATATTAAAATGGAATTAACAACAGAACACGAAGAATTAAAGAGATCAGCTCTTAAATTCGTTGAAGATGAAATTAACCCTTATGTTGACGAGTGGGAAGAAAATGAAATTTTTCCAGCTCATGAGCTATTCAAAAAATTAGGTGATCAAGGATTTCTTGGAGTAACTAAACCTGAAAAATACGGTGGATCTGGATTAGACTATTCATACGGAGCAGTTCTCAATGAGGCATTGGCGCATATTAAATGTGGCGGTGTTCCAATGGCTATTGGTGTACAAACAGATATGTCAACTCCGGCATTGGCGCGCTTCGGCAGTGAAGAGATATGCAATGAATTTTTAAAACCGTCTATTACTGGAGATCTTGTTTCTTGCCTTGGTGTTTCTGAACCAAGTGCTGGTTCTGATGTGGCTGCTATTAAAACTCATGCAGTTAAGGATGGTGATGATTATGTAATCAATGGATCAAAGATGTGGATTACAAATGGCACTCAAGCAGACTGGATGTGTATGCTTGCAAATACTGAAACTGACAATAAGAATAAACATTTAAATAAATCTCTTATATGTGTGCCCCTCAAGGAAGATGGCAAAAGGGCAAAAGGTGTCACAATTAATCGTAAACTAAAAAAAATGGGTATGCATTCGTCTGATACTGCTGAAATATTTTTTGATGATGTAAGAGTGCCACAAAAAAATTTAGTTGGAGAAGAAGGTAAAGGCTTTATTTATCAAATGATGCAATTTCAAGAGGAAAGACTTTATGCAGCTATTGCTGGCTATACTGGCTGTGAATTAGCTATTAATGAAACTATTAATTATACAAGACAAAGAAAAACATTTGGCAAGCCAATTCTAGATAATCAGATTGTTCATTATAAACTTTCTGAGCTTATGACGGAAGTTGAAGCTCTAAAGGCTCTTACATGGAAAGGAATTGAGATACATGTAAATGGTGGTGATTGTACAAAGCTAGCTTCAATGTCAAAGCTAAAGGCGACACGACTTTCTAGAAAAGTTAATGATGAGTGCTTACAATATTGGGGTGGAATGGGTTATATGAATGAGTCACCTATTTCAAGAGCATATAGAGATGGACGTTTAGGTTCAATTGGCGGCGGATCAGATGAAGTAATGCTAGGCATTATTTCAAAATATCTCGACATTCTTCCAGGAAAAAATTAATTACATTCTTGCAACGCCGAAAGTGTTTGGCTTTAATTCTCTTTTATCGCCATCACTGATGATGTTTAAGCATTCACCTAAAATCTTTCTTGTATCTTTTGGATCAATTATTCCATCATCCCATAATCTCGCTGAGCAAAATATTGCTTCACCTTCCTCCCGGTACTGATCAATTATTTTCTGCTTCATACCTTCAAGCATTTCAAGGTTCTCTCCGTAAATTTTTTTGGGGTCTTGACCTTTTCGTTCGGCACCTTCAAGAGCTACTTGAGCCATTGTTCTAGCAGCCTGTTCCCCTCCCATTACACTCATTTTTGCATTTGGCCATGAGAACAAAAATCGAGGATCATAAGATCTTCCCGCCATTCCATATTCTCCCGCACCAAAAGAGGCTCCAATCCTAAGTGTTATTTTAGGAACGGTGCAATTAGTAACCGCCTGTATCATCTTTGATCCGTGTCTTATCATTCCTTTTGCTTCCTCTTTAGTTCCCACCATAAAACCAGTTATATTTTGAAGAAAAATTAGCGGCGTATTTGATTGAGAACAAATTTGTATAAATTGAGTAGCTTTATTTGCACTCTCAGAAAATATCGGTCCATTGTTCCCTAAAATTCCAACTTTATAACCTTGAATAGTTGCATGTCCTGTTATGAGGGTTTTACCCCAGCCTTCTTTAAACTCTAAAAAATCAGAACCATCAACAATTCTTGCAATCACTTCCCGACAATCATACGGGGTTTTATAATCAACTGGAACAACTCCTGTTAACTCATCAGGTGAATAAACGGGCTCATCATACTCAGACTTTTGAGTAGAAATAAAATCATTATTCCATCCAATATTCTTCATGACATCTCTTGCAATCTCGATTGCATGTGCATCATCGTTTGCCATATATTCAGCAAGTCCGGAAACTGCAAAATGTAAATCTGCTCCACCAATTTCTTCGTCAGTAGCAATCTCGCCAAGTGAAGCTCTTAATAAAGGAGGACCAGCTAAAAATATTTTTGATCTTTCTTTAACTACAATTATATAGTCTGATAAGCCTGTCTGGTAAGCGCCACCTGCAGTTGATGAACCGTGAACTACGCCAATAGTCGGAATTCCCATTGCTGACATTTTAGAAAGATTGGCAAAACTTCTACCGCCTTTAATAAACATATCGGTTTGTCTCAGTAGATTTGCACCAGCACTCTCTATTAACTGAATAAAAGGTAATTTATTTTCAAAAATTATTTGAGCGCCTCTTAACGCCTTTTCAGTGCCCATCGCAGATGCACTTCCCCCTTTAATGCCCGCATCTGAAACACCAATCATGCAACGAACGCCTGCAACATAACCGATGCCACTAATAGAGTTTCCCCATCCAATATTTTTATCGCCATCATCATCACCAATTTTGTATCCAGCAAGGGTGGATAACGGAAGCCAAAAACTACCTGGGTCTAATAGTCTTTTTAATCTTTCACGAGGCAGTAACTGTCCTCTTTTATCAAACTTAGCCTTAGACCTAGCGGAATTATCAGCTATTTTTTGTTCTAAAGTTCTAATCTCATCAATAAGTTTTTGATGGTCCTCTTGATTTTTTTTGAAGGACTCTGAATTAATCATTATTTTTGATTCAATAACTGGCATACTAAAATCCTAATAAATTCATGTTGTTAGAGTAAATAAATATTACACAAAGTAAAGAATCTATTATTAGTTGTATTGTTTGTTATGAGAAAGAAACCAAAGAGAAATAAATCAATAAAAAAGAAGAGTTCATCCAAAAAGACAATAAAAAATTCAAACTCATCTTACACCGCAAAAGATATTGAAGTCCTTGAAGGCTTAGAGCCGGTTAGAAAGCGACCTGGAATGTACATTGGGGGCACAGATATTATGGCAATGCATCACCTTGTAAGCGAAGTACTTGATAACTCAATGGATGAAGTTGTTGCTGGTTTTGCAAATAAGGTGGAAATTAAGCTTATTTCTCAGGACACCATTGAAATCTCTGATAATGGGCGAGGTATTCCTGTTGATAAGCATCCAAAATTTAAAATACCTGCAGTTGAAGTCATTATGACAACACTACATTCTGGGGGCAAGTTTTCAAAAAATAATTACAAAACTTCTGGCGGTTTGCATGGTGTTGGAATTTCTGTAGTAAACGCGCTATCTAAAAAACTTACTCTTGAAATTGCAAGAGATAAAAAATATTTTGTACAAACTTATAGTCAAGGTTCTCCTAAAAATAAATTAAAAGCATCCGCAAAAGGTCCTCTTAAAAAGGGTACAAAAATAGTATTTTCACCAGACACAGAAATTTTTGGCAAAGAAATAGAATTTGATGCTTCAATTATATATAATATGGCAAAAGCTAAAGCCTATCTTATACCAGATGTTGAAATTCATTGGTCATGCAGTAAGGCAACCGCCAAAAAAAATATTCCATTATCAGATAAACTACATTTCTCCGATGGAATAAAAGATTATTTAAATAACCTTTGCACGCCCAATGACCCCATTTTTGAAGATCCATTTTATTTCAACACAGAGACAGATGTTGATAGCGGTAAAATTGAGGGAATTATAAATTGGTTTGATGCGATGGAACCTATAAATGAGTCTTATTGTAACACTATTAAAACCCCACTGGGGGGTACTCATGAAAGTGGGTTCAAGTCAGGCATTTATAAGGCATTTAAAGACTTTTCAAAAATTAAATACGAAAAGAAATCATCTCAAATTAATCAAGAAGATCTCTTTGGTTCATCTGGATCAATCTTATCTGCTTTCATAGAAAACCCTGAGTTTCAAGGTCAGACAAAAGAAAAGTTATCAAGTATAGAGCCTGGTCGTAAGATTGAAATGAAAGCACGACAACTATTTGAACAATGGCTTGCAAAAAAAACTAGGTCGGCAGAAGAATTATTTCAATATGCATTCAATCGATCACAGTTAAGACTGCAAAGCAAATCAAATCAAATCATAGAAAAAAATATAAAAAGAAAAAAAACAACCTTACCAGGTAAACTTGCTGATTGTTCAATTGATGGAAATAAAGGAACTGAAATTTTTCTTGTTGAAGGAGACTCGGCTGGTGGATCAGCAAAACAAGCTAGAGATCGCCAAACACAGGCCATATTGCCTTTAAGGGGTAAGATTTTAAATGTGATCAGCGCTGGAAGAGATAAAATAAATGCAAACCAGGAAATTACTGATTTAATACAGGCTATTGGATGTAAGCGTGGAGATAAATTTAATAGCAAGGATATTAGATACGAAAAAATTATAATCATGACTGATGCCGATGTTGATGGAGCTCATATATCTACCTTATTAATGGCGTTTTTCTATAAAGAGTTTCCAAAGCTTATCGATGATGGACATCTATACCTATCTGTGCCTCCTTTATACAAGATATCTAAGGGTGCAAAAACATATTATGCTATAAATGATAAACACAAAGATGATATAATAAAAAAGGAATTTAAAAATTCAGACGTTACGATTAATAGGTTTAAAGGATTGGGTGAAATGATGCCCGCTCAATTGAAAGAAACAACTATGTCACAAGAAAACAGAACCTTATTAAAAGTTCAAATAGCCTCAAAAGATAAAAAGAAAACTCATAAATCTGTAGACTCACTTATGGGAAAGAAACCAGAGTTAAGATTCAAATTTATTACAGAAAAATCTAAAAATGTAATACTTTCAGAAATTATCTAATCATTCTAGTTATGTTTTTTTCTGTCTTCTCATCGTAAGGAGGGAAAATAAGTTTTGTGGCATCTAAAAGATTGGAGCCTTTGAAAAAAGATCTTTTATGACTAAAGTTCTTAAATCCATCTTTTCCTCTATACGAACCCGAACCACTAGATCCAACCCCTCCAAAAGGGAGGTTGTATTGTGCTGTTTGAAATATTGTATCATTTACCACTAATGAACCAGAAGATGTTTTATCAAGCAGAGTATTGATCTCATTTTCATCTGATCCAAAGTAATACATTGCAAGAGGTTTCTGCTTCTTATTGATGTATTCTACAGTTTCATTGAAATCTTTATAAGGTTTAATCGGCATTACAGGTCCAAAGATTTCATTTTTCATGATTTCCATATCGTCATTAACATTCAATACAAAAGTTGGCGGAATTTTGTGGTGTTCTTGCTGTGAAAAATCTTCATTCGCAGGATTAATTTCAATTATTTCAGCACCTTTAGATCTTGCGTCCTCAATATAACTCTTTACTCTTTCATAATGAGATTGGTGAACTAAAGAAGTGTAGTCGGGATTATTTTTAATTGTTGGAAATTTTTCTGATATGAAGTTTCTTGAGGTTTCAATAAATTGCTCTACTTTTTGCTCTGGTATAAAACTATAATCAGGTGAAACACAAATTTGGCCTCCGTTTAATAATTTACCAAAAAGAATTTTATTAACACTTTTATCAATGCTTGCTCCGTTACTCAAAATTGTTGGTGATTTACCCCCTAGTTCTAAAGTTAAAGGAACAAGATTTTTTGCTGCTTCGCTTGATACTTTTCGAGCTATATCTGTCGAACCAGTATATATTAAATGATCAAATGGCAACTTTGTAAAATCAATTGAAGTTTGCATTCCCCCATTTACTACCACGACTTCACTTTCGTCAAATTTTTCACATATTAATTCTTCTAATAATCTACTCGTGGATGGAACAAATTCTGAAAGCTTAATCATGCCAGCATTACCTGCTGAAAAAGCATCTACGAGAGGTCCTATACTTAGATTAACTGGAAAGTTCCATGGAGATATAATTCCAACTACCCCATAAGGCTGATAATGAACTTTAGCTTTAGCTCCTAGTAAGTTAAGTGGAAAATTTGCGCTTCTTTTTTCCGGACCTATCCAAGAAGATAAATTCTTATAAGAATGGTTTGCAAATGATAAAGTGCTTCTCACGTCTGCCATTAAGCTTAATTGTTTGTGTCTAGTTCCAAAATCACTTTGAATAGCGTCTCCAAGTGCATCTGCATTATTTTCGACTATATCAATTAGCTTTTTTAATCTCTCTTTTCTCTCAGTTAACTTAGGAATATTACCTTCAATATACCTGGTCTTTAATTTATTGAGCTTTACTGATAAGTCATCATAAGAAATATCATCAAATATACTGTCAGTATTTATTCCACCTAAACCCATTTTCTCACCCTCATATATTGTTTAATGATTATAAAAATATACCTTTTTTATATATTTTAAAGGTATAATAATAGGAATTATGTCAGAAGCAGTCAAATGTGAAATAACTGAAGATGTCGCAGTTTTAACGCTCAATGATCCAAGTAAACTCAATGCGTTATCTAAAAAAATGATTTCTGAGCTACATGGATACATCAAAAAAATTATTAATGGCGAGTTAAAAGTGAGGTGTCTGGTTATTACTGGGGAAGGAAGAGGATTTTGCGCAGGAGCTAATTTAGTCGAGGGAGCAGGATTAGGTGCTGATGTTAATCCGGGCGAGGAATTAGAAAAAGTATATCATCCTTTCTTAATTGATTTAAAAAATATTCCTATTCCTCTAATTACCGCAGTTAACGGAGTAGCTGCAGGTGCAGGATGTTCTATAGGAGTATTTGGTGATTTAGTATACGCATCAAAATCAGCATACTTCTACCAGGCATTTAAGTTCATAGGATTAGTACCTGACGCAAGTTCTACATATGTAATTCCCAGAAAAATTGGAATGGCGAAAGCAATGGAATTTTCATTAATAGGAGAAAAAGTGAGTGCTGAGAAAGCCCTTGAATGGGGACTTATAAATTATGTAGTAGATGACGATAAACTAATGGATACAGCTATAGAAACTGCTAAAACTCTTGCCTCTGGACCAACAGTGGCCTTGAAATTAATTAAACAATTATATTGGGATACCTTTTCAAACAATTTTGAAGGTCAACTTTCTGCTGAAAGCTCAGCACAAACCATTGCTGGCAAAACTGAGGATAGTAAAATTGGAGTAATGTCGTTCATTCAAAAGAAAAAAGCTGAATTCAAAGGTAAGTAACTAAGATTTGTAAATTTCAAGAAATTTTTTTGAAAAAGATATAAAGCTATCCTCCTCTATAGACTTTCTAATATCTGCCATAAGTTTCTGATAAAAATATATATTGTGCAAAGAAAGTAACATGCCCCCTAGCATCTCCTTTGCATTAAATAAATGATGTATATACCCAGCAGAGTAATTTTTACATACAGGATTATCTGAGTTTTTATCAATTGGATCATCTAAATGTTTGTATTTTGCATTTCTAATATTTATCGGTCCATGACAAGTAAAGGCTTGTCCATTCCTTCCGCTTCTAGTTGGCAATACGCAATCAAACATATCAATTCCTCTAGCAACACTACCAAGAATATCATCAGGCTTGCCCACACCCATTAAATAGTGTGGTTTGTCGTCAGGTAAATGAGGTGTGGTAAATTCAAGAACCTCAAACATTTGGTCTTGACTTTCACCTACTGCAAGACCTCCTACTGCGTAACCATCAAAATTTAGATCTTCAAGAGCTTGTACAGACTCTTTTCTTAACTTCTCAAATACGCTTCCCTGAACGATACCAAATAATTTGTTGTTATTTCTTTCTATGAAATAATCTTTACATCTTTTTGCCCATCTCATAGATAATTCCATAGAGTTTTTTGCTTGATCATGGGTACAAGGAAAAGCTGTGCATTCATCAAACGCCATTACAATATCTGAGTTTAAGTTAGTTTGTATTTCCATTGAACTTTCTGGAGTAAGCATTACTTCTTTTCCATCGATATGTGATGAAAACTTAACACCTTCCTCACTAATCTTTCTTAGTTTAGCTAGAGAAAATACTTGGTATCCACCAGAATCTGTGAGTATAGGTTTGTCCCAATTCATAAAATTATGAAGTCCACCGAATTCTTTTATTAGTTCGGACCCTGGTCTGAGCATTAGATGATAAGTATTTCCTAAAAGTATTTCTGAGCCTGTTTCAATAAGGTCCTTAGTAAAGACACCTTTGACAGTTGCAGCTGTACCAACTGGCATAAAAGCAGGTGTATTTATCTCCCCATGAGAGGTTATTAATTTACCTCTTCTTGCATTTCCATCTTTTTTTAGTATTTTAAATTCGCTCATTTCTTAAATAGTAAACTAACATCACCGTATGAAAAAAAACGGTATTTATTTGTTACAGCATGTTTATAAATTTTAAAAATTTCTTTAGTGCCTACAAATGCGGAGACTAATAGTAATAAAGTAGATTTTGGTAAATGAAAGTTAGTCAATAGCATATCAACAATTTGAAACTTATATCCAGGCTTTATAAATATATTAGTTTCTCTATTAAATTTCTCCACTTGATTATTTTTTGCGGCACTTTCTAAAAGTCTAAGTGTCGTTGTACCAACAGCAATAATTTTTCCACCTTTTTTCTTACATTGATTAATTTTCAGTGCAGTTTTTTCATCAATTATTCCATACTCAGAATGCATTACATGATTATCAACATCCTCGTTTCTTATTGGTAAGAATGTACCGGCCCCAACATGTAAAGTAATCTCCACTAATTGATCACTCTCAACCAGTTTATTTATTATTGTATCATTAAAATGTAAACCAGCAGTAGGAGCTGCTACAGAACCTTTTTTCTTTGCATATACTGTCTGATAATCAGTAAAATCCTTTTTGTCACTTTTTCTTTTTTTTTGAATATATGGCGGCAGCGGCATAAGTCCAAATTGATTCAAATAATTATCAAATTCTTCCTCACTGCAATTAAATTCTAATTCAACCTCACCATAATCTGATTTTTTTCTAACTATACAAGAGATCTCATTATTGAAACTGATTATACTGTTTTCATTTACTTTCTTTGCGGGTTTCAAAAATGCAAGCCATTTATTGCTTGATAGTTTTTTATGAAGCGTAACCTTAATGTTTTTTTTTGAGTGAAATCCTTCAAGGAAAATAGGGATAACTTTTGTGTTGTTAATCACAACCAAGTCATTATGGCCAACATAATCAATAAATTTACTGAAGTTCGCATCAGATATTTCATTTTTATAAACCAACATCCTCGATTCTTCTCGAGGCTCACACGGTCTTTCAGCGATCAGATTATCAGGCAGTTCAAAGTCAAATTGACTTAATTTCATGAAAATTATAGATCTGCAATGACCCTCACAGTTAACATTTCATCAGGGTCATCTACACTTCCAGAGCCTGGCTCTCCTCGTTTAATCATGTCAACAAACTCCATCCCTTCTACGACTTGACCAAAAACAGTATACTGGCCGTCTAAATGTGGAGCTTCAGCAAAACAGATAAAAAATTGACTATTAGCTGAATCCGGGTCGGCTGTTCTTGCCATTGATACTGTTCCACGAAGATGAGGTGTATTACCAAATTCATTTTTCAAATCAGGTTTGGTAGATCCGCCTGTTCCATTTCTATTTTCGCCATCACCAGTTTGAGCCATAAAGCCCTCTATAACACGGTGAAAAGGTACTCCATCATAAAAGCCCTCTCTTGCAAGTTCTTTGATTCTATTAACGTGATTTGGAGCAATATTAGGCAGTAATTCTATTATTACATTACCATCTTTCAGCTCTATTTGGATTGAATTTTCTGGATCATTTGCCATGACAACTCCTTCTGCGATTAACGCTATAAAAAATGAAAATACAAAGATTAAAGTTCTTGTTAATTTCATTTTATTTATTTGAATTTATCTTTTAATTTTTGCTCAACAAACTTATTTGTAAAATTACTGATATTTCCTCCCAAGCGTGCAATTTCTTTTACAAAATTAGAGGAAATTGATTGCCGTTGAGCGTCTGCCATTAAGAATACTGTTTCAATATTATTATCTAATTGTCTATTCATACCCAACATCTGAAACTCATATTCAAAATCAGAAACAACACGAAGACCTCTTATGAGTATCTTTGCATCTAGCGAATTAGCTAAATCAATTAATAAATTATCAAATGCAATTACTTCAATTTTATCATTTGATGAAAACTCATTTTCTATCATTTCCTTTCTTTCATCTAAATCAAATAAAGGAGATTTATGTGGGCTGTCAGCAACTGCGATATATAATTTATCAACAAGTTTTGTAGCCCTATTGATAATATCAATATGCCCTTTATGAATGGGATCAAAGCTTCCAGGATATATGCCAGTTCTTCTCATGTTTGGAATATATAATGATTATTTAAAGACCTCTAGTAATTTATTAACTATCTAGCTCAACTCTACTTGCAGAAACAACTTTTTCTTCTTTTGTTGTTTTAAATATACTTACTCCCTGAGTGTTTCTGCCAGCTACGCGAACATCCTTTACCGGGCAGCGAATTAATTGACCTGTTTTAGTTATCAGCATTATATCATCATCGTTATTGACTGGAAAAGAAGCCAGAACATCACCATTTCTATCTGATGTCGCAATACACACAATGCCTGATCCTCCGCGGTTAGAAACTCTAAACTGGTAAGATGAAGATCTTTTGCCAAAGCCATTTTCAGTAACGGTTAAAATGAATTGTTCACTCGCTTTTAATTCATCATATCGATCCTTAGATATTTCAATGTCAGAAACAGAGTTATCAATATCATTATCGTCACTCTCAGCTTCCTCTTGCATTCCTTTTTCCTTTGAAATCATTTTTAAGTAAGCTTTTGCTTCTGCTGACGATACATCAGTATGAGAAATGACAGAAATTGAAATAATTTTATCATCTTTTGTTAGCCTGATGCCCCTTACACCTACCGAACTCCTACTTTTTGTTGTTCTCAATTTTGAAACAGGAGTTCGAATACACTTTCCATGTTTTGTTGATAGTAAAATATCGTCTTCATCACTGCAAAGTTTTACACCTACGATTGCATTATTATTATCTAATTTCATTGCAATTTTACCATTTGCTTGAATCCTTTTGAAATCTTCTAAACTATTTTTTCTGATGCTACCGTCCGACGTTGCAAAGATTAAATAGTCATTACCATTTGATTGTTTATTTTCTGGCAACACAAGGATACTTGATAGACTTTCAGTATTTTTAAGATTTAAGAGATTTATTATTGCTTTGCCCTTAGCTTGGGGTGATGACTCAGGAATCTTCCATGTCTTAAGTTTATAAGCTATTCCTCCAGATGAGAAAAATAGCATATTGTCATGAGTACTTGATGTAAAAACTTGAGTCACAAAATCTTCTTCATTTGTTTTCATTCCCGCTCTTCCTTTACCTCCTCTTTTCTGTGCTCTGTACATATTTAAAGGAACCCTTTTTATATAACCTGAGTTTGTTACACTCACGACCATATCACTTCTTTGAACAAGGTCTTCTTGATTAATATCTGTAGCCTCACCCTCATTGATTTCTGTTCTTCTTGGTATTGCAAATTGCTTTTTAATTTCATTTAGCTCAACATTTATTACATCATTTAATACCTCCGTATCCCTTAATATTGAGAGGAATTTGTTTATTTGACTGGAAAGATCTGACAATTCTGACTTGATCTCATCTTTACCTAGAGCAGTCAAACGTTGCAATCTTAACTCTAATATTGCTTTGGCCTGCTCGTCTGTTAAATAAATTTCTTTTTCATTTTTAATTTGCCTTGGGTCATCAACTAACTTTAACAAATCATCAATGTCCTTGCTTAGCCACTTAGTTTTAAGAAGCGAGGTTCTTGCCTCATTAGGATCTTTCGAGCTTTTAATAATTTCTATTATTTGATCAACATTAGCTACAGCAACTGCTAGGCCAATCAATACATGGGCCCTATCTCTTGCTTTGCCAAGATCATGTCGAGTCCTGTTTCTGATTATTTCTTTTCTGAATTCTATAAAATGGTGAATGAATTCTTTTATATTCATTAATTTCGGTTTTCCGTTTACCAACGCCAATGAATTAACCCCGTAAGAACTTTGTAGTGCGGTAAATTTATATAATTTATTTAATACAACTTGTGATATTACTCCTTTTTTTAATTCAACAACAACCCTCACTCCTTGACGGTCAGACTCATCTCTTAAATCACTTATACCATCAATTTTTTTATCTCTGACAAGTTCAGCTATTTTCTCAAGCAAAGATGATTTGTTAACTTGGTAGGGTACTTCTGTAAATACGATTGCCTCTCGATCTGTTTTAAATTCCTCTATGTTTGATTTTGCCTGAACAATGATTGAGCCTCTTCCTGATGACTGAGAGTCTTTTATGCCTTTTATGCCAATTATTGTTCCACCCGTAGGAAAGTCTGGGCCTTTTATAATTTGATTTATTTCATCAAAAGTTACATCGGTATTTTTAAGGTAAGTAATACTAGCATCAATGACCTCTCCTAAATTATGAGGTAAAATGTTAGTCGCCATACCAACAGCTATACCACCTGCACCGTTGACAAGTAGGTTTGGATATTTTGCAGGAAGAACAGATGGCTCACTCTCAGTTTCATCATAATTAGGTCTAAAGTCGACCGTTTCTTTTTCTATATCTTCAAGAAGGAAACTAGCAATTTTTGCCATTCTAACCTCCGTATATCTCATTGCAGCAGCCCTATCACCGTCCATTGATCCAAAATTACCTTGACCATCTAACAGTGGCACGCTCATTGAAAAGTCTTGGGCAAGTCTGACCAACGCATCATAAACAGCTTGATCTCCATGCGGATGGTATTTACCAATTACATCACCGACAACTCGAGCACTCTTTCTGTGTTGCTTATTCCACTCATAGCCTGACTCATGCATTGCATATAAAATCCGTCTATGAACTGGTTTTAGTCCGTCTCGAACATCGGGTAATGCCCTGCTAACGATTACGCTCATAGCGTAATCGAGGTAAGAATTTTGCATTTCTGTATCGATTAATATGGGGATTACAGATTGCTCTTTACCTGTTTTAAGATCTTCGTTTTGATCCTTGGAATCAGTCAATTCTATTTCCTATTGAAGCGCTAAAAATCCCAAAAAAATAGGAAAAATAAGCACGATTTTGTTATAAAAATTAAGTTTATTATACCAGAAAATTGCCCAGTTTTCGATTGAAAAAAGTAGACTTAAAAAGGTATTTCGTCGTCTATATCAAGGTCAGGTGGAGCGCCTTCTCCCATATCTTGATTTATATCTGAACCCATATCTGGAATTGAATCGCCGCCTCCTGAGTTCCTTGAGTCAAGCATGGTAAGTGTGCCATTGTAGTTTCCAAGAACAATTTCAGTCGTATATTTTTCAACTCCACTCTGATCTGTAAATTTCCTAGTTTGTAATTGGCCTTCAATGTAAATTTTTGAACCTTTTTTAAGGTAACTCTCAACAACACCTGCTAAACCATCGTTAAATATGACTATTCTATGCCAACTGGTTTTTTCTTTTTTCTCTCCTGTAACCTTGTCTTTCCATGACTCGGATGTGGCTAAGCTAAGCTGGGCAAGCTTTTTTCCATCTTGAGTCTGACGCATTACGGGGTCTGCTCCAAGATTACCTATTAGCATTACTTTATTTAAACTAGCAGCCATATACTGTAATTTATCCAGATATTGATGCGCTGTACATACAAAAATCCCTATTTTACTGTTTATGCACAGGTTATCTTTAAATCAGGAGTGTTAAGATTAATTAATTCTTATGAGTAAGACAATTTCCGTACAAGGAGCTCGTGAACATAATCTAAAAAATGTTAACGTCAAAATACCCCGTGAGAAGCTGACAATAATAACTGGTTTGTCTGGATCAGGAAAATCTTCTCTTGCATTTGATACTATTTATGCTGAAGGTCAAAGAAGATACGTTGAGAGCTTATCGGCTTATGCAAGACAGTTTTTGCAAATGATGCAAAAACCAAATGTTGATTTAATAGAAGGATTAAGTCCCGCAATTTCCATCGAACAGAAAACAACATCAAAAAATCCTAGGTCAACAGTTGGAACTGTTACTGAGGTTTATGATTATCTTCGTCTTCTTTTTGCGAGGATTGGAATACCCTATTCTCCTGCAACCGGATTACCTATTAAAAGTCAGACAGTGACTCAAATAGTTGATCGAATAAAAGAAAGAGAAATCGGTTCAAAGTTTCTAATATTGTCTCCAATTATCAGAGGAAGAAAAGGTGAGTATAAAAAAGAATTACAAGAATTGCACAAAAAAGGTTTTCAAAGAGTGAAGATTGATGGAGAATTATACGAATTCGATTCCTTACCTGAAATTGATAAAAAGAAGAAACATGATATCGAGGTTGTAGTAGACCGTATCCTACTAAATGATGAGATAGGCAACAGGTTGGCGGATAGTGTCGAAACTGCTCTCAATTTAAGTGATGGATTGGTGATCGTTGAAAACTTCGAAAACAAAAATGGTAAAGTAGATAATGAACTATTTTCATCAAAATTTGCTTGTCCAGTATCCGGTTTCACAATTGACGAAATTGAACCCAGGTTATTTTCTTTTAATAATCCTTATGGAGCATGTGAGGAGTGTGATGGAATTGGAACCGATTTATCAATTGATCCTAATCTAGTTGTTCCAAATAAAAATCTGTCAATAAATGAGGATGCACTTGCTCCTTGGCCAGTCTCGAGATACGGGTATTTTAGAAATATTTTAAAGGTTGTAGCTAGAAAATATAAATTTTCACTTGATACACCCTGGAAATCACTAGGAAAAAAAATTCAAAACATAGTTCTTTATGGCTCTGGCGAAACAGAATTAAAGTTTACTTATGATGACGGTTATGAATATGAAAGGCCTTTCGAAGGAGTAATTAATAATCTTGAGCGCAGATATCTAGAGACAGAAAGTGATTGGATGCGTGGAAGAATTGAGAGATATCAAAGTGAAGTAAGATGTCATGCATGCAATGGTTTTAGGCTTAAAGAGACTGCATTGGCTGTAAAGATAGACAAACTGCACATAGGTGAAGTATGCGACAAATCTATTAAAGAACTTGTTATCTGGTTTCAGAAACTTGAAAAAAAATTAACTAAAAAAGAAAAAGAAATTGCATTTAGAATTCTTAAAGAACTCAATGAAAGAATACTTTTTTTAAATAATGTAGGGCTTGAATATCTAACTCTTTCAAGAGGTTCGGGTAGTTTATCAGGCGGTGAATCACAACGAATTCGTCTGGCATCACAAATTGGATCAGGTTTAACAGGAGTTCTATATGTGCTTGACGAACCTTCGATTGGCTTGCATCAGCGTGATAATGAAAGATTGTTAAAAACACTTAAAAGATTAAGAGATCTTGGAAATACAGTTATTGTCGTTGAGCATGATGAAGAGGCAATCACAACTGCTGATCATGTAGTTGACTTGGGACCAGCTGCTGGCGTCAATGGTGGAAGAGTAGTTGCTGAAGGTAATGTTGCTAAAATTAAAAAAAATCAAAATAGCATTACTGGTCAATACTTATCTGGTAAACTAAAAATTGAAATACCTAGTA
This sequence comes from uncultured Pelagibacteraceae bacterium, assembly GCA_902614655.1. Taxonomy (GTDB): domain Bacteria; phylum Pseudomonadota; class Alphaproteobacteria; order Pelagibacterales; family AG-422-B15; genus CACNXQ01. The sequence continues at coordinate 64,436 of CACMLX010000004.1, forward strand.
ATAGAAGAAAAGCACTAAATAATAAATATATCGAAATTATAAAAGCTGAGGGTAATAATCTTAAAAATGTCAATTGCGAAATTCCTCTTGGAACACTTACTTGTATTACCGGAGTTTCTGGTAGTGGTAAATCAACTTTAACAATTAATACGCTTTTTAAGTCAGTCGCCCAAACATTGAACGGGTCAAGGTATACACCTGCAAAACATAAGGAAATAAAGGGGCTTCAAGAGCTTGATAAAGTCATAGATATTGACCAATCTCCAATTGGAAGAACCCCAAGATCAAATCCTGCAACGTATACCGGAGCCTTCACTTTTATAAGGGATTGGTTTACTGGTTTGCCGGAGTCAAAAGCCAGGGGTTATAAAGCTGGAAGATTTTCATTTAATGTTAAGGGTGGTAGATGTGAAGCTTGTGAAGGTGATGGTGTAATTAAGATAGAGATGCACTTTCTTCCTGATGTATATGTCACCTGTGATGAATGTGAGGGCAAAAGATACAATAGAGAAACGCTTGAAATTAAGTACAAAGATAAAAGTATTGCAGATATTTTAGATATGACAGTTGAAGAAGGATGTTCTTTTTTTGAAGCAATTCCAATGATTAAAAAGAAACTCGACACACTTCAAAATGTAGGACTTGGGTATATAAAAATTGGTCAGCAAGCTACTACTTTATCGGGTGGTGAAGCGCAACGAATTAAACTTTCAAAAGAACTTTCAAAAAGAGCCACAGGTAAAACCTTGTATATACTTGATGAGCCAACTACGGGACTTCATGTGCATGACATTAAGAAACTTCTCGAGGTACTTCAAATTTTAGTTGATCAGGGCAACACTGTTGTTGTGATAGAGCATAATTTAGATGTAATAAAAACAGCTGATTGGATCATTGACTTGGGCCCGGAAGGGGGTGACGGTGGCGGTGAAATAATAGGAAGCGGTTCACCAGAAGAAATTGCAAAAGTCAAAAAAAGTTATACAGGACAATATTTAAATAAAATCCTAAAATAGTTACATAAATATTTTACATACACGCATAAAACATGCTATGAATAGTTAATGGCATCAATTTTACAATCATTACAGAGAACAGTTATTCTTGGAACTCTGTTGGCAATTCTATTGCTCATTATGGTTACAGGCCACTATGGCGGTTTTGACCAACTATATTGGGCCTCACTCTCGAGATTTCTTCACGTCATATCTGGAGTGATGTGGATTGGGCTTCTCTATTACTTTAACTTTGTGCAGATTCCTAATATGCCAAATATTCCTGATGAGCAAAAACCAGCAATAGGAAAAGTTATTGCCCCTGCGGCACTTTTCTGGTTCAGATGGGCTGCTTTAGCAACATTAATCACAGGACTTACAACTCTTGCTCTTTATTATGGACATGAAGGATCAGTCAACGCTCTTACATTTACATTGGCTTATGGATTTAATGGTAAAGAACTTACAATAGGTATTGGTATGTGGCTTGCTATTATAATGGCTTATAATGTATGGATGGTTATTTGGCCAAATCAAAAGAAAGCATTGGGAATTGTTGAAGTTGATGCAGATACAAAAGCAAAATCAGCTAGAACAGCTATGCTGTTCTCAAGAACGAACACAGTACTTTCCATTCCTATGTTGCTATCAATGGTAGTTGCACAAAATCTCTACTAATTTATCTCGTAGAGTCTACTGCTGAAGTTGTATTCCACTCACGTTTAACATCAAGGTATCTAAGTAATGGTGCTGCTACAAAGATAGATGAATATGTTCCGACTACTACCCCCCAAATCATTGCGAACGTAAACCCTTTAATCACTTCACCTCCAAAAATAAATAATGATAATAAAGCTAAAAGCGTGGTAACGGATGTTACGATTGTTCTTGATAAAGTATCGTTGATCGACAAATTTAACAAATCTGTAATTTCCTTTGAACGGTACTTGCGTAAGTTTTCTCTGACCCTATCGTACACAACTACTGTATCATTCATAGAGTATCCAACAATAGTAAGTATTGCAGCAATGATAGGTAGATTGAACTCTAGTTGAGTAATACAAAAAACTCCAATCGTTAATATGACGTCATGAACAAGCGCTAGAACTGCACCAAGCGAAAATTGCCATTCAAACCTAAACCATATGTAAACAAGCATTGCAAATACTGCGACAAAAATTGCTATGGCACCAGATTGTATTAATTCTCCACTAACTTTAGGTCCTACAACCTCAGTTCTTCTAAAATTAATATCTGTTGAAAGATAAGATTCTAAGCTTTCTTTTACAATTTGAACAACATCTTGTTGAACTTGATCTCCACCTAATTGTTGCTCCACTCTTATTAGTAAATTTTTACTAGATCCAAATTCTTGAACTTGGACATCCCCTAGTTCAAGAGTATTTAAGTTATCCCTCAAGCCAGAAATTTCTATTTCTTGAGATGTTTCGATTTCAATAAGTGTGCCGCCCTTAAAATCAATTCCAAAATTTAATCCATTTACAAAAAAAGCACCTATTGAAAGACATATCAATATTGCAGAAAGAATAAAGGTAATTACCCTTACTTTTAAAAAATTAATTTGTGTTCCAGAAATATTAAGCATTTTTACTTAGACCTACAAAATTTGGCTTTAATCTTTTCGCGTTTAATGAAATTAGTAACCTTGTGAAAGTAAATGCAGTGAAAACTGATGTAAAAATTCCAATGGCTAACGTAATAGAAAATCCTCTCACTGGTCCTGAAGCCATAAAAAATAATATTATTGCAGCAATCAATGTTGTGATATTTGCATCTAATATAGTTGATAAAGCTCTTTTATAACCGTTTTCAACAGCGTTCATCATATTTGATCCATTTCTAATTTCTTCTCTAACTCTCTCAAAAATCAGAACATTTGCATCTACGGCCATTCCAATTGTTAATATTATTCCAGCGATACCGGGTAGTGTTAGAGTTGCTTGAAACAAAGACAAAACACCAAGGACCATAAATAAATTTATAATTAAAGCTATATCTGCAAGCAGGCCAAAATATCTATAGACAAATATCATAAAAATAATCACAGCAATAAAACCAATTATTGCTGCAAATTGACCCGCTTCAATTGAGTCGGCACCAAGATCAGGTCCAACCGACCTTTCTTCTAAAATAATAAGTGGGGCTGGTAACGCGCCAGCTCTCAAAAGAATAGCAAGATCATTTGCTTCTTCTGAGTCAAAACCGCCAGAAATCTGACCAGAACCTCCCAAAATAGCTTCTCTTATTACTGGCGCACTAATTACTTTATTATCAAGCACAATCGCAAAAGGTTTGCCTACATTTTGCTGTGTAACCCTTCCAAACTTTGTTGCACCTATACGATCAAATCTAAAAGATACTATAGGTTCATTTGTTTGAGGATCAAAACCAGGTTGCGCATCAACAAGATTTTCTCCTCCAACCATAATTCGCTTCTTTACAATATATTTAAACTCTTCATCTGCATCAGATGCCAAAATTTCTGAACCAATTGGTGCTTTTGAGGGATTAAATGGGTCAAAATTCACTGAGGTATCGACTAATTGAAAAGTAAGTTTGGCTGTTTGACCCAGCAAGGACTTTATACGATCTGGGTCATCAATACCTGGTAATTGAATTATTATCCTGGATGACCCTTGTCTTTGTATTGATGGTTCTCTTGTGCCCAGTTCATCTATTCTCCTTCGAACAATTTCTAACGATTGGGCGACCGCATTCGAAACAGATTGTTTTATAAATTCTTCAGTAAAATTAATCTGAATTGTATTTTCTTCTTGAGTAATAATTAAATTAGTTTGATCTCCCATTGCAAGAATATTTTGAGAGTTACTCATGGATAACTCGGAAATTTCTTTTTGAATTTCGCTATTAAAACCTTCCACAACAAATTTTAGGGATTCATTTGAAACCTTGAAATTACTATAATTAAGATTGTTTTTCTTTAAGACTCTTCGAACGTCTGCATTAAGGTTTTCTACTCTCTCTTTTATAATTTCTTCGGTATCAACCTCTAATAATAAATGTGAACCTCCTTGAAGATCCAAACCAAGATTAACTTGTTGCTTTGGGATAAAATTTGGAAAGCTATTTATTTGATCTTTTGAGAAAAAATTTGGTACAGCAAAAAATAGCGTAATTATAATTACAGAAAGAACAGAAAAAGTTTTGAGATTTGAGAAATAGAGCATTAGTTATTTTACTATGAATTACTAACTTTCTCTACTTCAGCAATAGTTGATTTAATTATAACAACATTTACTCCAGAGGATATTTCTACCTCTACATCAGTATCGCCAATGACTTTATTTATCTTTCCGCGGATACCACCAGAAGTGACAATTTTATCTCCGCGCTGAACAGCTGCAACCATTTCTTTATGCTCCTTTGCTCTTCTTTGCTGAGGTCTTATTAGCAAAAAATAGAAGATTGCAAAAATTAAAAATAATGGCATTAATTGTATCAGCATTTGTTCCATGGTTCGCTCCTTTTTAAATTTCAACGGCAATATACATATTTAGCCAACGATTTTGAACTAAATAATTAGTTTAGGTTTAATTTTAAACCTTTTTTTAAGACTTCAAGGCTCTTGTGGTGGGTTAAATCAAGATGAAGGGGTGTGACTGAAATGTGCTTATTGGCTATAGCCTCAACATCACTCATGTATCCTTCGATAACTTCATTTATTGGAGCAATAGTTAGTTTGGCATTGTCTTCAAGCCTCCTTCTTAAGCCAAACCTAAACTTTGACTTCTCAACCTCTCTAATAATCAAATCATCCGATTCTCTGTTACCTTGTGTCGTGATTTGAATGCTTTCTACCAGATCTGCTGAACAATAGGGGAAATTTATATTCATAAAAACATTCTTGCCCCATCCATTTTTTGTTAAATCAACAAGTAAATCTTTCAAATAAGTTTTTGAAGAATCCCAAGATATTTGATTTTTTTTGCCAGCTTCATAATTTTGACTGATTGCAATTGATGGAATTCGTCTAATTAAGCCTTCCATTGCTGCAGCAATTGTACCTGAATATGTAACATCCTCTCCAACATTGCAGCCACTATTGATACCTGACAAAATTAAATCTGGTCTTTTATCTTTTAAAACATTGCTTATACCAATTGCAACACAATCGCTAGGAGTACCATTAACTGAAAATGTCTTCTCTTCGTACTTTTTAAGTGTCAATTCGTTTTGAAAAGACAAAGCATGTGATGCACCACTTTTTTCATGTTCAGGTGCAACGACCCAGACATCATTTGAAAATTCATTAGCAATAGCTCTTAGTATTTTAATACCCTCTGCAGATATTCCATCATCATTTGTAATCAATATCCTCGCTTCATTAAGATTAATAATTGACATATAGATGAATTAATTTGAAATTTGATTTATTCCACCCATGTATGGAATAAGAGCATCTGGCACCTGAATAGTCCCATCTTCGTTTTGATAATTTTCAAGAATAGATATTAAGGTTCGTCCTACGGCTAAACCTGATCCATTTAATGTATGCAAAAATTTAGTTTCTTTACCTTCTTTGTAACGAGAGTTCATTCTTCTTGCTTGAAAATCTCCACAATTAGAGCAACTAGATATTTCTCTGTATGCTTTTTGACCAGGCAACCATACTTCAATATCATATGTTTTTTGTGCAGCAAAACCCATATCCTCAGAAGACAATATGACAACTCTATAATGAAGATTTAATCTTTTTAAAACTTCCTCTGCACAACTTAACATTCTTTCATGTTCATCCTTAGATTGACTTTCTGATGTTAAACTAACAAGCTCAACTTTATAAAATTGATGTTGTCTCATAATACCTCTTGTATCTTTCCCTGCTGCACCAGCTTCAGATCTGAAACATGGCGTATGAGATACATATCGTTTAGGTAAATCTAAAATATCAATAATTGACTCTCTAGTCATATTACTAAGAGGAACCTCGGCCGTTGGTATAAGCCAATAGTCATCGGTTGTTTTAAATAAATCATCTTTAAACTTAGGAAGCTGTCCCACACCATAAACTGATTGGTCTTTAACAAGTATAGGAACATTCATCTCTGTGTATCCAAATTCATTTGTATGAAGATCTAACATAAAATTAGATATTGCTCTTTCCATTCTAGCAATCAAGCCACTTTGTACAACAAACCTCGCTCCAGAGATTTTTGTGGCTTGTTCAAAACTCATCATATTTAAGTTTTCGCCTAATTCATCGTGTTCTTTTGGAGTAAAAGTAAATTCTTTTTTGTTGCCTTCCAGCTTAATTTCTTTATTTAAACTTTCATCTCCAACTGGCACATCATCTGCTGGATTATTAGGTAAAGAAGATAAAACAGTATTGAGTTCTTCTTGTTTTTCTCTTTGACTATTCTCTAACTCCTGCATTTTATCTTTTAAACTTGTAACTTCGGCCTTTAACTTAGCGGCTTCATCATTTTTTTCTTTAGCCGCATATTCTCCTATGAGCTTTGACTTGGCGTTTCTCTCTTCTTGAATAACTTGAAGCTCACCAATAATTTCTCTGTTCTTTTCATCTAATTCAATTATCTGATTTGAAACTGGCGGATGTTTTCTTTTGGCTAATAACTTATCTAAATCTGAGGGATTCTCCCTTATTTTCTTAATGTCATGCATGTTTTACTCGGATTTAGGTTTTTTTCCTTCGATAAATTTTACAGCAAATATTGAAATTTCATACAGCAATAATATTGGTATTCCAAGCCCTATTTGGGAGATCGGGTCAGGTGGTGTTAAAATAGCTGCTACTGCAAAAACTCCTACAATCACATACTTTCTATTTTTTCTTAATCCTTCAGAACTGACAAAACCTACTCTTGCTAATAATGTCAAAAGAACTGGTAGTTGAAAACTGATACCGAATGCAAATATTAGACGCATAATTAAGCTTAAATACTCATTTACCTTAGCTTCTAATTGGATTGGTAATGTACCTTGGCCACCAATCGATTCGAAAGATAGAAAGAATTTGATGGCAAGTGGCATAATAAAATAATAAACCAATGCCGCTCCTAACAAGAATAATATTGGCGTTGCAATTAAATATGGAATAACAACAGTTTTCTCATTGCGATAAAGACCAGGTGCAACAAAAATCCAAATTTGTATCAGTATAAATGGAAGAGAAACAAAAATAGAGGCAAATAGTGCTACTTTTAAATAAGTAAAAAAGGTTTCGTGTAAAGCAGTAAATATAAGCCTTCTGCCAGATTCACCCTGTACAGCATCGGCATATGGTTGAACTAAAAAGTTATAAATTGTGTCTGCAAAGATATATGCAACAACAAACATAACAGTAATCAAAATTAGTGATTTAATAAGTCTGCTTCTTAGTTCTACAAGATGTTGAATTAAAGGTTGCTTTCCTTCATCAAGTGTTTCATTTGTATCACTCATTTTCTTTTTTCTGATTTTCTGACTGAATGATATTTTTATTTATTGAGTCACGCATCTCGTCTGTAAAGTTTTTGGGATTTGTATTTTCAACTTTAGACTTAATATCATCTACACCTGTTTCTTTTGCTATTTCATTGATACTAGATCTAAATTCTCTTGAGAAGTTTCTAATTTTACCCCACCACCTGCCAAAAGTTCTTAATACTGCCGGCAAATCTTTCGGTCCAACAAAAATGATAATTAATGCTGCAATGACAAGATACTCTACTCCTCCGATACCAGGTAACATAACAATTACTTAAGGTTAATCTTTGGAGTCTTCGTCTGATTTATTTATTGACTTTGGTTCATCATCGTCGTTGATGCCTTTTTTAAAACTTTTTACACCTTTAGCTACGTCACCCATTAATTCAGATATTTTTCCTCTACCGAAAAGTATAACAAGAAGCGCTACAACGATTAATATTTGCCAAAAACTAATACCCATTTGTTCCTCAATTATTTCTAATAATATATATATATTAATACCTTATTAGTAAAAGTTAAAAATTACCATCAAATAAAAGGTAATTAAATAAGGTTTTTTTGAGATGCGGTTGAACTTATAGAGATGACATCTTCAGGTTTGCCGTTTTGAATAAAATTACCATCTTTCATGATTAAAACTCTATCAGACATTGCTAGCGCGTCCTCAGTATCGTGAGAAACAATGATAGTTGTAGTGAGGTTATCACGAAGAATTTTATTTGTTTCAGATCTCAATCTTACTTTTAATTCCTTATCCAAAGCTCCAAAAGGTTCATCCATTAACAAAATTTTTGGATTTGGCGCCATAGCTCTTGCCAATGCAACCCTTTGTTGTTCACCACTTGATATTTCGTGTGGATAGTTTTTTGCATATCTCTCAACACTAAATAACTTTAATAAACTCATAGCTCTCTCGGTATTATTTTTATTCGTACCTTTTATTCCAAATTTTACATTATTCACAATCGAGAGGTGTGGGAACAATGCTCTTTCCTGAACAACCAATCCAATATTTCGTTCCTCGGTATTTACATGATTTAAATGCCCAGAAACAAGTTCATTATCTATCGATACTGTTCCTGCTGATTGTTCTTCTAGACCTGCAATGATTCTTAGTAATGTAGTTTTGCCACATCCAGATGGCCCTAAGATTGTAATTATCTCGCCTCGATTTACTTGTAGAGAAATATCTTTTAAAACTTCATTATCTCTTGTGAAGCTATGTTTTATATTTTTTAGTTCAAGAATTATATCCATCATTAGTCTCTTGATGCAGGTCTAGAACTTCTGATCATTCTAGTCAATATTATTATTGGAATAAGCCCTACCATAACTATTGCAATAGAAGGTGCAGCAGCATCGTACATTCTTTCTTCTGCTGCATATATATAAGTATATACAGCTAATGTATCAAAATTAAATGGCCTCAAAATAAGCGTTGCGGGAAGTTCTTTTATGACTTCTGAAACTACCAATAACATGCTTGTTAGAAAACTAGTTTTTAATAATGGCAAATGAACTGATGATAAAAGAGACCAGCCTGATGTTTTAAGTGTTTTTGCTACATCATCAATTCTCATATTTATACGCTGATATCCAGCTTCAATCGTAGAACTTGAGAGCGCATAGGATTTTATTATATAAGCTAAAACTAATCCAACTAGACTACCTGTAAGCACAAAATCAAAATAATTATCTCCCATGTTTCTGTCTAAAAATGTGAGTAGCTGCATAACGCCAATTGCAAGTATCAAACCTGGCACGGCATAACCAACAGTCAAAAAGGAACTCATAAACTTCAGATAGTTATTTTTTTTATATCTAATTGAGAAATTTATAA